>JAMCVR010000197.1 GCA_023475455.1 Thermoplasmatota archaeon | reverse complement strand
GGATAGGTCTTGCCGGTGCCGGCCGGGCCGACGCCGAAGGTGATGTCGTGGCTGCGGATCTGCTCGATGTATTCGCCCTGGCGCGGGGTGCGCGCACGCAGGTCGGCGCGGCGGGTGCGCAGCGCGGGGCCTTCTTCATCGGCACGGCCGCGCGTGAGCTCGACCAGTCCCAACTGGATGTCGTCGAGCGAGAGTTCGTCATGCGCGCGGTTGTAGAAATGCTCGATCGCCTGCCCGGCCTTTTCGGCCTGCGCCGCGTCGCCGCTGAATCTAAAACTTGCGCCGCGGCGTCCGATGGTGACGTCGAACGCGGCCTCGATCTGGCGCAGGTTCTCGTCAAGCGGCCCGCACAGGTTGGCCAGCCGCCGGTTGTCTTCCGGGGCTAGGCGCAGTTCAACGATGTCGGTTTTCAAGCGGGGGCACTCTCGAGGGTGACGACTTCGCCGCGCAGACTGTGCGGCAGGGCCTGGGTGACGGTGACGTCGACGAAGCGCCCGATCAGGCGCGGCTGGCCGGCGAAGTTGACGATGCGGTTGTTGTCGGTGCGGCCGGCGAGTTCTTCCGCATTCTTTTTGGCATGGCCTTCGACCAGCACGCGCTGCACGGTGCCGACCATGGACTGGTTCACCCGCTGCGCCTGTGCCTCGATTCTCGCCTGCAGTTTCATCAGCCGCTGCGTCTTCAGTTCGGCGGTGACGTCGTCCGGGTAATCGGAGGCCGGCGTGCCGGGGCGCTTGCTGTAGATAAAGGAGAAGCTGGCGTCGAAATCGAGTTCCTGGATCAGCTTCATCGTCGCCTCGAAATCGGCCTCGGTCTCGCCGGGAAAGCCGACGATGAAATCCGACGACAGGCAGAGGTCGGGGCGCTGCTCGCGCAGCTTGCGCACGATGGATTTGAATTCGAGCACGGTATGGCCGCGCTTCATCGCCGCCAGGATGCGGTCGGAACCGGACTGCACTGGCAGGTGCAGGTGCGACACCAGCTTGGGCAGCTTGCCGTAGCACTCGATCAGCCGCTGCGTCATTTCGCGCGGGTGGCTGGTGGTGTAGCGGATGCGCTCGATGCCGGGGATCTCGTGCACCATTTCCAGCAGGAAGGCGAAGTCGGCGGTGCCGCCCTCGTGCAGCGCGCCCTGGTAGGCATTGACGTTCTGCCCCAGGAGCGTGACTTCCTTCACGCCGTGCTCGGCCAGACGCGAGACTTCGGCGATGACGTCGTCGAACGGGCGCGAGACTTCCTCGCCGCGGGTGTAGGGGACGACGCAGAAGGTGCAGTACTTGGAGCAGCCTTCCATGATCGAGACGAAGGCCGATGAACCCTCCACCCGCGCCGGCGGCAGGTGGTCGAACTTCTCGATTTCGGGAAAGCTGATGTCGACCTGGGCGCGCCCGGTCTCGCGCTTCTTCGCGATCAGCTCGGGCAGGCGGTGCAGGGTCTGCGGGCCGAACACCACGTCGACGAAGGGCGCGCGCGCGACGATGGCGGCACCCTCCTGCGATGCGACGCAGCCGCCGACGCCGATGATGAGATTGGGGTTGAGCTGCTTCAGATGGCGCACCCGGCCGAGGTCGTGGAACACCTTTTCCTGCGCCTTTTCGCGCACCGAGCAGGTGTTGAACAGGATGACGTCGGCGTCTTCCGGGGTGGGCGTCGGGGTGAGTCCCTCGGACGCGTTAAGCACGTCGGCCATCTTGTCCGAGTCGTACTCGTTCATCTGACAGCCGAAGGTTTTGATGTAGATTTTTTTCATGCCGGGACAGTGAATAGACTGGGGGCGGGGATTTTGCCGCTGCCTTTGATCAAAGCGGCAACGAAAAGAATGTGGTGGTGATGAGTGGACTTGAACCACCGACCCCCGGATTATGAATCCGATGCTCTAACCGACTGAGCTACATCACCTTGCCTTGGGGACTGCTTCTTCGGCTACCGACCGCCGAAAAGGCGCGCATTTTAGCTGATTGCGGCACACGCTGTCAAAGCGCCCCGCCCGGCGGAAAAGCGGCGATGTCCGGTTTGCGCGGGATTACTTCGGCCGCAGCCTGGCCAGTTCGTCGAGCAGGCTGATCAGGAGCTCGCGCCCCAGCGGGCCCATGCCGCCGACCAACTGGCCGGCGTCGCGCTCGCCGTTGACCAGCCGGCGCATGCGCCCGCCCAGCAGCGCCATGTCGCCACCGGCTTTCATCATCTGTTCGGCCATGTTGGCGAGTACTGACATCGCCTGCGCGTCGCCGCGCGCCGAGGCGTCGATCAGCACGGCCAGCCCCGGAGCGGCGCTGCTGCCGTCCGGCTGGGCGTCGAGCGCCGGCAGGGTGGCGGGGTTGTCGAGGCCACGCAGGATGGCGTCGAGCAGGATGCCGTCCTCTTCGTCGAGTCCCAGCTTGATCGACGGATCGCGGCGGCCGTTGATAACGTGGCGCAGCGCGCCGACCAGCCGCGCCCAGCCGGCCTGCTCGGCGGCGTCGAGCTGCTTCATCAGGTCGGGCAGCTGGCTGCGGTCGCGCAGGGCGTTGACGACGGTGTGGATGAAAGACGCGTGGACGCGCAGAACCTGTTCGACGGCGGGCGGGAGCTGGGCCATTTTTTGGTGAGGGGTGAGGGGTGAGGGGTGAGGAGAATTGTCCGGTCAGGGGAGCGACTTGGCAATGGTCGGCTGCAGCGGCACGTTTTCGATGTGCCAGTGAGCGCTTGCCCATGCCAGAAGCTCGGCCGGCCCAGCGCCCGCAAGTTCGGCCGGCGGCGGATGGCCGAGGGCGGCGAGGGCCTCACCCAGCACGGCACTTCGCCCGGTTTCGGGCAGGGCGGGGGCGAGGGTCTGCTTGGACAGCTTCTGCCCGGCGGCGTTGGTGATGAGCGGCACGTGGGCATAGACCGGCGTCGGCAGGCCGAGCAGGCTTTGCAGGTAAATCTGGCGCGGGGTGTTCCACAAGAGGTCGGCGCCGCGCACGACGTGGGTGATGCCCTGGAAGGCATCGTCCACCACCACCGCCAGCTGGTAGGCGAACAGGCCGTCGGCACGCTTGACGATGAAGTCGCCGACCTCACTGGCCAGGTTCTGCTGCAGCTCGCCGTGGATGCGGTCTACAAAGTGCGTGCTTACATCCGGGATTTGCACCCGCCAGGCATGCGCCGCCACGCGCGGCGGCGCATGCAGGCGGCAGGTGCCGGGGTAGATGATTTCGCCCTCGGCATTGCGCGGCACGTGCGCGAGCTGGCTGCGCGTGCAGGTGCAGGCGAAGACCGCGCCCTCTCCGCGCAGCGCATCCAGCGCCGCCGTATAGGCGTCGTCGCGCTGCGACTGGTAGAGCACGGTGCCGTCCCACTGCAACGAATAGGCTTCCAGCTGGCGCAGGATGGCGTCGGCCGCGCCGGGCTCGCAGCGGGGGAAATCGAGGTCTTCCATGCGCAGCAGCCAGCGCCCGCCCGCCGCGCGGGCGTCGAGCCAGCTCGCCACGGCGGCGACGAGCGAGCCAAAGTGCAAAGGACCGGTGGGCGACGGCGCAAAGCGCCCGACATAGGGTGCGGGGTTCACCCCGCGATTATGCCGCGCGCGGTGTCGCTTCCGAATTCCGGATGCAGGTTTTGGTAGAGCGCGAGGATGGCTTCGCACATGCGCGCCTCGTTCCAGGTGGCGGCGTAGGCCTTGCCTGCGGCGCCGAGCGCCTGCGCCGCGGCGCGATCGGCCAGCAGCGGGATCAGCACTTGGGCAAAGCCCGCGACATCGTCCGGCGCGATGCGGCAGCCGGCGCCTTCTTTCAGCACGTCCTTGGTACCCATTTCGGCCAGGCCCACCACCGGCACGCCAAGCGCCATCGCTTCCAGCAGCCCTCGGCATTGCGCGGCGCGTGCGCGAGCTGGCTGCGCGTGCAGGTGCAGGCGAAGACCGCGCCCTCTCCGCGCAGCGCATCCAGCGCCGCCGTATAGGCGTCGTCGCGCTGCGACTGGTAGAGCACGGTGCCGTCCCACTGCAA
>JAMCVR010000001.1 GCA_023475455.1 Thermoplasmatota archaeon | reverse complement strand
CACGGATGTCAGCCGCCGGGCGGTGTACGTGTTCGACAAACCGGCGGGGACGCTGCAAGTCTGGGACGTGGCGCGTAACGGGGTGCGGTTCGAAACTCCGATCGGCATCGCGCCGGGCGCGCGGGGCGAGATACTGGTGGCGGATGCCGAACTGCAGGGCGTGTTCCGGCTGAACCGTGAGGGCAACCCCGTAGGCGAGTTCGGCCGGGACGCGCTGAAACGGCCCACGGGACTGGCGCGCGATGCGCAACGCGGGCTGATCTATGTGGCGGACACCTATGCCCATGACATCAAGGTGTTTGGTGACGACGGGCATTTGTTGAAAGTAATCGGCCGGCGTGGCGAAGCGGAGGGGGAATTCAACTTTCCCACCTACCTCGCCTTCGCCGGGGAACGGCTTTACGTGACGGATACCATGAATTCACGCATCCAGATTTTCGACGCGGACGGCAAGTGGCTTAGCCAGTTTGGCAAGCGGGGGCTGTACGTGGGCAATCTGGTGCGGCCCAAGGGCGTGGCGGTGGATCGGGAAGGCAACGTCTACGTGACGGAATCCTTTTACGACAACCTGCTGGTGTTCGACAGCCAGAGCCGCCCGTTGCTGGCGCTGGGGGGCACCGGCAAGGAGCCGGGCAAGTTTTATCTCCCGGCCGGGGTGTGGACCGACAGCCAGGACCGGATCTATGTCGCCGACATGTTCAACGGCAGGATCGTGGTCCTGCAGTTCCTGGGAGGATCGCGATGAACATGCGTCGTGGGTCGCTGCCGCCCTGGCGAACGATACTCCTCGGCTGCGCCGCCCTCGCGCTGACGGTGGGGGGCATCGCCCTGGCGGCCAAGGTGCCTGACGTGCGCAACACCCGGCACAACCTCTCTGTCAGCGGCCCCGGCAGCGTCAAGGCGGTCGGCGAATCCCAGGTGTGCGTGTTCTGCCATACTCCCCACGCGGCGGAAAACATTCCTGCCGCACCGCTATGGAACCGCGCGCTGTCCGGCGCCACCTACACGCCCTACGCTTCCGCCTCCATGGAAGCGAACGCGACGGAGCTGGCCAACGCCCCCGGCGGCAGCTCCAAGCTGTGCCTGTCCTGTCACGACGGCACCCTGGCGATCGGGAATGTCAACGTGCTGAGCGGCCAGTCCCCCGCCACCATCACCATGAGCGGTGCGGCCGCGGGGGGCGGCATGCCGCCCGGCGCCGGAGAACTCACCGGCTTCACGCGCAATCTGGGCGTCAATCTCACCAACGACCACCCGATTTCGTTCACCTACGACAGCACCCTGGCCGGCGCGGACGGCGAACTGCGCGTGCCCGACGGCGTCAACGTCGGCAACCGCGTGGCCGGCGTCAGCCCGAAGCCGAAATTGCCGCTGGAAAACAATCAGACGCAGTGCGCTACCTGTCACGATCCGCACCTGCGCGAAACCGATCCCGCCAAAGGCAACGCCAAGTTTCTGCGCGCCAACCGCTTCCAGGAAGTTGCGCCGACGGGGGGCGCCTTCAGCGCGACCAACGACATCGTCTGCCTGGCCTGCCACGACAAGGCAGGGCCGACCTGGGCCGGCTCGGCCCACGCCAACCCGTCGGTGGCGGACGAAACCTATCTCGACGCCGCCGCCAACCTGCGCGAATTCCCCCTCGGCGCCAAGGTGTGGCAGGCGGCCTGCCTCAACTGCCACGACACCCACACCGTGCAGGGCGCGCGGCGCCTGCTGCGGGAGGGAACCGACAGCGCCGGCATCCCCAAGAGCGGCGGCAACCCGGCGATCGAGCAGACCTGCTACCAATGCCACAGCAGCGCGGCGGAGAGCATTCTCACCTCGGTCGCCAACGTGCCCAACATCAAGAGCGATTTTTCCCTGCCCCGGCGCATGCCCATCGACCTGCAGCCCGAGGCGCACAACATCGGCACCGCCCCATTGCCCCAGGCGGGCAAGGATTTCGCCGAGTCCCAGCAGGCAATGGGCAAGACCGTGCCCAGCAACCGCCACGCCGAGTGCACGGATTGCCACAACCCGCACCGGGTGCTCTTCCGATCTTTCGCCTACGCCAACCCCGGCATCCCCGACGCGGCCGGCACCCACGACCATGCCGCCGGCCACACCAACATCGCTTCCGGTGTGCTGCGCGGCATCTCCGGCGTGGAGCCGGTGTACGGCTCCGCCGCCTTCATGAGCAATCCTTCCAGCTACACCGTGAAGCGCGGCGAAGGCGGAACCGGCGCGGCCACCACGGTCAGCAGCGCCTACGTCACGCGCGAGTACCAGATCTGTCTCAAGTGCCACTCCGATTTCGCCTACGACACCCCGCCCAACCTGGGCGACTCGCCCGGCGGCACGCCGTCCGGCACCAACCTGCTGACCAAGTACACCAATCAGGCGATGGAATTCCAGGCCCCGCTCGCGCACAAGGGGGAGGTCAGCACCACCGACTCCGGCGCGAAACTCACCACCAACAACCACCGCTCCTGGCATCCGGTCATGGACAACACCGGGCGCACCCCCGCGGTGCGCGGCAACACCAATCCGAACAACTGGCTCGCCCCCTGGAACGGCGCCGCCGACGTCGGCAACCAGACCATGTACTGCAGCGACTGCCACGGCTCCGCCACCGCGTCGAACACGGTGGCGCCCAGCGGCGGCGAGGACGGCAACCCGTGGGGGCCGCACGGCTCCAGCAACGACTTCATCCTGAAGGGGCAATGGAACCAGAGCGTGGGCACCGCCACCGCCGACGCCCTGTGCTTCCGCTGCCACCAATACGATCAGTACGCCAATCCCAACCCGCCGACAGTGCAGATAAGCGGCTTTTGCTGCGGCGGGATGGGAGGAGGAATGGGAGGAGGTATAGGCGGCGGAAGCAACCTGCACGTATACCACGCCGGCAGAGTGCAGGCCTTTGGCGGCGTGTTCCGCTGCTCCAAGTGTCATGTGGCGGTGCCGCACGGCTGGAAGAACAAGGCGTTTCTGGCCAACCTCAAAGACGTCGGACCGGAGGCGGGGCTGCCCGCCGGCACGGCCAAGAGCGCGCCCTACAGCCAGGAGCCCTACTACCTCGGCGCCTGGCTCAAGGTGGACAGCTTCGCCAAGAGCGGCGACTGGAGCTACGGCAATTGCAGCAGCACCGGCATGTCGTCATGCGGGAACGCGCCGTGATATCTATCCTGCGCGCCCTCGCCTCGCCGCGCCTGACACTGGCGGGAATGGCCTTGCTCGGCGCGGCGGTGGTGGCGAGCCATATCACGCCGGTCGCCCCGGCGGGGTGGCTGCTGGCGGCGCTGGCCCTGCTCGCCCTGAACCTCGCCTGCGCCCTTCTGAGCAATGCGCGGCTGCGCCGCGGCGGCCTGCTGGTATTTCACCTGGCGCTGCTGGGCCTCGTCCTGCTGGTAGGCGCGGGCCGCCTGCTGCGCTTCGACGGGCGCGTGGAAGTCGTCCAGGGCAGCGCCTTTGCGGCGGCGGACGCGGAGACGCTGCGCCGCGGGCCGCTCCATCCTTTCCGGCTGCAGCGGGTGCGTTTCGTGCAGGGACCGTTTTCCGTGGACTACGCCGCCGGGCTCAACCGTTCCACGACCCGAAGCCACGTCTGGGTGCAGGCTGCCGACGGACGCTGGACGCCGGCGGAGGTCGGCGACGACAAGCCGCTGCTGCTCGAAGGCTACCGTTTCTACACCACCTCCAACAAGGGTTTCGCGCCGCTGATTACCTGGACGCCGACAGGGGGGCGGCCCCGCAGCGGCACCCTGAACATGCCCTCCTATCCGCTGTACGAATGGAACCAGAAAAGCCGCTGGACCCCACCCGGAGGCACCGGGATCGCGTTCGAGCTGCACATCAAGACGAACTACAGCCTCCACTCCGGCTGGGCGCTGGATGGCAAAAGCCATCAAACCAGCCTGACGCTCATCTCCGCTAACCGGCGCTTCGACTTGAAGCCGGGGCAGGCGGCGCGCCTGCCGGAAGGCAGCCTGCGCTTCGACGAATTGCGCACCTGGATGGGCTACGGCATCTTCTACGATCCCACCCTGC
>JAMCVR010000195.1 GCA_023475455.1 Thermoplasmatota archaeon | reverse complement strand
CGCTTTGCTGCTGGCGCTGCGGCGTCGGTGCGGCATCCTGCCTGGCCGGCGCGCTGCGTTGCATGCCGAAGGATTTGCTGCCGCCCAGGCGCTTGGCCTCGGCGTCGTGCGCGACGAAGCCGAAGCTGACGAAAAGGGCAAACAGGCTGATCAAAAGTTGTTTCATGCTGGGTCCTGGTAAATAAGTCCGAATAAACGGGCTGGATGAGGATTCGCTCAGGCGCCTTGTGCGGAAGGCGGCGCTGCGCGCACGGCGCGGCTGCGGCTGTGCACCGCTTTGACCAGCACGGCGACGTTGTCCGGGTCGGTGAACTGCGAAATGCCGTGGCCGAGGTTGAACACGTGGCCGGGATGGTTGCCGTAGCTGTCGATGATCCGCGCCGCTTCGGCGCGGATGCGGTCCGGCGTGCCGTGCAGCGCGCAGGGATCGAGGTTGCCCTGCAGGGCAACCTGGTTGCCTACCCGCCGGCGCGCCTCGCCGATGTCGAGGGTCCAGTCCAGCCCCACCGCGTCGGCGCCGATGCCGGCCATGGCTTCCAGCCAGTTGCCGCCCCCCTTGGTGAAAACGATGCTCGGCAGGCGGCGGCCTTCGCGTTCCTTGACCAGGCCGGCAACGATCTTTTCCATATAGCCGAGCGAGAATTCCTGGTAAGCGTGCGGGGTGAGGCTGCCGCCCCAGGAATCGAAAATCATCACCGCCTGCGCGCCGGCCTCGATCTGCGCGTTGAGGTAGTCGGTCACCGCCCGGGTGTTCACTTCGAGGATGCGGTGCAGCAGGTCGGGCCGGCGGTACAGCATGGTCTTGATGTGGCGGTAGTCGTCCGAGCCGCCGCCCTCGACCATGTAGCAGGCCAGCGTGTAGGGGCTGCCGGAAAAGCCGATCAGCGGGACTGAATTATCCAGCGCGCGGCGGATCGAGCGCACCGCGTCCATCACGTAGCCGAGCTTGTCGGTGGGATCGGGCGCGGAGAGGTCGCGGATTTCCCATTCGTCGCGCAGCGGGCGCTCGAAACGCGGCCCCTCGCCGGCCGAGAAATAGAGGCCGAGGCCCATCGCGTCGGGCACGGTGAGGATGTCGGAAAACAGGATGGCGGCGTCGAGCGGATAGCGTGCCAGCGGCTGCAGCGTCACTTCGGTCGCCAGATCGGGCGTCTTGCACAGGGTCAGGAAATCGCCGGCGCGCGCGCGGGTGGCGTTGTATTCCGGCAGATAGCGGCCGGCCTGGCGCATCAGCCACAGCGGGGTGTAATCGGTGGGCTGGCGCAGCAGCGCGCGCAGGAAGGTGTCGTTCTTGAGGGCGGACATGGCTGTAGCCACAAGAGGGCCAGGACGCAAAGCCGGCATTCTAGCAGGCTTGGCGCTCTGGCCCGGGGACGGCGGGGGATCAGCCGCGGCGGAAACTCCACTCCCCGCGTCCGGCCGGGCAGGCCAGCACGTCGCGCGGCTTGCGGCCGTCGACCCTCAGCGTGGCGTAGCGGCAGCCGTCGCGCGCGTCGCCGCGCGGCGTGAAGCGGTAGTCGTGGCCGTCGTGGCGCCACACCACCGGCACGCCGGGGCGGCCGAGTTCCAGCGCGTGGCCCATGCAGGCACGGTCGCGATCGTCCATGCTGTCGCCGATGGCGTGTCCCACCACCGCGCCGAGCACGCCGCCGACCACCATGCCGACCACGCGGTCGTCGCGGTCGGCGACCTGGCCGCCGATCACGGCGCCGGTGACGCCGCCGATGACGGCGCCGATCTCGTCGCGGTTGCAGCGGCCGGCCAAAATGCCGTAATCGCGCACATACACGGCGCCGCTCTTGCCTTGATAGTGTCTGGCTTTCTTGTCCTTCTTGTAATAGCCGTGCGCCGGGGCGTGGCCGGGCGGGTCGGCGAGCACCGGGCCTGCGGCAAGCAGGGTGGCCAAAACCAGGGTGACAGGGACGTTCATTGTTCGTTCTCCTTTGCGTGCGTGATGAGTCCGGGTGTTAACGGCGGGGCGCCGCGATCACTATAGCGGCGCCCGTTTCGTTTAGTTGAACGGATAGGGGTGGCCGTATGCGTGGCGCGCATGGCGATCCCGCCTTTCCTCCCGGATAGTGCGGCTGGCGATATCCAGCGCGTGATCCAGGCGCTGGAATTCGCGTGCATTCATCACGCCATCCGTCCGGAAATGCCGTTCCATGGCGCGGATTCGGTGCTGTTCCTGCATCAAGCCGCGGAACTCGGCGCGGGTAATCCGGCCCGACCGCATTCCGGCCTGGATGCGTTCCATCTGCCGGTCCTGGCGTGCGTCGATCTGCCGGCCCGCCTGGGTTTGCAGGTAAGTCTGCTTGTTGCGGCCGCGCCCTTCACGTTCCCAGCCGGCCTGTGCGCCGGTGGCGATCAGGCCCAGTGCCAGTACGCCGAGGGCGGTTTTCGTCAGAATGTTTTTCATGGTGTCGCTCCTGTTCCCTTGTGAAATGTCGCTGCATCAGCCGACACCCGCACGGTAGAGGCGTCCGGTAAGGGCCGTGTTTGGGGCAGGTAACAAGGTGTAACGCAATGTAACCGCGATCCCGGCGCCCGATTTTTCGGACGCGGATTCGGTACTGTTCCTGCATCAAGCCGCGGAACTCGGCGCGGGTAATCCGGCCCGACCGCATTCCGGCCTGGATGCGTTCCATCTGCCGGTCCTGGCGTGCGTCGATCTGCCGGCCCGCCTGGGTTTGCAGGTAAGTCTGCTTGTTGTGGCCGCGCCCTTCACGTTCCCAGCCGGCCTGTGCGCCGGTGGCGATCAGGCCCAGTGCCAGTACGCCGAGGGCGGTTTTCGTCAGAATGTTTTTCATGGTGTCGCTCCTGTTCCGTTGTGAAATGTCGCTGCATCAGCCGACACCCGCACGGTAGAGGCGTCCGGTAAGGGCCGTGTTTGGGGCAGGTAACAAGGTGTAACGCAATGTAACCGCGATCCCGGCGCCCGATTTTTCGGGCATGTTTTTGCCGCGGGCTCCGAATCTGCGTGTCACATCAAGGGAAGCCCTGAACAAGTCCTCTTTGTCATTCCGGCGCACGCCGGAATCCAGCCAAATCAAGCATCTGGGCCCCGGCTTTCGCCGGGGTGACGACTTGTTCAGGGCTTACCAAGTTAATAAGTTAAATTTTCGACTTTTCTAATTACACTCGCATTCCCGAGGAGACTCCGATGCAACTCAATAAACTCGCGGCCATGGGGTACGACAACGGCACGGCCGCGATGGCCAACAATCCGGCTACGCTCGCCCTGATGGCGGACGGCAGCCGGCTTGACGTGATGGTCGGCTTTGTCGGCCCTGATGTCGAAACCTCCATGGGAATGGGCAAATCCGGCGCGGATGCGTTTTACATGCCGGCCATGTGAAAAAAGGGGGCAAGCTGGTTTACGGTGTCGGAATCTACGGGCAGGGCGGGATGGGCACCGAGTACGCCAATGGAGACATGGCCCAGGCGGGCGTGGGGAGGGCGATCTTCCCGCTCGCCTGCCGTGTCAACGAGCGTTTCGACGTGGGCGGCAGCGTCGATATCGTCTGGGCCGGTATGGACTTGGCGGTCACGGCCTATAACATCGACTTCAGGGACGGCAGCGATTTCACCGGTGCAGCCAAGGGTTACGGCGTGGCGGCCAAACTCGGTTTCACCTGTACGCTCAGCGATGCCCTCACCGTCGGAGGCGCTTATCAGACGGCGGGCAATCTGCCCGATCTCAAGGGGGACGGCTACAAAGTGGTGGGTTTCGACATGCCGGCCACGTTCGGCCTTGGCCTCGCCTGGCAGGCGAGCAACCGACCGATGGTTGCGGCCGACATCAAGGACATCCTGTGGGGCAGCAGCATGAACACCGTGGCCATCCAAATGCCGGGGGGTGGGACAGCGCCATTCCAGCAGGACTGGGAGGACCAGATCGTTGTCTTGCTGGGCCTGGCCTACCGGTTCAGCGACGCCTTCACCGGTCGCGTGGGCTACAACCACGGCAAGAACCCGATCCCCGATCAGTTCGTCAGCTACCTGTGGCCGGCGATCGTGGAAGATCACTACACGGTGGGCTTCGGTTACGCCTTCGGCAAGCAGGCGCAGATCAATTTCGGGCTGAGCTACGTGCCGGAAGTGACGGTGACGGCTACGAATCCGATGCCGCCGCCCAACGGCAACGGCGGCATGGCCATCGAACACAGCCAGGTCAACTGGCAGCTGATGTACAGCTACATGTTCTGATCGGCTGATTCGATCGCACGCACAAGGCCGCGGGGGGTACCCGGCTTTGTGCGGGCGGCCGGTCAGGGCTTCCGCAGGTTCTCGCCGATCTGTTCGATCTTTTCGCCGGCCTGCTCGCCCGCCTTTCCGGCGGGGCCTTTGCTGTCGCAGCCGTCGAGGATCAGCAGGCTGGTCAGCAGCGCCAGCACGGCGTAGGAGGCATGCCAGGGGTGGCTGCGTTTCGATCCGACCGGCAGGGCGTGCTGCATTCCGGTTCCGGCCCCGCTCCATTCGTAGAGCCGCATGTGTTCGTCATTCAGATGATGGGGGATCGCGTGCATATTAATTCTCCGCAGGGATTGGGCCGACCGGCTGCGGCAGCCGCCGCAGCCGGTCGGCTCGCAGGCGTCGCGATCAACGCTTGACCTCAAGGGCGTTCTTGACCCCCTTCACGCCTTCCACGCTGCGCGCGATTTTCTCGGCCTGGGCGATCTGCGCCGGCGTGTCGACCCTGCCGGCGAGCTGCACCATGCCCTTGTGGGTTTCCACGTTCACGTCCAGCCCCTTCACGCCTTCGTCTTTCAGGATCAGCGCCTTGGCCTCGCCTGGCAGGCGAGCAACCGACCGATGGTTGCGGCCGACATCAAGGACATCCTGTGGGGCAGCAGCATGAACACCGTGGCCATCCAAATGCCGGGGGGTGGGACAGCGCCATTCCAGCAGGACTGGGAGGACCAGATCGTTGTCTTGCTGGGCCTGGCCTACCGGTTCAGCGACGCCTTCACCGGTCGCGTGGGCTACAACCACGGCAAGAACCCGATCCCCGATCAGTTCGTCAGCTACCTGTGGCCGGCGATCGTGGAAGATCACTACACGGTGGGCTTCGGTTACGCCTTCGGCAAGCAGGCGCAGATCAATTTCGGGCTGAGCTACGTGCCGGAAGTGACGGTGACGGCTACGAATCCGATGCCGCCGCCCAACGGCAACGGCGGCATGGCCATCGAACACAGCCAGGTCAACTGGCAGCTGATGTACAGCTACATGTTCTGATCGGCTGATTCGATCGCACGCACAAGGCCGCGGGGGGTACCCGGCTTTGTGCGGGCGGCCGGTCAGGGCTTCCGCAGGTTCTCGCCGATCTGTTCGATCTTTTCGCCGGCCTGCTCGCCCGCCTTTCCGGCGGGGCCTTTGCTGTCGCAGCCGTCGAGGATCAGCAGGCTGGTCAGCAGCGCCAGCACGGCGTAGGAGGCATGCCAGGGGTGGCTGCGTTTCGATCCGACCGGCAGGGCGTGCTGCATTCCGGTTCCGGCCCCGCTCCATTCGTAGAGCCGCATGTGTTCGTCATTCAGATGATGGGGGATCGCGTGCATATTAATTCTCCGCAGGGATTGGGCCGACCGGCTGCGGCAGCCGCCGCAGCCGGTCGGCTCGCAGGCGTCGCGATCAACGCTTGACCTCAAGGGCGTTCTTGACCCCCTTCACGCCTTCCACGCTGCGCGCGATTTTCTCGGCCTGGGCGATCTGCGCCGGCGTGTCGACCCTGCCGGCGAGCTGCACCATGCCCTTGTGGGTTTCCACGTTCACGTCCAGCCCCTTCACGCCTTCGTCTTTCAGGATCAGCGCCTTGACCTTGGCGGTAATCATGGCGTCATCGATATACTTGTCGGCCTTGACGCGGTCGTTGTTGGCAACGGCCTTGGTGTATTCGTCGCTGCTCAGGCGCCGGTCGCGGTTGGCGTCGCCTTCGTGGAACGCCTGTTCATAGCCGCCTTTTGCCTGAAACTCCTGCAGGCTGACCATGTTGTCGCCATTGCTGTCGGTGGCCTGAAAGTTGGGCATCACCACCGGTGCGGCCAGGGCCGGGGTGGCGGCGAAAGCTTGACCTCAAGGGCGTTCTTGACCCCCTTCACGTCTTCCACGCTGCGCGCGATTTTCTCGGCCTGGGCGATCTGCGCCGGCGTGTCGACCCTGCCGGCGAGCTGCACCAGGCCCTTGTGGGTTTCCACGTTCACGTCCAGCCCCTTCACGCCTTCGTCTTTCAGGATCAGCGCCTTGACCTTGGCGGTAATCATGGCGTCATCGATATACTTGTCGGCCTTGACGCGGTCGTTGTTGGCAACGGCCTTGGTGTATTCGTCGCTGCTCAGGCGCCGGTCGCGGTTGGCGTCGCCTTCGTGGAACGCCTGTTCATAGCCGCCTTTTGCCTGAAACTCCTGCAGGCTGACCATGTTGTCGCCATTGCTGTCGGTGGTCTGAAAGTTGGGCATCACCACCGGTGCGGCCAAGGCCGGGGTGGCGGCGAAAGCGCCCAGGGTGCCGGCGAGCGTCAGAGTCAGAATGCGCGTGTCGATGGGTTTCATGTCTATCTCCTGTAGTTGGATCGGGTCGAATGCAGATGCATTCGACCCGACACCTGCGACGACCGTGCCAGCTCTGTTTTTATCAATAAATTCATATGGATATTCTGGGTGTCCGGTCTCGGTGTCGGGTGGTTTGGCGTTTGGCGGGCCGATTTGTCTCCTGATGGCGACAGAAAGGGCTGAAGTTATCCAGCACATTGTTTTTATTGGGTTGTTTTGTCTTCTGTCGGCGACATCCGTGTCCATTCCCCGAAAAAAGCGCAAAAAAAGAGCCACGGCTCCCCGGCTGGTCGTGGCACGCTAAACCGTCGGCGGGCGGCGACCGGTGACCAGCAGTACCAGAAACACCGCCAGACCGACGACAAACAGTACTTTGGCGATCCAGGCGGCGGTTCCGGCCAGACCGGCAAAGCCGAAAATCCCGGCAATGATGGCAACGATAAGAAACGAAATGGCCCATCCGAACATGGTGTCCTCCTCTAAAAATGTATGGTGCGCCCGAGGGCGGACCCTCTCCCTTGCAGAGGTCGTGCCACAGCCACCGTTTTCTTTTAAATCATGGGGTTGGCTTGCGGCCTTGGTATCGGACGCGTGCCCGTCAAGGCGCGGGCGTCGCCTGCGCCCGACACTCAGGCGTTTTCGTCGCGATTCTTGAACAGGGCGGGGGTGAGGCCGTGACGCTGGAGCAGCCGGTACACCTCGGTGCGGTTGCGTCCGGCCAGCCGGGCCACTTCGCTGACCTGGCCGCGCGTGAGCTTGAGCAGGGTGACGAGGTAGTCGCGCTCGAATGCGGTGCGCGCCTCGGCCAGCGGCTGGATTTCGGCGGGCTTGTCGCGCAGCGCGCGCGCCACCAGGCTGGCCGGGATGGTGGGGGTGGTGCACAGCGCGACGCATTGCTCCAGCACGTTGTTCAGTTGGCGGATGTTGCCCGGCCAGTCGGCCGCCACCAGCATGTCCAGCGCGTCGGGGGCGAAGCCGTGGATGCGGCGCTGGTATTTTCCGGTCAGCGCGGCGAGGAAGTGCCGCGCCAGCAGCGGGATGTCCTCGCGCCGCCCGCGCAGCGGCGGCAGCGCCAGGTTGACCACGTTGAGGCGGTAATACAGGTCTTCGCGGAATTCACCGCTGGCGATCGCCTCCTCCAGATTGCGGTGGGTGGCCGACAGGATGCGCACGTCGACCGCGCGCGTTTCGGTCGCGCCGACCGGCCGCACCTCGCCTTCCTGCAGCACGCGCAGGAGCTTGACCTGCAGCGGCGCGGGCATGTCGCCGATCTCGTCGAGGAACACGGTGCCGCCCTCGGCGCTCTGGAACAGGCCGGCATGGTCGCGCCCCGCCCCGGTGAAGGCTCCCTTCACGTGGCCGAACAGTTCCGATTCGAGCAGTTCGGCCGGAATCGCGCCGCAGTTGACCGCGACGAAGGGCTTGGAATGGCGCGGGCTGGCGCGGTGGATGGCGCGTGCCAGCAGCTCCTTGCCGGTGCCCGATTCGCCCTGGATCAGCAAGGACGCCCCGCTTTGCGCGGCCAGCCGGGCTTCGGCCAGGAGTGCGTCCATCGCCGGGCTGGCGGTAACGATTTCACTGCGCCAGCTGTCGTCGCTCGCGTCAGGGCCGCTGCCGGCGAGCCGGGTGGCGCGCTTCAGCAGATCGATCAGCGTGGGGGCGTCGTAGGGCTTGGTCAGGTAGCCGAACAGCCCTTGCTGGGTGGCGGCCACCGCGTCCGGGATGGTGCCGTGCGCGGTCAGCACGATGACCGGCAGCGCCGGGTCGCGCGCATGAATGGCGCGAAACAGCGCCATGCCGTCCATGCCGTCCATCTGCATGTCGGTCAGCACGGCGTCGGGCCGGGCCAGCGCCAGCTGTGCCAGCGCGGCCTCGCCGCTGTCGGCCGCCTCGATCTTGAAACCGTTGGCTTCCAGCCGCAGCGTGATCAGCTCGCGCAGCGCCGCGTCGTCGTCGACCACCAGAATGCACGGTTTCTTCATGGGGCTTTGGGCAAGTCGTTGCGCTGCTGCAGGGATTTTTCCAGCGCCTTGATCTGCCCGAGCTTGTCCTGCAATTCCTGGGTGCGCGCGGTCTGCTGCTTGAGTTCGATGCGCGCTCTGAGCGACCTTTTCATCAGGTCGAGCAGCGCTTGCGCGCGCGTGTCGCCGTCGGCCATGGCGTTGAGGCTCTTGAGGCTGCGTTCGAGTGCGTCCGTGCTGTCCTCGCGCTCCAGCAGCGCGGCGAACTGAAAGCGCCGCGCGTCGCCGAGGCGGCGTTCGCCTTCCAGTTCGGCCAACTCGCGCCGGCGCTGGTCGGCGGACAGCACGGCCACGCGCGACAGTTCGCCCAGCATCGCCGACGCGTCGAGTGCGGCCGGACTGGCGAAAAAGGCCGGCCGTTCGATCGGAGCGGCACAGGCACCCAGCGTCAGGATCAAGCCGGCAAGAAAAAGAGAGTTAAGCGTCATTGCGGTAGCGGCCAGATTGAACGGGCCAGGTTAATCGAAAACAGGTCGACCACGGCGGGCAATCGACGATGTCGACCGCGCCGCCGGCGGCCAGCAGATATTCGCGCACGATCGACAGCCCCAGCCCGCTGCCCTTGATCGTGCTGGCGGGCTGGCGGGCGCCCTGGTAGAACGGCTCGAACACGCGGCTGCGATCGGCTTGCAGGATACCGCCGCCTTGATCGCACACCCACAGCGCCACCGCGCCGTCGGCAGGTTCGCTCTTCACCAGGATGCGCCCGTCCTCAGGGCTGAATTTGATCGCATTGGACAGCAGGTTGTCGAGTACGGTTTCCAGCTGGCCGCGGTCGGCGTGCACGGTCGCCACGGCCAGTTGCGTCTCAACCTGGATGCGGCGCGCGTCGAGCGCCAGCCGCTGGCGCGCCAGCACGCCGGCGAGCACCTCGGCCAGCGCTTGCGGGGCGGCGATCGGCAGCGTGGGGTCGCGCACCATGCCGCCGTAGCGGATCAGGTCTTCGATGCGCTTTTGCAGGTCGCGGCTGCCGCTGTCCATGATGCCGACGATGCTGCGCTGGCGCGCGTTGAGGCTGCCCGCCAACTCGTCGTTCAGCAATGCCACGCCTTCGCGCAGCGAGGCGAGCGGGGTTTTCAGTTCGTGCGACACGTGGCGCAGGAAGCGCAACTTCTGTTCTTCCAGCGCCTGCAGGCGCTGGCGCAGCCAGTCGATTTCGCGCCCGAGTTCGACGATGTCCTGCGGCCCGCTGATCGCCGGCAGCGGACGCAGGTCGGCCTGGCCGAGCTGCTGGATCGAGGCCTTGAGGCCAGTTGCGTCTCAACCTGGATGCGGCGCGCGTCGAGCGCCAGCCGCTGGCGCGCCAGCACGCCGGCGAGCACCTCGGCCAGCGCTTGCGGGGCGGCGATCGGCAGCGTGGGGTCGCGCACCATGCCGCCGTAGCGGATCAGGTCTTCGATGCGCTTTTGCAGGTCGCGGCTGCCGCTGTCCATGATGCCGACGATGCTGCGCTGGCGCGCGTTGAGGCTGCCCGCCAACTCGTCGTTCAGCAATGCCACGCCTTCGCGCAGCGAGGCGAGCGGGGTTTTCAGTTCGTGCGACACGTGGCGCAGGAAGCGCAACTTCTGTTCTTCCAGCGCCTGCAGGCGCTGGCGCAGCCAGTCGATTTCGCGCCCGAGTTCGACGATGTCCTGCGGCCCGCTGATCGCCGGCAGCGGACGCAGGTCGGCCTGGCCGAGCTGCTGGATCGAGGCCTTGAGCTGCTTGATCGGGCGGTTGATCATCCAGGAAAACACCGCGGCCAGCAGCAGCGTCAGCGGAATCAGCGCCAGCGCCAGCACGATCAGGCGCTGGCGGGTGGCTTGCACGGTCGCTTCGAGCGCCTGCAATTCCCGCTGCACCGCGGCATCGGCCTGGTCGAGCAGGATGCGTGCGTCCGCATGCAGCGCGTCGAATGCGGGGTCGAGCGCACGGAAGCGCGCGCTGTCGAGAAAGGCGCCGGGCCGCAGCTGGCGATACAGGGCGCGGCTGCGGGTCAGCAGCCCGGCCAGCGTGGCGCGCGAAGCTGCGTCGGCGAGACGCAACTCGAGTTGCGTCAACTGGGTTTGCAACTCGCCGAAGCGTGTCCGCAGGGCGGGCCCGAATTCGGCATCCTGCAGCAGATGGTATTGCCCGGCGGCGCGCTGCAGCTGGCTGACCGATTCGACGATCTGCCGCACGTCGCGGGTGATGGCGAGACTGTTGCGGGTGAACTGGCGCTGGGTGTCGACCACGCCCTGCAGCACGTGCACCGCGTTGATCAGGCCGCTGGCCAGCGGCACGATCAGCACGCCCATGGCGACGATGACCAGGATGGTGAACGAGCGGGGATAGTAAGGGCCAGAAAGCATCCGTGCGGAAAGGGGTGGCAATGTCGCAGCATACCCCGACAGGGTGGGCCCGAGGGCGGCCGCCGTCCTCGCGCACGCGGCGGTTTTAAAGCAGGCCGAGGTAGGCGAGAATGCCCTTGGCCGCCTCGCGGCCTTCCCACACCGCGGTGACCACGAGGTCGGAGCCGCGCACCATGTCGCCGCCGGCGAAGATTTTCGGGTTGGCGGTCTGGAAGGCGTGCTGCCGGCCTTGGGCAATCACGCGGCCGCCCGGGTCGATCCTGATGTCGTGGTCGGTAAACCACGGCTGCGGATTGGGGCGGAAGCCGAAGGCCACGATGACGCGGTCGGCCGGAATGATTTCTTCCGATCCGGGCACCACGACGGGCGTGCGGCGTCCGCGCGCATCGGGCGGGCCGAGTTCTGTGGTGACGAGCTTGACGCCCTCGACGCGGCCGTTGCCGACGATCTCGACCGGCTGGCGGTTCCACAGGAAGGCAACGCCTTCTTCCCTGGCGTTGCCGACTTCGCGCTTGGAGCCGGGCATGTTCTTCTCGTCGCGGCGGTAGGCGCAGGTCACGCTGGCCGCGCCCTGGCGGATGCTGGTGCGGTTGCAGTCCATGGCGGTGTCGCCGCCGCCCAGCACCACCACGCGCAGTCCCTTCATGTCATGGAAGATCTCGTCGTGCTTGGCGAGGTCGAGGCACTTCCTCACGTTGGAAATCAGGAAGGGCAGCGCTTCCAGCACGCCGGGCAGGTCCTCGCCGGGGAAGCCGCCCTTCATGTAGGTGTAGGTCCCCATGCCCATGAACACGGCATCGTATTCGTCGAGCAGGCTCTGCATCGACACGTCGCGGCCGATGTCGGTGTTGAGGCGGAACTCGACGCCCATGCCCTCCAGCACTTCGCGGCGGCGCGTCATCACCCATTTTTCCATCTTGAACTCGGGGATGCCGAAAGTGAGCAGGCCGCCGATTTCGTCGTAGCGGTCGAACACCACCGGCTTCACGCCGTTGCGCACCAGCACGTCGGCGCAGCCCAATCCGGCCGGGCCGGCACCGATCACGGCGACCTTCCTGCCGGTCGCCACCACGTTCGACATGTCGGGACGCCAGCCGGCCTTGAAGGCCTCTTCGGAAATGTACTTCTCGATCTGGCCGATGGTCACCGCGCCGAAGCCGCCGCCATTGCCGAAGCCGTCGCTGTTGAGCGTGCAGGCGCCTTCGCACAGCCTGTCCTGAGGACAGACGCGGCCGCACACTTCGGGCAGCGAGTTGGTCTGGTGGCTCAACTCCGCCGCATCGAACAGGCGGCCTTCGGTCACCAGTTTCAACCAGTTGGGGATGTAGTTGTGCACCGGGCACTTCCATTCGCAATACGGATTGCCGCAGCCGAGGCAGCGGTCGGCCTGTTCCTGCGCGTGCGCCGGGTCCATCAGCGCGTAGATCTCGCGGAACACGTGCTTGCGGACGTCGGCGGGGGTCTTCGCGCCGTCGCGCCGCGGCTGCTTCAAAAACTGGAATACGTCACCCATGTTAGAGCCTGTTTCAGTAGTAATCATGCCCCGCGCCGGTTGCCTGCGGGTGCAGGGCAAGGCGCGGGGAGCGAAGTTTGGTTAATCCAAATGAGCGAGCCGTAACGCGGCCGTGTTCCCGCAGGCAACCGGCCCTTCGGGTTGAGACCAGGACCGGCGTCTGCGGCGTTGCAGCGCTTGGCAAGGGACGACCCTTGCCGGCGCACTGCGCCTTGCATCCATCCGGTCCTGGTCTCAACGCGGGGCATGATTACTGCTGAAACAGACTCAGGCTTCCACTGCTTCACGTGTCTGGCCGGGAAGATCCTCGACCAGGTCTTCAATCGAAATCCGCTTCGGCTTGACCAGCCAGACGCGAGACAAGGTGGCGTCGAAATCGGCCAGCAGCGCCGTGGCGCGCGCGCTGCCGGTGAGCGCCAGGTGGCGCTCGATCTGCGCCTTGAGGAAGACGCGGTAGGGCTCGATCTCGACGCTGGTGATGCGGGTCAGCTCGACCATTTCCTTGTTGGTCTTGGAGACGAAGTCGCCGGCCTCGTCGACCACGAAGGCCATGCCGCCCGACATGCCGGCGCCGAAGTTGAGCCCGGTGTCGCCCAGCACGATCACGGTGCCGCCGGTCATGTATTCGCAGCCGTGGTCGCCGATGCCTTCCACCACCGCCAGCGCGCCGGAGTTGCGCACGCCGAAGCGCTCGCCGCCCATGCCCGCGGCGTAGAGTTCGCCGCCGGTGGCGCCGTACAGGCAGGTGTTGCCGATCAAAGTATTCCGATGGGCGTCGAAGGTGGCGGTGCGCGGCGGATAGATCACCAGGCGCCCACCGCCCATGCCCTTGCCGACGTAGTCGTTGGCGTCGCCTTCGAGCGTGATGGTCAGGCCCTTGTGGTTCCACACACCCAGGCTCTGGCCGGCCGAGCCGGTGAGCTGGATGCGGATGGTGTCGTCCGGCAGGCCACGGCTGCCGTGCGCCTTGGCGATTTCGCCCGACAGGCGCGCGCCGATCGAGCGGTTGACGTTGCGCACGGCATAGGCGAGCTCGATCGGGGTGCCGGCCTGGATCGCGGCCAACGCGTCGGCCACCATCCGCTCGGCCAGCTCGCCCTTGTCAAATGACGGGTTGCGTTCCTGTTGCGCGAAGCTTCACGTGTCTGGCCGGGAAGATCCTCGACCAGGTCTTCAATCGAAATCCGCTTCGGCTTGACCAGCCAGACGCGAGACAAGGTGGCGTCGAAATCGGCCAGCAGCGCCGTGGCGCGCGCGCTGCCGGTGAGCGCCAGGTGGCGCTCGATCTGCGCCTTGAGGAAGACGCGGTAGGGCTCGATCTCGACGCTGGTGATGCGGGTCAGCTCGACCATTTCCTTGTTGGTCTTGGAGACGAAGTCGCCGGCCTCGTCGACCACGAAGGCCATGCCGCCCGACATGCCGGCGCCGAAGTTGAGCCCGGTGTCGCCCAGCACGATCACGGTGCCGCCGGTCATGTATTCGCAGCCGTGGTCGCCGATGCCTTCCACCACCGCCAGCGCGCCGGAGTTGCGCACGCCGAAGCGCTCGCCGCCCATGCCCGCGGCGTAGAGTTCGCCGCCGGTGGCGCCGTACAGGCAGGTGTTGCCGATCAAAGTATTCCGATGGGCGTCGAAGGTGGCGGTGCGCGGCGGATAGATCACCAGGCGCCCACCGCCCATGCCCTTGCCGACGTAGTCGTTGGCGTCGCCTTCGAGCGTGATGGTCAGGCCCTTGTGGTTCCACACACCCAGGCTCTGGCCGGCCGAGCCGGTGAGCTGGATGCGGATGGTGTCGTCCGGCAGGCCACGGCTGCCGTGCGCCTTGGCGATTTCGCCCGACAGGCGCGCGCCGATCGAGCGGTTGACGTTGCGCACGGCATAGGCGAGCTCGATCGGGGTGCCGGCCTGGATCGCGGCCAACGCGTCGGCCACCATCCGCTCGGCCAGCTCGCCCTTGTCAAATGACGGGTTGCGTTCCTGTTGCGCGAAGCGCGGCGCGTCGGCCGGGATGTCGCCCTGCGAGAGCAGCACGTCCAATTTCAAGCGCCCCTGACGCGGCGTGTCGCCGGCCGACAGATCCAAGAGGTCGGTGCGGCCGATGAGGTCGGTGAGCTTGCGGAGGCCCAGGCTCGCCATCAGCTCGCGCGTTTCCTCGGCGACGAACTTGAAGTAGTTCACCACCATCTCGGGCAGGCCGATGAAGTGTTCGCGGCGCAGCTTGTCGTTCTGCGTGGCGACGCCGGTGGCGCAGTTGTTGAGGTGGCAGATGCGCAGGTACTTGCAGCCCAGCGCGACCATCGGGCCGGTGCCGAAGCCGAAGGATTCGGCACCGAGGATGGCCGCCTTGACGACATCGAGACCGGTCTTCAGGCCGCCGTCGGTCTGCACCCGCACGCGGCCGCGCAGGCCGTTGGCGCGCAGCACCTGCTGCGCTTCCGACAGGCCCAGCTCCCACGGCGAACCGGCGTATTTCACGCTGGCGAGCGGGGAGGCGCCGGTGCCGCCGTCGTAGCCGGAAATGGTGATGAGGTCGGCGTAGGCCTTGGCCACGCCCGCGGCGATGGTTCCGACGCCGGGTTCGGCGACCAGCTTCACCGACACCAGCGCGTCGGGGTTGACCTGCTTGAGGTCGAAAATCAACTGCGCCAGATCCTCGATCGAATAGATGTCATGGTGCGGCGGCGGCGAAATCAGCGGCGTGCCGGGCTTGCAGTGGCGCAGCGACGCGATCATCGGCGACACCTTGTCGCCCGGCAACTGGCCGCCCTCGCCGGGCTTGGCGCCCTGCGCGATCTTGATCTGCAGCACTTCGGCGTTGACCAGGTAGGTCGCGGTGACGCCGAAGCGGCCGGACGCCACCTGCTTGATCCTGGAGGTCTTGACCGTGCCGTAGCGCTGCGGGTCCTCGCCGCCTTCGCCCGAGTTGGAGCGGCCGCCGATGCGGTTCATGCCCTCGGCCAGCGCCTCGTGCGCTTCCGGCGACAGGGCGCCGAGCGACATGCCGGCGGAGTCGAAGCGCTTGAGGATGGCTTCCAGCGGCTCGACATCCTCCAGCGGGATCGGGTTGGCGCCGGCCTTCAGCTTCATCAAATCGCGCAGCATCGCCACCGGGCGGGTGTCGACGAGTTCGGAATATTTCTTGAATTCGGCGTAGTCGCCGGTCTTCACCGCCTTCTGCAGCTGCTGCACCACGTCCGGGTTGTAGGCGTGGAATTCCTCGCCGAACATGAACTTCAACAGGCCGCCGGCCGCCAGCGGGCGCAGCGGGTTGAACGCCACCTTGTGCAGCAGTTTCTGGTCGGATTCGAAGTCGTCGAAGTTGGCGCCGGAAATGCGCGACACCGTGCCCTTCAGGCACAGCTCGACCACGCTTTCGTGCAGGCCCACGCCCTCGAACAGCTGGGCGCCGCGGTAGCTCGCCACCAGCGAAATGCCCATCTTGGACAGCACCTTGTACAGGCCCTTGTCCATGCCCTTGCGGAAATTGCACAGCGCCTTGTCGAGGTTGGGCTTGATCTCGCCGGTCTTCACGAATTCGCCGATGACCTGGTAGGCGAGGTAGGGATACACGGCGGTCGCGCCGTAGCCGATCAGGCAGGCGTAGTGGTGCGGATCGCGCACGGTGCCGGTTTCCACCACGATGTTGGCGTTGCAGCGCAGGCCCGCCGCGATCAGCGCGTGGTGCACGCTGCCTACGGCGAACAGCGCGTGGATCGGCAGGCGGTCACGGGCGATGTTGCGGTCGGACAGGACGAGAATCACCTTGCCTGCGCGCACCGCGTCGACCGCGCGTGCGGTCAGCGCCCGGATCGCGGCTTCCAGCGTGGTTGCCGCCGGGTTGTAGTGGAGGTCGAGCGTGGCCGCGGCAAACGCCGGATCGTTCAGGTTCAGCAGCTTATCGAAGGCTTCCCCCGACAGCAGCGGGGTGTGCACTTCAACCCGGTGCGCGTGCGCGGGGCTTTCCTCGAACAGGTTGCGCTCGGGGCCGAAGGCGGTGTTGAGCGACATCACGATCGCCTCGCGGATCGGGTCGATCGGCGGGTTGGTGACCTGGGCGAACTGCTGGCGCAGGTAGTCGAACGGCGAACGCACTTTCTGGCTCAAAACCGCCATCGGCGTGTCGTCGCCCATCGAGCCGATCGCCTCGGCGCCGTCCTCGGCCAGCACGCGGATGATCTGGTCGCGCTCCTCGAAGCTGACGTTGAAGAGCTTCTGGTGGGTCAGGAGGCTGGCCGCGTCCATCACCGCCAGGTCGGCGTCCTGGTTGAGCGACAGCTCCAGCTTGACCGCGCTGGCCTTCAGCCATTCGCGGTAGGGCTGCGCGCCCTTCAGTTCGTTGTCGATGTCTTCCGGCATCAGGAGGCGGCCGGTTTCGAGATCGGCGGCGATCATCTGGCCGGGCTTGACGCGGCCCTTCTTCTCGACGTTGGCGGGGTCGATCGGCCACACGCCGACTTCGGACGCGATGGTGAGGATGCGGTCCTTGGTCAGCACCCAGCGCGCGGGCCTGAGGCCGTTGCGGTCGAGCGTGCAGACCGCGTAGCGGCCGTCGGTCAGCACCACGCCGGCGGGGCCGTCCCACGGCTCCATGTGCATCGAGTTGTATTCGTAGAAGGCGCGGATGTCGGCGTCCATCGATTCGACGTTCTGCCACGCCGGCGGGATCACCAGGCGCAGCGCGCGGAACAGCCCCGCGCCGCCCATCACCAGGCCTTCGACCATGTTGTCGAGGCTCATCGAGTCCGAGCCATTGGTGCCGACGATGGGACGGATGTCGTCCATGTTCGGGATCAAGGGCGTCGCGAACTTCTGCTCGCGCGCGCGGCTCCAGTTGCGGTTGCCCTGCACCGTGTTGATCTCGCCGTTGTGCGCCAGATAGCGGAACGGCTGCGCCAGGCGCCACTGCGGCCAGGTGTTGGTGGAGAAGCGCTGGTGGAACACCACCAGGCTGGAGGCGAAGCGCGCGTCGTTCAGGTCGGGGTAGAACACCGGCAGCTTGTCCGGCATCACCAAACCCTTGTAGCTGATGACGCGGCACGACAGCGTCGGCAGGTAGAACACCGGGTCGGCAGGCTCCAGCGCCTTCTCGGCAAGGCGGCGTGCGATGTAGAGCTTGCGCTCGAAGTCGTCTTCGGAGATGCCGGCCGGCGCGTTGACGAACACCTGTTCGATATGCGGCAGGGACGCCAGCGCCGATTCGCCGCACACACTGCAATGGGTCGGCACCAGGCGGAAGCCGGCGACGACGAGCCCTTGCGCTTCCAGCGCGGCCTTCAGCGTCGAACGTGCATGCGCTTGCGGTGCCGCGTCGCGCGACAGGAACAGCAGGCCTGCAGCATACAGCTCGCCGAGTGCGAAGCCGGCTTCGGACGCCACCGCGCGCAGGAAGGCATCGGGCTTCTTGAACAAGAGGCCGCAGCCGTCGCCCGACAGGCCGTCCGCCGCGATTGCGCCGCGGTGCGTCATGCACGCCAGCGAGCCGATCGCGTTCTGCACCAGCGTGTGGCTGGGCTGATTGTCCATCTGCGCAATCAGGCCGAAGCCGCAGCTATCCTGTTCGAAATCGGGCGAATACAGCGTCCCGTCCAGCCAGCGTTGTCGTTCCATGGTTCCGTATGCTCAGGCAACAGCGGCCTGCCCACAGGGGCAAGCCGCAAAATTCAAGCGAAAAGTGCGGCATTTTAATCCCTCGCGCCGCGTGCGGCAATGACCGCCTCCGCCAAGGCCTTGCCGCGGCAAGGGTTTCCGCGCAGGTCGGGACTGAGAGTGGGAGTGGGATTGCCGGCGGAAATTCCTGGGGTTCCAAATGAATGCCCGGCTTTCCTATCCTGTTAAAGGGGGCGCTGAACAAACCACATTGGTCATTCCGGCGAAAGCCGGAATCCAGTTAATCAGACAACTGGACTCCGGCTTCTGCCGGGGTGACAACATGTTCAATGTCTCGTCAAGGGGGCGCGCTGAAAGAGAAAGGCCATGAAGCTGTTGAGCTGGAACATCCAATGGGGCCGCGGCCTGGACGGCCGGGTCGACCTCGCGCGCATTCTGCGCACCATCCATCAGCTGGGCGATTTCGACGTCATCTGCCTGCAGGAAGTCGCGCTCAACTTCCCCGGCCTGCCCGGCAGCCGCGGCGAGGACCAGGTCGCCGAGCTCTCCGCCGGCCTGCCCGGCTATACCGCCATCTACGGGGCGGCGACCGATGTCCCCGACGGCCGCGGCGGCCGCAGCCGGTTCGGCAACGCCATCTTCTCCCGCCTGCCCGTCGGCCAGGTATGGCGGCATCTCCTGCCCTGGCCTGCCCACAGGGGCAAGCCGCAAAATTCAAGCGAAAAGTGCGGCATTTTAATCCCTCGCGCCGCGTGCGGCAATGACCGCCTCCGCCAAGGCCTTGCCGCGGCAAGGGTTTCCGCGCAGGTCGGGACTGAGAGTGGGAGTGGGATTGCCGGCGGAAATTCCTGGGGTTCCAAATGAATGCCCGGCTTTCCTATCCTGTTAAAGGGGGCGCTGAACAAACCACATTGGTCATTCCGGCGAAAGCCGGAATCCAGTTAATCAGACAACTGGACTCCGGCTTCTGCCGGGGTGACAACATGTTCAATGTCTCGTCAAGGGGGCGCGCTGAAAGAGAAAGGCCATGAAGCTGTTGAGCTGGAACATCCAATGGGGCCGCGGCCTGGACGGCCGGGTCGACCTCGCGCGCATTCTGCGCACCATCCATCAGCTGGGCGATTTCGACGTCATCTGCCTGCAGGAAGTCGCGCTCAACTTCCCCGGCCTGCCCGGCAGCCGCGGCGAGGACCAGGTCGCCGAGCTCTCCGCCGGCCTGCCCGGCTATACCGCCATCTACGGGGCGGCGACCGATGTCCCCGACGGCCGCGGCGGCCGCAGCCGGTTCGGCAACGCCATCTTCTCCCGCCTGCCCGTCGGCCAGGTATGGCGGCATCTCCTGCCCTGGCCGGCCGAGCCCGACACGCCCAGCATGCAGCGCGTGCTGGTGGAAGCCGTGGTGAGTGCCGACATCGGCCCGCTGCGGGTGATGACCACCCATCTCGAGTATTACTCGCAGCGCCAGCGCGAAGCGCAGATCGACGCCATCCGCCGCCTGCACGCCGAGGCCTGCGCCATGTCGGCGCGTTCGCCGCTGGCCGAGGAGGCGGGCGGTTCCTTCGAGGTGTTTCCCCGGCCTACCGAGGCCGTGCTGTGCGGCGACATGAACTTTCCCGCTTCAGCGCCCG
>JAMCVR010000241.1 GCA_023475455.1 Thermoplasmatota archaeon | reverse complement strand
GCTGCCTCTTCGACGGAAAGCGCCCACGGGTGGTAGAGGTCGAGGTCGGGCACGTTCTGCGCCAGGCGGTCGGCGTCGGGCAGGCCGGCCGCTTCGTCCTCGGCGGTGTAGCGCGCGATGGTGAGCGCTTTCTCCACCGCGCTTTTGAGCGCCGCTTCCGACAGGTCCGAGGTCGAGGCATGGCCGCGCCGCTGGCCGAGGTAGACGGTGACGCCGGCGCCCTTGTCCTTGTTGTATTCGATGGTTTCGATCTCACCCTGGCGCACGCTGACGTTCTGGCCGACGCCTTCGGAAATCTCGGTGTCGGCGGCGGTGGCCCCCTGTTTGGCTGCATGCTCGATGACGAGTCGGGAGAGGGCCATGAGCTGATCGCGGGTATAGCTGAATTGGGAGCGGGACATGTCGGCTTACGAAAGGAAAGGGGGGCGCAATAAGTTTTGAATCAGCACGTTTTATCCGGGCAGAAACTACAATGACGATCATAACAGCAACCGAAAGACCCGCCGTGCGCCTGATCGACCCCGATGCCGAACTGGAATTCGACCCCGATGACGTCTACGACGGTCCCAGCAAGAGCCAGAAGAAGCGCGAAGTCGAAGCCCTGCAGGATCTGGGCGCGCTACTGGTCAAATTGCCCGACGCGCAATTCAAGCGCATCGAGCTGCCGGACGAGCTGCGCGAGGCGGTGGCCGCCTGCCGCAAGATCACCCAGAACAGCGCGCTGCGGCGGCAACGGCAATACATCGGCAAGCTGATGCGCGGCATCGACCCGGCGCCGATCCAGGCGCAGCTCGACGCCTTCAACGGGGCATCCGCGGCGGAAAACGCCAAGCTGCACCAGGCCGAGAAATGGCGCGAGAAGCTCATCGCCGACAACGAGGCGCTGACGCTGTTCCTCAACAGTTACCCCGCCACCGACGCCACGCATCTGCGGCAGCTGATCCGCAATGCGCGCGACGAGGCGGCGCGCAACAAGCCGCCGAAGGCCTTCCGCGAGATATTCCGGATGATCCGCGAGGCCATGCGGAAGCAATAAGCGGTCATCCGGCCGGAATTGCGACAATGGCCGGTTCAGACTGGTCGGCACCCTGCCGTTAAGAAGGGGCCTCTTTCTGCATGCGCCGCCATGACATTTCGCCGACTTCGCATTCTGCTTCTGCTGGGCGCGCTCGCTGCGGCGGCAGGCCTGACCTGGCTGGAACAGTCCATCGTGCGGGCCTGGCGTGCGCCGCTGGACGTGGCGGTGATTCCGGTCAACGGCGACGGCTCGCCCGAAGCGGCCGAGGCGATACGCGCGCTGCGGGCGGGCGATTTCGACGAGATCAATGTCTTCCTCGAACGCGAGTCTGCGCGTTACGGGGTGAAGCAGTCGCCCGCCATGCGGGTCACCCTGCTGCCCGAACTCAAAGAGAACCCCCCGGCGCCGCCGCGCGACGGCAGCGTGCTGAAGACCGTGCTCTGGAGTTTGCAGCTGCGCTGGTGGGTGTATCGGCAATCGGGAGAATTATTGCCGCAACTGGGCAAGGTCAAGCTGTTCGTGCTGTATCACGCACCGCAGGACGGCGTGGCGCTGGCGCATTCGCTGGGGCTGCAGAAAGGCCTGATCGGGGTGGTGCATGCCTTTGCCGACCCCCGGCAGGCGTCGCAGAACAATATCGTCATCGCGCACGAGCTACTGCATACGCTGGGGGCGACGGACAAGTACGACGCCGTGGGCAGGCCGATCTATCCGCAGGGCTATGCCGAACCCGAACTGCCGCAGCTGATGCCGCGCCGCGAGGCTGAAATCATGGCCGGACGTCTGGTGGATGCCGCCGGGCGGCTGATGATGCCGCCTAGCCTGGAGCAGTGCGTGATCGGGGCGATGACCGCGCACGAGATCAATTTCGACGAAGGCTTTCGACGGCGTTTTGGCTCGGGCCATGAGGCGAGCGTCGACGCTCGAGTCGTGCGAGGCCGAAGTGGATGAAGGCCAGCGCGGCAAACACCGGCCCCAGCAGGTTGAGCAGCGGAACGAACTGCAGCAGCCCGGTCAGCATCCCCAGTCCCCACCAGCCGCCGCGTTCCTGCTTGAACAGGGCTGCCATTTCGTCGGCGCTGGCGTGCTCGGCGATGGCGTCGTAGCGGAACAGGCGCTGGTTCAGCCAGGCGGCGGCCACGAAGGGCACGATCACGCCGACGCCGATCAGCCACAGCGGCAGGGTGACCACCCACAGGACGACGAACAAGGTCATCGCGACGACGGCGTTCCACAGGCTGCCGACCGGGCCGCCGCCGTTTTCGCGTCTGAGCCGGGGGTAGTCGCGCTCGGCCACCACGCGGATCAGCGCGGGCATGCCGAACAGCGCGGTGATGACGAGTGCGGTCAGCATCACCAGCGGCACGAACAGCATGAGGTGCAGCAGCGCCTGGATGCCGTTGGCGATCCACGCCGGTTCGAGGCCGGCCAGCCAGGTCTGGATGCCGATGGCGTCGAGCCCCAGTTCAATCCAGCCGGAGAAGGTGCCCCAGAACATCACGCCCAGCGCCAGCCACAACAGCAGGGCGGCCAGCATCGGCCACACCGCCACCCACAGCACCCGCAGGCTGAACAGGTCGCGCAGGGCGCGGGCGAGCGCATCGAGAACCGCTGTCATGTCATTGGCCGCAGCGCTGATTTGGGACGGAATACGGCGATGGTGTCCGGGCGCGCTTCCAGATACGGCCCGCCGATGAGATCGATGCAGTAGGGCACGGCGGCGAAGATGCCGTCGAGCGTTTCCTTGATCGCCTTGGGCTGGCCCGGCAGGTTGAGGATCAGGCTGGCGCCGCGGGTGACGCCGACCTGGCGCGACAGGATGGCGGTCGGCACGTATTTCAGCGACACGGCGCGCATCGCCTCGCCGAAACCGGGCAGCACCTTGTGCGCCACCGCGAGCGTCGCTTCGGGGGTGACGTCGCGCGGCGCCGGGCCGGTGCCGCCGGTGGTGAGGATGAGCGAGCAGCCCTCGCTGTCGGCCAGTTCGATCAGCGTCGCTTCGATCAGCGCCCGCTCGTCGGGGATCAGCCGGGTGACGAATTCCGCCGGATTGGCCAGCACGTCGCCAAACCAGGCCTGCAGCGCGGGCAGGCCCTGGTCCTCGTATATGCCGCTGCTGGCGCGGTCGCTGATGGAAACCAGACCGATGCGGACGGAGTCGTGAGTCATGTGGGCATGAAAGAGGGTTGCGCGAATGTCCGAATTTATCAGAATGGCGGCATGTGATTGAAGGAGAACGGAATGAACCCGATCAAGATGCTGCTGGCGGCAGGCTGTTTGTGGGCGGGCGCGGTGCTGGCCGACCCGCCGCCGGGCTATCCCTTCGTCGGCTACGACGCCGGCCTTGCGGCGGCGCGCGCGAGCGGCAAGCCGGTCTTTCTGTACTTCGGGCGCTACGGCTGCGCCTGGTGCGACCACACCAACAAGAAGACCTTTTCCGACGCGGCGCTTAAAAAGCTGTACACGGAAAACTATGAGCTGGTGTATGTCGATGCCGAATCGGGCAAACGGCTGACGCTGTCCTCCGGCGAGCGCATCACCGAGGCCGAACTGGGGGTGCGGCTGCAGGCCTTCGCCACGCCGCTGTTCGTGTATCTGACGCCGCAGGGCGACAAGATCGTGCAGATCCCGGGCTTCAAGACCGTGCAGGATTTCCGCGATTACGACCGCTACGTGCGCGGCGGGCATTACAAGCAGAAAACCCTGCTCGAATTCCTGGGCGGCAAGTCGTGAGGGCGGCCGCGCTGCTGCTGGCGGTGCTGGCGTGGCCGGCGCAGGCCGCGTGGGAGTGGAGCGCGCCGCTGACCGTCAATTCGGTTCAGGGCGTGGCGATTTTCCCGCATCTGGAATCGGCCAACCGCCGGGGCGTCGCGGTGTCGGGCGACACCGTGGGCGTGGTCTGGGAGGACAACCGCAGCGGCCGCCCGCAGTTGGCGATCCACGCCGGTTCGAGGCCGGCCAGCCAGGTCTGGATGCCGATGGCGTCGAGCCCCAGTTCAATCCAGCCGGAGAAGGTGCCCCAGAACATCACGCCCAGCGCCAGCCACAACAGCAGG
>JAMCVR010000003.1:14349-19867 GCA_023475455.1 Thermoplasmatota archaeon | reverse complement strand
GGCCACGGCCTCGACCCCGGCGAAGAACAGCGTCGGCAGCAGCGCGACGAGCAGGGTTCCGTTGTGGCCCTCCTGTCCCGCGTGAGGGTGGACGTGGGGCTCGCCCGGACCGTGCGCGTGCTTATGAACGTGCACAGTAATCGGTCGGGTCGGCCCGCAGGTTGAGGTCGGCAGAATCCTGTCCCAGTCCGGCGATATGGTGCAGCGCATTGGCGTAGCGCGCCGATTCGCGCAGCTGGGTCATGGTCGGCGGGTGCGGGCGGCCGTGCATGCGGGCCAGCCGGGCGCGGGCGGGGGCGGGCCAGTCCACGTTCAGCGTGGCCAGCACCTCGTCGGCCAGATCGGGCCGGTTGCAGACCAGCGCCATGTCGCAGCCGGCGGCGAGCGCGGCCTCCACCCGCGCGACCACGCCGCCCGCCACCGCGGCGCCGGCCATGCACAGGTCGTCGCTGAAAATCGCGCCGTCGAAGCCCAGCTGGTGGCGCAGCAGTTTCTGCAGCCAGATGCGCGAAAAGCCGGCGGGCTTCTGGTCGACTTCGGGATAGATCACGTGCGCCGGCATGATCGCGGCGAGTCCCGCCTCGATCATCAGGCGGAACGGCACCAGGTCGGCGACGGCGATGTCGGCCAGGGTGCGTGCGTCGACCGGGGTGTCCACGTGCGAATCCGCCACCACGAAGCCGTGGCCGGGAAAGTGCTTGCCGCAGGCGGCCATGCCGGCGTCCTTCATCCCAAGCATCACGGCTTGCCCCAGCTCGAACACGGCGTGCGGGTCGGCATGAAAGGCGCGGTCGCCGATCACCGAAGACGCGCCGTAATCGAGATCGAGCACCGGCGCGAAGCTGAAGTCGACGCCGTGCGCGCGCAGTTCGCTCGCCAGCACATAGCCGGTTTCGCGCGCCAGCTCGCGGGCGCGCTGCGGACGGGCGTTCCAGATTTCGCCGAAGCTGCGCATCGGCGGCAGGCGGGTGAAGCCCTCGCGGAAGCGCTGCACCCGCCCGCCTTCATGGTCGACGCCGATCAGCGGCGGCGCGGGCTTGAGGGCATGGATCCCGGCGCACAGCGCGGCCAGTTGCGCCGGGTCGCGGTAATTGCGGGAAAACAGGATCACGCCGCCGACGAGCGGATGGCTCAGGCGGCGGCGGTCGTCGTCGGACAGTTCGGTGCCCGCCACGTCGAGCATCAAGGGGCCAAGCGTCATGTTGCCTCCAGAATCACATAAGCCAGAACGAGGTCGCTTTCGTCGGACAAGGACACATGATGCGCGGTCACCCCGCGTGCCGCCAGCCAGGCGTCGAGTTCGGGCGCGCATTGCAGGTAGGGCTTGCCCTGCGCGTTCCGCAGCACCGCGATGTTGCGCAGCGTGACCGGCGCGCGCAGCCCGGTTCCGGTCGCCTTGGCGAAGGCCTCCTTGGCGGCGAAGCATTTGGCCAGGAAGCGCGCCGGGTCGCGGCTGGCATAATAGCCCGCGTGCTCGGCCGGGGCGAGGAGGCGGTCGGCATAATGCTCGCCAAAACGCGCGAGGCCGCTGCGGATGCGCTCGGCGTCCAGCAGGTCGGTGCCGATGCCGTGGATCATGGGGAAATCTTGACGGGCAGGCCGGCCGCGCGGATTTTTTCCGCAAAGGCTTCGAGCCATTCGGCGGGCAGCGCCGACAGGCGGCCGGCCTGCGGCTGCATCGACGGCCGGGCCAGACCGTAGAGCAGCACGCTCCGCACCGGAATCTGCTGCCGCCGGATGCGCGCCACCGCTGTGAGGTAGGCTGCCTGTTCCGTTTCCGATGGCGGCGCGCCGTCGAGCGCGAACACGCAGGTTTGCAGCCAGGTCGGGCACAGCCGCGCGGCCACGGTCAGGCGCTCGAACTGCCTGTCGGGTGAAATCCGCGTCCGGTTGATCGTGCGCATTCCGCTGGCGGTCGCGCTGTCGAACTTGAACCACACCTCGCCGCCCAATGCCGCCATTTTCCTGAGGCCGTCCTGCACGCGCGGCCGGTCGGCCAGGCTGCCGTTGGTGATCAGCACCAGCTTGATTTTTCCAACCAGGTCGAAATCCGCCATCACCCGCCCGATCAATTCGATCACCTGCGGAAAGGCCCTGGCGCTGGTCGGTTCGCCGTTGCCCGACAGCGCAATGTCGTTCAGCCGCCGCGCGCCCTCCGGCACCCGCATTTGCATGAAGTCGCCGTGGACGATGTCGGCGAGCATCGCGCGCAACTCGGCTTCCAGTTGCGCCAGGTCGGTCTCCGGCGCCGTACCGCGCGCCAGATCCGGCACCTGGCAATAGATGCACGCCCAGTTGCAGGCATTGTTCGGATTGAGATTGATCCCCACCGAGACGCCACCCGCACGACGCGAGACGACGGGATAGACATAGGTCATCCCCGCGCTGTCGCGGTCATGGTTGCGGGGAGTAAGGGGCGAGGTCCGTGCCATCGGTGGATTTTCGCATCAGTTTGGCGGCGCAACAAAAAACGCCCCGCTGGGGCGTCCCGATCATTCTGGCGGATCGGCCTGAAGCCGGGTATTTCCCGCCTGGAGATGCAACGGCGCCGTACCGGTTTTGTGCGCCATCGGCACTCGGTGCGCGGATTCGCTCCCGCTCCTCGTATCGAGGGGCGGGAGCAGGCCGGAAAATGTCGGCTACTTGCCGTTACGCGGATGCACGCGTTACTTTTTCCTTAGGAAAAAAACCGGCGATTGCGAGGAAGACCGGCAACACCCCGTTCGAGCGGTTCATGATGCGCCTCCCTCCCGCTCGGGCTTCAAGGCGGTCCAGAACGTGACGAGGCCGGCCCGATGGCCGCGGGTTTCCACCTGGGTGAAGCCCGCTTCCCGCAGAAGGGCCGGGACGCGCCCGCGCAGGTTGTCCGCCACCGATGGCATCATCAGGGCCGGCCACAGCAGCGGCCACCACAGCGGGTTGGCCGGACGCGCGAAGTCCGCGACCGCAAGACGGCCGCCCGGCTTCAATACCCGGTACACCTCGGCCAGCCCCTGGCGCTTGGTGGCGGGCGGCAGGTGGTGCAGCATGAGGCTGGACAGCACCACATCGAAGCCCGCATCCGGAAACGGCAGGCCTTCGATCGCCGCCACCTTGAATTCCGCCCGGTTGCCCAGGCGCGCGGCTGTTTCGCGCGCGACCCGGATCATCTTCGAGGCCGGGTCGATGCCCACCGCGGAGCCACCCGGGCCAGCGGCATCGAGCGCCATGCGGGTGAGCACGCCGGTGCCGCAGCCCACGTCCAGAATCCGTTCGCCCGGCCGGATCGCGGCATGATTCAGGGTCTGGATTCGAAAACCGCGGCCCAGTCCGACCGCCGGGCAATACAGGTCGTAAAACGGCGCCGCCCAGTTCATGGTCGCGCCGCGGGTGTCCGGTTCGGGTTCGAGCGCCGCTTCCGGGCGGGTGAGGGTATGCAGGCCCCACAGTATCAGCGCGGGACAGACCAGAAACAAGGCGGCCAGCAACGCCGTCCACCACGACAGTCCCCACAGCACCAGCACACCGGCGGCAAGCAGGATCGCCAGCCACGGACACAGCCAGCCCCAGCGGTTCATCATGCCGGCGCTCCCCGCGTCAATTTCACACGCTTCAGCGGCGCCGAGCCGACGATCATCGACCGCGACGACAAGGCCATCGCCGCCACCTGGCCATGCCGCTGCAAATCCCGGATCGCGCACGCGATGCCGATGAGGCAGAGAGCAGAGCAAAAGCAGTACGCGTGCCCGGCGTGGCTGGCGCGATCCGTCGCACTCTTTTCATCCGCCGTCATGGCCTCACCGCCATCTGGTGTCCCTCGCCCGCCGGCAGCTCGATGGTGCCGGTGAGCTTCAGGCTTTTCTGGTCCACCACCCAGATCACCGGACTGCTGCGGCTGGAAACGTACACTTTGCCGGTACCGCGGATGGTGTTCAGGTGATACGGCGCGGGTGACAGCGCGAGCACGCGCTGCGTGCCGCTGCGCGGGTCGAGGGCCACGAGCTTGTTGTCGGTGACGCTGCTCACGAACAGCGTCTTGCCGTCGTCGCCGAGGTCGAGGCCGTGCAGGTTCGCGCCGACCTTGTGGGCGGCGGCGACCTTGCCGGTTTCCGTCGACACCGCCGTGACCGTGCCGGCGCGCGGGTTGAGCGTGTACAGCGTCTGCTCGTCGGCCGACAGCACCACGTGCTCGGGCGCCGGCCCGCCGTCCAGCGTGTGCGTCACGCGCCACGCGTCGAGGTCGATCTGGCTCACGCTGCCGTTGCCGCTGTTGGTGACGTAGGCGCGCTTGCCGTCGCGCGTGATCGCCGTGTAATTGGGCGCCGGCCCGGTCTCGATGGTCCTGACCACCTGGTTGGACTGCAGGTCCACCACGCTGATGCCGCCGCGGGTCGGGTGCGTGGAGATGACGTAACGGCCGTCGGGCGTGATCGCCTGGTGGTGCGTCCAGCCGGACACCGGGATGGTGAGCATCACGTGGCCGTGGCCGGGATGCACCAGGAACAGCTTGCTGTTCGGCGCGTTCGGCGGGCTGCCTGCCGGCGGCGGCGTCTCCAGCATGCTGCCGGCGATGAGGTACTCGCCGTCCGGCGTCGCCACCAGGCCGTGCGGGTTGTCCACGCCCGGATAGCTCGCGACGATGCGGCTGGTGGCGGCGTCCACCGCGATCACCCGGTTGCCGCTGCCGAGCGGGATGTACACGGTTGGCGCAGCCACGGCCGACGCGGCGGCGCCGAGGAGCGAGCTTGTCAGAATCAGCTTCAAAAGCAATTGCATGGTTCTCTCCCGTATGGCGCGTGTGGCCGCGCATTGTCGCGGAACTGCAAACCCTCGCTGAAACGGCCCGCTCTGCGGGCAGTTTCGCGCGGTGAATCCGGTTATGCGCGCACGCGCATGTTCACCATCATGTCATTGTCCTCGTGCTCCAGGTTGTGGCAGTGGAACACGTACACCTGGTCGCCGTCGAAATCGTGGGAGAAGTCGACCGCCAGGCGCACCGTCTCGCCCGGCCACACCAGCACGGTGTCCTTCCAGCCGAGATCGCCCGCGGCGCGGCCGTTGCCGTGGCGGCCGAGCGCGCGCACCTGCGCCGGACTGTTGCGGCGGGACAGTACCTGAAACTGGAACCCGTGCATGTGCATGGGGTGCGGCATGCTGTGGTCGGCATTGCGGATGTCCCAGACCTCCACGGTGTTACGCCGCGCCTCGATCGGATAGGCGTCCTCGCGGTAGGTCTCGCCGTTGATGAGCCAGCGCATGCGCGCCATCTCGATGCGCACCGACCGCAGCGCCGCCCTGTTCGTGTCGATGGGCGCAATGCGCGACAGGCGCGCCGGCAGGCGCCGGGGGGCGCCTGCGCGCCGTGCGACCCTGAGCTTCACGACATCGAAGGCCGCCCCGTTGGGCAGGCGCGCGGCGCGCATCCGCCCCATCATCTGTCCCATCATGCCGCCGCCTTCCAGCGGGTCGAACGCCAGGCTGCGCAGGAAAATCTCGTCGCCCACGGCGAGGCTGCCGGCGTCGAGCAGCACGTCGAGCC
>JAMCVR010000003.1:0-14328 GCA_023475455.1 Thermoplasmatota archaeon | reverse complement strand
CCTCCTTGACCGCGTAGGGCTTGTCCAGCAGCCCGCCGTCGGTGCCGATGACGTGGTAGGGGAGCGGGCGGCCGCCCTTGACGAAAGCGAGCTTGTAGATGCGCGCGTTCGAGCCGTTCAGCAGGCGGAAGCGGGTGATGCGTGTCCCGATCTCCGTCTGCGGCGCCGATGTCAGATTGGCGAGAACCACGTCGCCCAGGTAACCCATCATGGCTTCCATGGGGTTCGGGTCGTAGACGAACTCGCCCTTGTCGTTGAACTGCTTGTCCTGGATGACCAGCGGCAGGTCGGTCACGCCAGGTTCGAGGTCCAGCGCCTCGCGCAGCGCAAGCTCGTCGTCGTCCTCGACGAGAAAAAAGCTCGCCATCCCGCCGTAGGCCTGTTCGGCGGTGAGCCGGTGCGCATGGGTGTGATACCAGTAGGTGCCGCCGCGGTTCCTGACCGTGAAGGCGTAGCGGGTACCGCTCCCCGGGCCGATGGTGTCGCGCGGGTGGCCGTCCATCTTGCCGGGCAGATGCAAGCCGTGCCAGTGGACAATGGTGCCCTCGTCGAGCGCGTTCTTCAGCGTTACGGACAGCTGCGTGCCGGTTCTCACTTTGAGAATGGGGTTCTGGTAGACCTTGCCCTGGTGATTCGCCCGATACCAGAGGAAGGGTGTCGTTTTGCCGCCCGGCAAGGGGAACGTCCCGCGTTCGGCCACGAGCGTCAATCCACCCGTCGGATCGAGCATGCCGAACGGGCCGTCGGCGCCGGGAATGAACAACGGCGTGGCGAAGTCGTTGGCACGGGCGAGGGGCCTGAGAAAGGCATACGCGCCCGCCGCGGCCAGCGGTACGGTCGCCGCGAGGGCCAGGAATTGTCTTCGGTTCATGTTCATGGCGGAATGCTCCATCAGGTGGCTGCTCGGCGATCACCGGGAAGTTGTGCGACGGGCCTCTCCGTCCGGCGTTGCTAGCGTGCCAGATCGCGCCGCCTTTTCTCGTATTCTTCCCGGTCGATTTCGCCGCGGGCATAGCGTTCGTCGAGGACATCCCGCGCGCCTTTGCCCGAAGAAGAAGACGCCACCCATTTCACCAGTGCGGCGATGCCGACAATGACAAGCAACCACCACAAGATCATGAAGCCGCCACCGAACCCCCAACCCCATTCGCCCATCATCGCTTTTCTCCCGATCAGACCGTTCCGGATAAGCGGGCCCGGAGAGTATCCGCGGCCTGCCGCCTACGTGCTTAATCTGCCAACATTCCGGATAACATTCCTTTTATGTCGGCGCGGTTTGCATGTGTCCCGTATCCATTCTGGTATAGAAATCCCAGCCAAAAGATGACGGCGGAATGACAAATTTGTCATCTGGAGATTCGCCTGCCCCCAAGGGGCAACGGCAACCATATGCCTTGAACGGCCCCCGTTACCGCGCGCATTCACCTTCGTGGCGACGCGGGTGCTCCCATGGCGTTTTACATGACATGGCTTTCGCAGGACGCCGTCTTTTCGGGTGCGGTCACGGCGGTTGAACGTCGTGCTTCACGCCGCCACTCCGCGCGCGCTTTGTCGCATGGCTGAAGAAACACATGCACCGGCCTTGAAGAAGTGCGCGTTCGGATGGCGGAGGCGGTGAGATTCGAACTCACGGATGGCTTGCACCATCGCCGGTTTTCAAGACCGGTGCCTTAAACCGCTCGGCCACGCCTCCACGGCGCGGATTGTAGCGGGTTCGCCCGGCTTTGTGAGGGCAGCGAGACGGCAAGCCGCGCCGGTAAGGATTGACGCGGCGTCAACAGCGGGTGTCGGGTTTTCGTTACCCCGCCACGGCATAACCGCAAGCAGTGGCGGCAAACCTGAGCAAAACCAATGCGTTGAAATGCACGTTCTGCCCGGCATGGCTGGCATAAATGGTGCTGGTCAGCAGATATCCGCAACACCCCGACGCCAGCCATGACCGATTTTTTTGACATGTTGAGCACGATCGCACGCCGCAGGAAAGCCGGAGGGGGATCGCCGTTTTCTTCTGTGAAGGCCACCGAAAAATGGCTGAAAACCCTGCCTGCGGATTCCGATTACGACACGCACCATGCACTGGTCGAAGGCCTGGAGCGCTTCAATGCGGAAAACGCAGCGGCTTCGCTCAGCCGCATGAAATCGCTCCTGAAACTGGAGGAGATGGGTTTGCCTTTGCAGTTGCGCATCGTCGAGCAGTATGTGCGAAATCAGGCCTCGTTCCGCCTGGCGCGCCAGGCGTTGTGGCGCGAATCGTGGGTGTTCTGGTCGCTGCTGGCGGAGGCCTGGCTGAGCATGCTGAAGCAGGCCTACCGCAATCCGGCCAGCGCCGAACTCAAGCCCCATGTCGCCGAGTTTGCCGCCCGTGCGCTGCGCTATGCCGGACTGGTCATGCGCTGGGACTATCACCAGGCGCGCAACCCGGCCGCGTCGGCCTGGCGCCGCGTGCACAAGATCTACCGCCTGGTCGAACGCGATGGCTTTGCGACGCAGGACGTGCCGGTCAATGCGCGCCCCACGCACTGCGCACGCGAATACGCGCTGGTGGTGTTGATGGGGCTGGTGCATCCGCTGGGCTACCGCACGCAGGAAATCGAGTCGATTGCGCAGCTTCTCGACGGCTACGAGCCTTTGCCGCTGCCCGAAACCGTGCCGCAGCGCGAGGCGCACACGCACGTGGTGGACCTGTCGCTCAGCGAAGGAGCCTGCGTACTGGAAAACGGCTGGATGCAAGGGCGCCGCCTGCGGTACTTTGCCCTGCGCCCGCTGATCGATTATTTGCGATCGCTCGATCAGGGCTCGGCCACGGTGGAGGGGGGCGCACTCGCCCAGCAGGTGGCCAGCCTGATCGAACGCGGTGGCATTCGTCGCAGCCGTCAACGCACGCATCGCTTCGGCCGCGTGTGGGCGGCGGCGGGGATGGACAATATCCTGGCCGCGCTGGCGCATGTCGACGCCGACAAGGCGCGCCCGGCCCTGGAGCCCTGGATGCTGCGCGACGAGAGCACGGAAGGCATGGGCTTTGCCTTGTCCGAGGCAACGACGCTTCCGCATGGCCGCCTGGTGGCGGTGAGCTGGGATCCGTCGGAGAACGTCTGGCAATTGCTGGCGATCCGCTGGAATCGGGAAGAAGACGGCCAGCATTTGGTGGGTACGCAACGCCTGTCACGTCACCCCAAGCGGGTGGAGATCTATTTCGAGCCGGGCGCCGCGGGTGGCGCGCAGGAAAAAACCTGGGCCGTGTTCATGCCCATGACGCATACCGAGCAAGGGGTCAGCAACCTGTTGATTCCACAGACGCATTACCGCCTGGGCGCGCCGCTGATGCTGCGCGACGGCGATACGGTGTATCGCTTGCGGCTGGGCGAGGTGCAGGAAAGCCACGAAGGCTGGCTGCGCGTGGGGATGGATGTGGTGGGACGGGAGCAGTTCGCCGCCGCCGCCTGAGGCGTTTTTACAATGAGGATGCGGAGGGCAGGGAGGAAACCCCATTCGCATTTCCTCCGGGTCCTCTGCATCCTCTTTGTGAATGGTTTCCCGATATCCCCGACCGCAGCGTGGCAGTCTGAATTTCAGCGCGTGCGGATGTCGCCGAAATGGAAGTCGAACGAACCGGCGCGGCGGTCGCTGAAATACTGTTCCAGCGTGGCGCGCACGGTACGGAAGGCGATGTCGTCCCAGGGAATTTCGGCTTCGCTGAACAGCCGGGTTTCGAGCGATTCGACGCCGGGCTGAAAATCCAGATCCAGCAGCCGGGCGCGGAACATGAAGTACACCTGGTTGATGTGCGGCAGGTTGTACAGGGTGTAGAGTCCGCCGACCTCGATGCGCGCCCCGGCTTCTTCCCGGGTTTCGCGCGCCGCCCCTTCGAGCGTGGTCTCGCCGTTTTCCATGAAGCCGGCGGGCAGCGTCCACAGCCCGTACCTGGGTTCGATGGCGCGCCGGCACAGCAGCACCTTGTCTTCCCATTCGGGGATGCAGCCGACCACCATCTTGGGGTTCTGGTAATGGATGGTGCCGCAGTCGGGACACACATGGCGCGGCAGGTGATCGCCATCGGGCACGCGCAGCACCACGGCGCCGCCACATTCACTGCAAAAATTCATGCTGCGTCCATTTCAGTTCATTGCTAAATGCTTCACCCCAGAGACACAGAGGAAAACAAGCTATTGAGGCACGCTGCGCGATCAGCCAGGCAGCCGGCAGGTGAAAGCCGAGCCCATGCACCCATGCAATACGCTGATTTGACATGTTTCTCCGTGTTCGCTCCACGGTATCAAAATCCCCCCTCCTCAAGCAAGGATGAAACTGGAACACGGGGGCGCGAGCGATTATCATTTGGGCTCACTCAGCTTGTTGTAAAGTCCATGCGTCCCTCCCACATCGAAACCATCCTCGACCGCGAATTCGAAAGCGCCGCCGACGGCCACCACACGCCGGTGATGCTGTGGGGGCCGCCGGGTGTCGGCAAGTCGCTTCGCTGAACAGCCGGGTTTCGAGCGATTCGACGCCGGGCTGAAAATCCAGATCCAGCAGCCGGGCGCGGAACATGAAGTACACCTGGTTGATGTGCGGCAGGTTGTACAGGGTGTAGAGTCCGCCGACCTCGATGCGCGCCCCGGCTTCTTCCCGGGTTTCGCGCGCCGCCCCTTCGAGCGTGGTCTCGCCGTTTTCCATGAAGCCGGCGGGCAGCGTCCACAGCCCGTACCTGGGTTCGATGGCGCGCCGGCACAGCAGCACCTTGTCTTCCCATTCGGGGATGCAGCCGACCACCATCTTGGGGTTCTGGTAATGGATGGTGCCGCAGTCGGGACACACATGGCGCGGCAGGTGATCGCCATCGGGCACGCGCAGCACCACGGCGCCGCCACATTCACTGCAAAAATTCATGCTGCGTCCATTTCAGTTCATTGCTAAATGCTTCACCCCAGAGACACAGAGGAAAACAAGCTATTGAGGCACGCTGCGCGATCAGCCAGGCAGCCGGCAGGTGAAAGCCGAGCCCATGCACCCATGCAATACGCTGATTTGACATGTTTCTCCGTGTTCGCTCCACGGTATCAAAATCCCCCCTCCTCAAGCAAGGATGAAACTGGAACACGGGGGCGCGAGCGATTATCATTTGGGCTCACTCAGCTTGTTGTAAAGTCCATGCGTCCCTCCCACATCGAAACCATCCTCGACCGCGAATTCGAAAGCGCCGCCGACGGCCACCACACGCCGGTGATGCTGTGGGGGCCGCCGGGTGTCGGCAAGTCGCAGATCGTCGCCAAGATCGCGCAGCAGCACGGCGTGCCGCTGATCGACATCCGTTTGAGCCAGATGGAGCCGACCGACCTGCGCGGCATCCCCTTCCGCAGCGGCCAGCTGGTCGAATGGTCGATTCCCGCGGTGCTGCCCGATGCCGAGCGCCACGGCCCGGCGGGCATCCTGTTCCTCGACGAGATCACCTCGGCGCCGCCGACCGTGTCGGCCGCCGCCTACCAGTTGATCCTCGACCGCCGCCTGGGCGAATACAAAGTGCCCGACGGCTGGGTGATTTTCGCCGCCGGCAACCGCCAGGGCGACCGCGGCGTGACCTACGCGATGCCGGCGCCGCTGGCCAACCGCTTCACCCATTACGAAGTCGAGGTGAATCTGGACGACTGGGTCGACTGGGCGCACAGCGAGGCCATCGACCCGCGCGTGATCGCCTTCCTGCGCTTCCGCCCCGACCTGCTGTTCAGCTTCGACCCGGCGCACACGCCGATCGCCTTTCCCAGCCCGCGCTCGTGGGAGTACGCCCACCGCGCGCTGCAGAAATTCGACCGGACCGGACTGCTGGCCGATGCGCTGATGGCCTGCGTCGGCCAGTCGGCCGGGCTGGAGCTGAAGACCTTCGTCGACAACATGGCGCAGATGCCGGACATCGACGCCATCATCGCCGGCGCGGCGGCCGAGGTGCCCGACGGCATCGACCTGCAGTACGGCGTCGCCGCCGCGCTGGTTCGGCGCGCCCTGCAGGCCGCCGACAACGGCAACGCCGCGGCGGTGTACGGCAACATCCTCAAATACGCGCAGCGCTTTCCGCAGCGCGAAATGAGCGTGATGCTGGTGTCCGACCTGCACCGCGCGGTGGGGCGCCCGCTGTTCGCGGTGCCGGCGTTCGCCGAATGGGCCAACAGCATCACCGATCTGGTCCTGTACGAGCATTGACCCTGAAAACCGAAGTGGAACCACAGAGGCACAGAGAACACAGAGGAAGCCCATGCGTTGCAAAACACTGAAAGCCCAGCCGGCGGATGAAATGCATGCCTTGGTTGCTTCGGTTTTCTCCGTGCCTCTGTGGTGAGGAATTTGGGTTGATCCATGGCTAAGCAACACGATCCCGCGCTCGAACCCATCCTCACCAAGCTGGCTGCCGCGCGCACCCGCCTCATCATGGAGCGTCCCTTCCTCGGCGCGCTGGTGATGCACCTGCCGCTGAAGCCCGGCGGCGACTGGTGCGCCACCACCGGCACCGACGCGCAGGCGTTCTATTTCAACCCGAAGTTCATCGAGAATCTCAATCTCGCGCAGACGCAGTTCGTGCTGGCGCACGAGGCGATGCACTGCGCGATGGGCCACCCCCACCGCCGCAACCACCGGGTGAAGCGGCGCTGGGATGTGGCCTGTGACCATGCGGTGAACCTCATTCTGATCGAGGAAGGCCTGAAGCCGCCGCTGCACGGCATTCTCGCCGACCAGAATTTCATGACCCTGTCGGCGGAGGAAATCTACCCGCTGATTCCCGAGGACACGCCGGAGGAATCCTTCGACCAGCACCTGTTCGACAACGACAACGAGTCCGGCGCCAGTCCCGACGAGAATCAGCGCCAGGACAATCCCGACGCCGGCGAATCCGGGGGGCAGGGCAAGGAAGGCCAGAGCCAGGCCGAGGAAAAAGAGGGCAGCGGCAGCCAGGCTTCGCAGAAACCGAACGAGTTGTCGCCCTCGGAACGCGAGGAACTCGCCGAGCAGTGGAAAAACCGGCTGGCCGCCGCCGCGCAGGCGGCGCGCCAGGCCGGCAAGCTGTCGCAGTCGATGATGCGCTGGGTCGACGGCCTGCTGGCGCCCAGCCTGCCGTGGCGCGCGCTCCTGGCGACTGGTGCGCCACCACCGGCACCGACGCGCAGGCGTTCTATTTCAACCCGAAGTTCATCGAGAATCTCAATCTCGCGCAGACGCAGTTCGTGCTGGCGCACGAGGCGATGCACTGCGCGATGGGCCACCCCCACCGCCGCAACCACCGGGTGAAGCGGCGCTGGGATGTGGCCTGTGACCATGCGGTGAACCTCATTCTGATCGAGGAAGGCCTGAAGCCGCCGCTGCACGGCATTCTCGCCGACCAGAATTTCATGACCCTGTCGGCGGAGGAAATCTACCCGCTGATTCCCGAGGACACGCCGGAGGAATCCTTCGACCAGCACCTGTTCGACAACGACAACGAGTCCGGCGCCAGTCCCGACGAGAATCAGCGCCAGGACAATCCCGACGCCGGCGAATCCGGGGGGCAGGGCAAGGAAGGCCAGAGCCAGGCCGAGGAAAAAGAGGGCAGCGGCAGCCAGGCTTCGCAGAAACCGAACGAGTTGTCGCCCTCGGAACGCGAGGAACTCGCCGAGCAGTGGAAAAACCGGCTGGCCGCCGCCGCGCAGGCGGCGCGCCAGGCCGGCAAGCTGTCGCAGTCGATGATGCGCTGGGTCGACGGCCTGCTGGCGCCCAGCCTGCCGTGGCGCGCGCTCCTGGCGCGCTTCTTCGCGGTGAACCAGCGCGACGACTATTCGTGGCGCCGCCCGTCGCGGCGCGAAGGCGACGCGCTGCTGCCGCGCCTGTCGAGCGAGGGCATCGAGGTGGTGGCGGCGATCGACACCAGCGGCTCGATCGGCGACGACGAGCTGCGCGAATTCGTCACCGAGCTCGACGCGCTGAAAGGCCAGGTGCGCGCGAGGGTGACGCTGCTGGCGTGCGACAACCACGTGGCCGACGCCGCGCCGTGGGAGTTCGAGCCGTGGGACACCATGCAGTTGCCGGCCGAGATCGCGGGCGGCGGCGGCACCGATTTCCGCCCGGTGTTCGACTGGGTCGAAGCCGAAAACCGCAGCCCCGACATGCTGGTGTATTTCACCGATGCCGAAGGCGATTTCCCCAAGGTGCCGCCGAATTACCCGGTGATCTGGCTGGTCAAGGGCAAGGGAATAGTGCCCTGGGGCGAGCGGGTGCAACTCAATTGAGATAAAACAGCAGTTGAACCACAGAGTCACAGAGAACACATAGGAAAACCAATGAGTTGCTGCCTACTAAAAGCTCGTCCGGCAGGTGAAATAGGCGTTTCTGCCAAGCTGTTTCTTTTGTTTTCTCCGTGCCTCCGTGCCTCTGTGGTAAGGGGTTTAGGTTGAGCGCAGCCGACGCCCAGCCCAACCGCGTGCGCGAAAACCGCAGCCCCGACATGCTGGTGTATTTCACCGATGCCGAAGGCGATTTCCCCAAGGTGCCGCCGAATTACCCGGTGATCTGGCTGGTCAAGGGCAAGGGAATAGTGCCCTGGGGCGAGCGGGTGCAACTCAATTGAGATAAAACAGCAGTTGAACCACAGAGTCACAGAGAACACATAGGAAAACCAATGAGTTGCTGCCTACTAAAAGCTCGTCCGGCAGGTGAAATAGGCGTTTCTGCCAAGCTGTTTCTTTTGTTTTCTCCGTGCCTCCGTGCCTCTGTGGTAAGGGGTTTAGGTTGAGCGCAGCCGACGCCCAGCCCAACCGCGTGCGCGGTTTCCTGTTCGAGCGGCTCGACATCCGCGGCGCATGGATGCAACTGGGCCCCGCCTGGCGCGAAATGACCGCGGGGCGCGATTACCCCGAACCGGTCCTTGAACTCCTGGGGCAACTGGCGGGGGTGACGACGCTGATTGCCGCGAATCTCAAACAGGCGGGGCGGCTGACTTTTCAGCTGCGCGGCGAAGGCGCGGTGTCGCTGCTGGTGATGGACTGCGACGAGCAATTGCGCCTGCGCGGCATGGCGCGTACCGTCCCGGAACTTTCCGCCGGCAGTTTGCCGGCCCTGCTGGGCGAGGGCGCGCTGACCCTGACGCTCGACGCCGCCGGCATGCGCCAGCCCTACCAGAGCCATGTGCCGCTGCAGGGCGAGACCCTGGCCGCCGTGTTCGAGCATTATCTGGAACAGTCCGAGCAGACGCCGACCCGCCTGTGGCTGGCGGCCAACCATGAAACCGCGGCGGGGCTTTTCCTGCAGGCGCTGCCGGGCGCGGCCCTGCGCGATGCCGACGGCTGGAACCGGGTGCAGATCCTGGCCGGCACCGTGCGGGCGGACGAGTTGCTCGGCCTCGGCGCGATCAAGCTGATCGAGCGCCTGTTCCCCGAAGAAGACGTGCGCGTGTACGACCCGCGCCCGGTCGGCTATCACTGTCCGTATGATCCGGCCAAGGTCTATTCCATGCTGCGCAGCGTGGGGCAGACGGAATGCGAAGCCATCATCGCCGAGCACGGCGAAATCCGGGTGCACGACGAGATCTGCAATCATGAATATGTGCTGGATGCGGCCGCCGTGGCCGCACTTTTCAAGTGAAAGGAAGCGCATGCGAACTGGATGGATGCTGCTGGGCATGTTGGCGATATCGGCGGCCACCCATGCCGATGAAGGACGCTATCAGGCATTGCCGCTGGCCGGAACCGAAGGCAGCAAGGGCGGCGGGCGGGCGTTCATCCTCGACACCCGCGACGGCCACGTCTGGATCTGGAGCGAGAACGAGCTCATCGCCGCGCCGGATGGCCGCCGCCGCTACGGTTCCGGCTTCCTCTATCAGGGCAAGTTGCGTCCCGGCACCCGGCCGGGCGAACTGATCGAACAGCAGGCCAGGTGACCTGCCCGGCAGGGCAGGCCGGCTGCCTGTGCCTATGAGGGATGGGGTTCTCGGGCAGCCCAACGAGCAATAGCGAGAGGGTCTGCGCCGGGCCATGCGCCTTTTTACTTAAGGCGGGGCCGGATTAGGCCGATACGTGCTCATCCTTGCGAGTTGCCCCGAGAAACCATGCGTACCGAGCCAGCCACCCCCAGCGCATCCACCCAGCCTGCACGCCAGAAAATTCGCCTGGGCGACCTGCTCGTCGAGCAGAAAGTCATTTCCAGCGCCGATCTCGACATCGCGCTGGCCGCGCAGAAAAAGAGCGGACGCCGGCTCGGGCGCATCATCGTCGAAAGCGGACTGGCGGGAGAAAACGACATCGCCCAGGCGCTGGCGCGGCAACTGAATCTCCCCTTCGTCGATCTCCGGAAATTCAACCCGGACGCCTCCATCCTGCAGCTGCTGCCGGAAACGCAGGCGCGGCGCTTCCGCGCCATGCCGCTGGCGCGACGGGACGGCGACATTTTCGTCGGCATGGCCGATCCGACCGACCTGTTTGCCTACGATGAAATCGCCCGGCTGATCCCGGAAGGCATCCAGCTTGCCGTGGTCGCGGAAGGCGACCTGCTGGCGGCCATCGACCGGATCTACCGGCGCACCGACGATATCCACGGCCTGACCGAGGAGCTCGCGCGCGACATGGGCGAGAGCGAGGCCAGCATCATCGGCCTGGAAGCGCTGGGCGAAGGGCAGGCCGATGCGCCGGTGGTGCGCCTGCTGCAGACGCTGTTCGAGGACGCGCTTCAGGTGGGGGCGTCCGACGTGCACATCGAACCGCAGGAAAAGCATCTGGCCATCCGCTTCCGCATCGACGGCGTGCTGCATCCGCAGACCCAGGCCGATCTCAAGATCGCGCCGGCGCTGGCCTTGCGCCTGAAGATCGTGTCCGGGCTCGACATCTCGGAAAAACGCCTGCCGCAGGACGGCCGCTTTGCGGTCAAGGTGCGCGGCCGCACGGTCGACGTGCGCCTGTCCACCATGCCCACGCAATACGGCGAGTCGGTGGTGATGCGGCTCTTGAGCCAGGGCGACAACCAGCTGACCGTCGACAGCCTGGGCATGCCGCCCGCCATGCTGGAGCGCTTCCGCGCCATCCTGCACCGCCCCAACGGCCTGGTGCTGGTCACCGGCCCCACCGGCAGCGGCAAGACCACCACGCTGTATGCGGCGCTGGGCGAACTCAACGATCCCGGCACCAAGATCATCACGGTCGAGGATCCGGTCGAATACCGGCTGCCCGGCATTAACCAGGTGCAGGCCAACGAAAAGATCGACCTCAGCTTTGCCCGCGTGCTGCGCGCCATCCTGCGCCAGGACCCGGACGTGATCCTGGTCGGCGAGATGCGCGATGCGGATACCGCGCAGGTCGCCCTCAGGGCGGCGATGACCGGCCATCTGGTGCTGTCCACCCTGCACACCAACGACGCGGCCTCCACCCCGGTGCGCCTGCTCGACATGGGCGTTCCCGCCTTCATGGTGGCGACTTCGGTGCAGGGCGTGCTGGCGCAGCGGCTGGTGCGCCAGGTGTGTGGCCATTGCAGGGCACCGCATGGCCCGACGCCGCAGGAACGGGTCTGGCTCGGGCGGGCGCAAGCCGACGCCTCGGCGGAAGACAACTATGTCGCGGGAACCGGCTGCGACCGCTGCCATGGCACCGGGTATTCCGGGCGGCGCGCCGTCCATGAGTTGCTCGAAATCAATACCGCGCTGGCGGAAAGCCTGGCCCGCAAGAATCCCGCCGAATTCGTCGCCGCCGCGCGCGCGGCCATGGCCGGCCACACCTTGCGTGACCAGGCGATCGCGCTGGCGCGGGCGGGCGTGACCTCGCTGGCCGAGGCGATGCGCGCAAGCGCCCAGGACGAGACGAGCTGATGCTTCGCTTTTCCTATACCGGCCGCACCCGGGGCGGCGAGAAGACCCAGGGCTTCCTCGAAGCGGACAATGCGGCAGCCTGTGCGGGCAGCCTGCTGAAAAGCGGCATTTCGCCCGTCACTATCCAGGAAACCAGCCAGACCGAGCGCCGCGGCGCGAGGCCGAAAGGCCCGGGCCTCTTCGCGCCCACCGTCCAGGCCATCGACGTGCAGCTGTTTTCGCGCAAGACCACCACGCTGTATGCGGCGCTGGGCGAACTCAACGATCCCGGCACCAAGATCATCACGGTCGAGGATCCGGTCGAATACCGGCTGCCCGGCATTAACCAGGTGCAGGCCAACGAAAAGATCGACCTCAGCTTTGCCCGCGTGCTGCGCGCCATCCTGCGCCAGGACCCGGACGTGATCCTGGTCGGCGAGATGCGCGATGCGGATACCGCGCAGGTCGCCCTCAGGGCGGCGATGACCGGCCATCTGGTGCTGTCCACCCTGCACACCAACGACGCGGCCTCCACCCCGGTGCGCCTGCTCGACATGGGCGTTCCCGCCTTCATGGTGGCGACTTCGGTGCAGGGCGTGCTGGCGCAGCGGCTGGTGCGCCAGGTGTGTGGCCATTGCAGGGCACCGCATGGCCCGACGCCGCAGGAACGGGTCTGGCTCGGGCGGGCGCAAGCCGACGCCTCGGCGGAAGACAACTATGTCGCGGGAACCGGCTGCGACCGCTGCCATGGCACCGGGTATTCCGGGCGGCGCGCCGTCCATGAGTTGCTCGAAATCAATACCGCGCTGGCGGAAAGCCTGGCCCGCAAGAATCCCGCCGAATTCGTCGCCGCCGCGCGCGCGGCCATGGCCGGCCACACCTTGCGTGACCAGGCGATCGCGCTGGCGCGGGCGGGCGTGACCTCGCTGGCCGAGGCGATGCGCGCAAGCGCCCAGGACGAGACGAGCTGATGCTTCGCTTTTCCTATACCGGCCGCACCCGGGGCGGCGAGAAGACCCAGGGCTTCCTCGAAGCGGACAATGCGGCAGCCTGTGCGGGCAGCCTGCTGAAAAGCGGCATTTCGCCCGTCACTATCCAGGAAACCAGCCAGACCGAGCGCCGCGGCGCGAGGCCGAAAGGCCCGGGCCTCTTCGCGCCCACCGTCCAGGCCATCGACGTGCAGCTGTTTTCGCGCCAGCTCTACACCCTGATGCGCTCCGGCGTTCCCATTCTGCGGTCGCTGACCGGCCTCATCGAGTCGACGACCCACGTCGCCTTTGCCCGCGTGATCGCGTCCCTCAAGGAATCGCTCGAAGCCGGGCGCGACCTGTCGACGGCGATGCGCCAGCATCCCGCGGTCTTTTCGCCCTTCTACGTGGCGATGGTGCGGGTGGGCGAGGCGACCGGACGCCTCGACGAGATATTCCTGCGGATGTTCGAACACCTCGAGTTCGAGCGCGAGACCCGCGCCCGCATCAAGGAGGCCCTGCGGTATCCGACCTTCGTCCTCATCGCCATGGTGGTCGCGGTCGCCGTCATCAACGTGTTCGTCATCCCGGCCTTCGCCAAGGTCTATGCCGGCCTCGGCGCCGAGCTGCCGCTGATGACGCGGATCCTCATCGGAACCTCGCGCCTGACCATCGCGTACGGCTGGCTCATGCTGGCCGGGGCGGTGATGACGGTGGCCGGGTTCCGCATGTGGCGCGCCACCCCTGGCGGGCGTCTGGCATGGGACCGCTTCAAGCTCAGGTTGCCGCTCACCGGCTCGATCGTGCTGCGCGGCACGCTCGCCCGTTTCGCACGCACTCTTGCGCTGTCCCTGAGAAGCGGCATCCCTGCGGCGCAGGCGCTCTCGGTGGTGGCAGAAGTCACCGACAACGCCTGGATCGCCTCGCGCGTCGAGCAGATGCGCAACGGCATCGAGCGCGGCGAATCGATCCTGCGCACCGCGCAAAACGCCGCCGTGTTCAGCCCGGTGGTGCTGCAGATGATCGCCGTCGGCGAGGAAACCGGCAGCATCGACGAGCTCATGCAGGAAGTCGCCGGCATGTACGAGCGCGAGGTGGACTACGAAATCAAGACCCTGGCCGCCCGCATCGAACCGCTGATTATCGTCGCCATGGGCGGCATCGTCCTGGTGCTGGCGCTCGGCGTGTTCCTGCCGATGTGGGACCTGGCCAGCGTGGCGATCAAGTGACTTTTTAACCCCAATTTCAATTTTCCGTTCAAGTCCCGGCGATATGCGCCGAAATAGTCCTATGGACGCTGAATAGACGGCGCTTGCATACAAATATCATTCAAACAGGCGGGAGAACGCAATGAATACCCTGACGGGCATGAAATCCAGGCAGCACGGCTTCACCATGATCGAACTCATCGTCGTCATCGTCATCCTCGGCATTCTCGCCGCGGTGGCGCTGCCGCGTTTCACCAACATCCAGCGCGATGCGCGCGTTGCCAAGCTGAATGCGGCCCGTGGCGCGGTGCAGGCGGCAGCTGCGATGATTCACGGTACGGCGCTGGCGCGCGGCGGGAATCCTGAT
>JAMCVR010000149.1 GCA_023475455.1 Thermoplasmatota archaeon | reverse complement strand
AATCGTGCAGCACACGCAGCCGCCCGAGAGCAGCGCCATCGGTCCTTCCATCTTCTGCAGCAGCTGGTGGTCGAGCGCGACTTCGCCGAACTCGTTCATCAGGATCGCGGTGCGCGGCAGCGTGCGCGCACCCAGTTGTCGTGCAGCAGGGTGTCGAGCACCGGCGCCGGGTCGGCGATGCCGGTGGTTTCGACGATGACGCGCTCGAACGGGGGGATGTCGCCCTTCTGCCGCGCCAGCCACAGGTTTTTCAGCGTCGGCGACAGGCTGCCCGAAATCGTGCAGCACACGCAGCCGCCCGAGAGCAGCGCCATCGGTCCTTCCATCTTCTGCAGCAGCTGGTGGTCGAGCGCGACTTCGCCGAACTCGTTCATCAGGATCGCGGTGCGCGGCAGCGTGCGCACCAGATGATTCAGTACCGTGGTCTTGCCGCTGCCCAGAAAACCGGTCAGCAGCGTGACGGGAAGCGAGGATTCGGGCGTCATCATTGCGATACCTGACCGGATGGCAAGGCAGCAGGTTTCGGTGCAGGCTCACGTCGGCGTAGCCGACGTGAAGCCGCGCAACGGCGGCCGGAGCCAAAGCCGGTGAGCAGCGTGACGGGAAGGGGGTCGGTGTCCTTTGCGGCGTCCATCGTGGGCGCTTGCGCAAGTTTCAGGCGCGCAGCCTTTCCATTTTCTCGTGGCGCTCCTGCGCCTCGATCGAGTATTCGGCCGTGGGGCGGGCCAGCAGGCGGGGCAGGCCGATGGGATCGCCGGTTTCCAGGCACCAGCCGTACTCGCCGCTTTCGATCCGGTTGAGGGCGGAATGGATCTTCTTCAGCAACTTGCGTTCACGGTCGCGCACGCGCTGCTCCAGCATGTGCTCCTCTTCCACCGTGGCGCGGTCGTTGGGGTCGGCGAAGTTTTCGTTTTCCTTCAGGGTCGCGCCGGTGTCGGCGGCATTGCTGAGCATTTCGTCGCGCAGCGCTTCGAGGCGGCTGCGGAAGAACGCCAGCTGCTCGGCATTCATGTAGGCGGCGGCCGGCATTTTCAGCAGCGCGACTTCGGTCAGGGGTTTGGATGAGGCGGGCATTCGTGCGCTCCATGAATCGAAACAATGGATGATTTACCGCCGGCATTGCGGTGCGAAGGGGGGCAGTCTGAACGTCCTGCGCCAAAGGTGCAAGCCGGCAGGCGGATAGCGGGCTGGCGGGCTGCGCATCCGTCCCTGATTAAACCATAATGAGAAATTCAACCGCCGCCCATTCTGCCGGCATGCCAGGGGCAGGCTGCGGATAGCGTCTTGCGGACCGCGCGTGAGAAGGAGACAGGATGAAGATCATCGGAATTGTGCTGGCGCTGTTGCTGGGCGGGTGTGCGGGGCTGGAGTCGCCGGATCCGGCTTCACCGCATTACGCCTATTCACAGGGGTGGGTCGTGCAGCTCAGGCGGCCGTTGACGATCGAGCCTGGCGCCGCGACGGTGCGCCTGCAATACGGCCGGATCGTGCCGCGCAATGGCGTGCAGGAGCACGATCCGTTCTGCGTGGTGGAACTGGACACGGTGCGGGACGAGGCGCAGACGCTGCAGTCGGGACGTTTCGAGGTGTGGCGGGTGACGCGCAGCGTCGGCACCACCGCCGTTGCGGCTTCGCCTTTCGTCAAAGCGGGGCTTGCCGACGATAGCGGCGCCCCGTCTTTCCTGTATTTCAAAACCGAATTCCGCCTGCGCGATGCCGCCCAGCCCGGGCTTCGCGGCATGACCTGCATGTGGGACCAAATGGCGCCCGGCAACCGGCCGCTGATGCGGCACCTCACGCTGGATGAAATCCGCCATGCGCTGGGCGACTGGATGACCCTGATTCCGCCGAAGGAGCGGCCGTGAAGCCCGCCGATACCCGCATTGCCCCCGACACCCAGGTCAGGCTGTCGAAGTGGGATGCCGGCGATACCGGGATCATCGGCAAGGACAGGTCCGACGCACGCGAACGCCTGGACGGCTGTCGCGCGCGGCTGGAAACGCTGCAGGAGTTGCTGTATGCCGAGGGCAGGCACAAGCTGCTGATCGTGTTGCAGGCGATGGATACCGCCGGCAAGGACTCCACCATCCGCCACGTGTTCCAGGGCGTCGACCCGCTGGGCGTGCGCGTTGCGAGCTTCAAGGCGCCGACGCCGCACGAACGGGCACGCGACTATCTGTGGCGGGTGCATCACCATGTGCCGGGCACGGGCGAAATCGTCATCTTCAACCGTTCGCACTACGAGGATGTGCTGATCACCCGCGTCAACGGCTGGATCGATGCCGCCGAATGCCAGCGGCGCTATCGCCAGATCAAGGACTTCGAACGCATGCTGGCGGAAACCGGCACCACCCTCCTCAAGTTTTATCTGCACATCTCGAAGGACGAACAGAAAAAACGCCTGGAGGCACGCCGCGACACGCCGGAAAAACAATGGAAATTCCAGCTGGGCGACTGGATGACCCTGATTCCGCCGAAGGAGCGGCCGTGAAGCCCGCCGATACCCGCATTGCCCCCGACACCCAGGTCAGGCTGTCGAAGTGGGATGCCGGCGATACCGGGATCATCGGCAAGGACAGGTCCGACGCACGCGAACGCCTGGACGGCTGTCGCGCGCGGCTGGAAACGCTGCAGGAGTTGCTGTATGCCGAGGGCAGGCACAAGCTGCTGATCGTGTTGCAGGCGATGGATACCGCCGGCAAGGACTCCACCATCCGCCACGTGTTCCAGGGCGTCGACCCGCTGGGCGTGCGCGTTGCGAGCTTCAAGGCGCCGACGCCGCACGAACGGGCACGCGACTATCTGTGGCGGGTGCATCACCATGTGCCGGGCACGGGCGAAATCGTCATCTTCAACCGTTCGCACTACGAGGATGTGCTGATCACCCGCGTCAACGGCTGGATCGATGCCGCCGAATGCCAGCGGCGCTATCGCCAGATCAAGGACTTCGAACGCATGCTGGCGGAAACCGGCACCACCCTCCTCAAGTTTTATCTGCACATCTCGAAGGACGAACAGAAAAAACGCCTGGAGGCACGCCGCGACACGCCGGAAAAACAATGGAAATTCCAGCCGGGCGATCTCGCCGCGCGCGCGCGGTGGGATGACTATATGGACGCCTACGAGGCGGCGCTGTCGGCCACCAGCACGGCCCATGCGCCCTGGCATGTGATTCCCGCCAACAGCAAGCTGGCGCGCAATCTGATGATTTCCCACCTGCTGATCGAGGCGCTGGAAGGATTGAAAATGCGCTACCCGCAGCCGGTGGAAGGCGCAGCCGACACCGTGATCGTCTGACTTATCCTATAAAGCAGTTGAACCACAGAGCCTCTGTGGTGAGGAATTTAGGCTTATTTGACCCGCGTCAGGTGAGAGGCGCGCGGAGCGTGCGCGCGTCCGTCCGGTTGCATGCTGTTGGCCGGCTGCCAGTTGGGGAACGCTTCCGGGCGATGGATATGGTAGCCCTGCAGGTAGTCCACCCCCATGTCGCGCAGCAGAATCGACATCTCGGCGTCCTCCACCTGTTCGGCGATCGACAGCATGCCGAAGTCGCGCGCCAGCTGCGCAATCGAGCGCACGATGGCCTGGTCGCGGCGATCGTCCAGCATGCCGCGCACGAACGCGCCGTCGATCTTGAGGAAGTCGGCGGGCAGATGCTTGAGGTAGAAAAACGACGAGGCATCGCGCCCGAAATCGTCCAGCGCAAACTGGCAGCCGCGTTCGCGCAGGCCGTGAATCAGGCGCTGGGCGTCGTCCAGGTTGACCACCGCAGCGGTTTCGGTGACCTCGAACCCCAGCCGTTCGCCCGCCACGCCATAGTGATCGAGCAGGTGACAGACCACGCCGAGGAAGGACTCGTCGGCGACGGTCTTGCCGGACAGGTTGATGAAATACACCGCGTTGTCGTCGGGATGTGACGCCAGATAGGAAATGACCGCTTCCAGCATCCAGCGATCGAGGATCGGCGCCTGGCCGTAGCGTTCGAGCGCGGGCAGCAGCTTGGCCGGCCCCTCGATCAGGCCATTGCGCTGCCAGCGGATCAGCACTTCATAATGCGGCTGGCCGTCGTGCGAGGCAGGCTGGATCAGCTGGCGATACGGCAGGAACTGGTTGGCCTCCAGCGCCTGGG
>JAMCVR010000037.1 GCA_023475455.1 Thermoplasmatota archaeon | reverse complement strand
GGCCGCCCGGCACATTACGCGCGCCGCTCACGTCATTCTCCCGGATTGAATCCCTGAAAAACAACATGGAGGCGCGCAGAGCTTGCACCTGTATCAGGGCTGGCCGGCCGGCTCGGCAAAGGTGAGGGCAGGCGCCGGAGCGAGCGCGCCCGCGTCCGCTGCGGCAGCGTGGGATTGCTCGACGTGCGCCAGCAGGCTGGGCGCAGGGTAGCCGTCGGCCGGCAGTTGGTGCACGACCTGATAGCGCCGGATCGCGCTCTGCGTGCGCGGGCCGAACAGGCCGTCCGGCGTGCCGGTGTCGAAACCCAACTCGTTCAACGCCTGCTGCAGCGTTCTTACCTGCGCGGTGCTGAGCGCGCCCGCTTCGCCCGCCTGCGCGGCCAGCCCGCCGCCGCCCGCCAGCTGTTGCGCCATCTGCGCCACCGCCAGTGCGTAATTCACCGAGCGGTTCCACCGCATCACCACGTCGAAGTTGTCGAACACCATGAAGGCCGGCCCCTGCCAGCCCTGCGGCAACACGATTCCGGCAGGGCCGGCGCCCTCCGGCAACGCGGCACCGTCCGCCGCCTGCACGCCGCGCGCCGTCCATTCGGCCATGGGCAGGCGGTGGGCCACGCGGGCTTTGCGCCAGTCGAAGCCTTCCGGCAGCCGCACCTCGATGGCCACCGGTTCGTTCGCGCGCCAGCCGGCACGCTGAAGATAGTTGGCGGCCGAGCGCATGGCGTCGGGCAGCGACCGCCACAGATCGATGCGGCCATCGCCGTCGCCATCCACCGCATAGGCGCGGAAGGTCGACGGCATGAACTGCATATGGCCCATCGCTCCGGCCCACGAACCCTTCATGTCGGCCGCAGCGACATGCCCGGCGTCGATGATGCGCAGCGCGTCGAGCAGCTGGCCGCGGAAGAATCCGCTGCGGCGGCCGTCGAAGGCCAGGGTGGCGAGGCTGGCCGGGATGTCGAAGCTGCCCAAGGTGGCGCCATAGTGGGTCTCCAGCCCCCAGAACGCCACCAGCACGGTTTTCGGGATGCCGTACTGCTGTTCGACCGCGTCGAGCAGGGCGGCGTGTTCGCCCAGCATCGCCTGGCCGCGCTCGACCTGGCGCGCGTTGACGCGCCGTCCCAGGTAATCGGCAAAGGTTTGCAGAAATTCGGGCTGGCGCCGATCGAGCTCGATCACCCACTCGACCGGCGCGATGCCGGTCAGCGCGGCGTCAAGCGCGGCGGCGGAAATGCCCTGTGCCGCGGCGTCCTGGCGGAAGGCGGCGAGCCAGTTGTCGAAATCGCTCTGGGCGTGGACGGGAGACGCCGTCAGCAGAGCCAGCAGGAAGAAAAATTCACGCATTTTTTTGCAGCCAGTATTCGAGCAGCGCCAGATGCCACAGCTTGCTGCCCTGGATACGGGTGTGATGCCGTTCCGGCGCCTCCAGCAGCGTGTTCACGTAGGCACGCTGATACAGGCCGCGCTCGCGGCAGGCCTGCGAATTCAGGATGTCCCGCATGAAGTTCAAAAAATCTCCGCGTACGAATTTGAGCGCAGGCATGGGGAAATAGCCTTTCTTGCGGTCGATCACCGCATCCGGCACCCGACCGCGCGCGATGCTCTTCAGCACGTGCTTGCCTTCGGACGCCAGCTTGAGTTCGGGCGGCATCGACGCCGCCAGTTCCACCAGCCGGTGGTCGAGGAAGGGCACGCGCGCTTCCAGCCCCCACGCCATGGTCATGTTGTCGACCCGCTTCACCGGATCGTCGGTGATCAGCAGGGTCGCATCCAAGCGCAACACCTGATCGATGAATTCGTCGGCAAAAGGTTCCGCCAGATGGCCCGCGATCATTTCCGCCGTGTAGTCGGGGCCGTGATAGGCCGGCATGGTCATTTCCAGGAACTCGTCGTGGTCGCGGTCGAAATAATGGCGGCGGAAGCGGTCGAGCGCCGAGCCTTGCGTTTCCGCCGCCATCCGCGGATACCAGAAATAACCGCCGAACACCTCGTCGGCGCCCTGTCCGCTCTGCACCACTTTCACGGTCTTGCTGACCTGCTCGGCCAGCAGATAGAACGCCACCGCGTCCTGCGCGAACATCGGCTCGCTCATCGCGTCAACCGCCTCGGGCAGGCGACGCAGCACCTCGGCATTGGGAATCAGATACTTGTGATGGCGGGTTCCGTACATCGCCGCCACCGGGTCGGAGTATTCGAACTCGTTGCCGCGTTCCTCAGGCTGGTCCTCGAAACCGACCGAGAACGTCATCAGGTCGGACACGCCCTGCTCGGCCAGCAAGGCCACCAGGAGGCTCGAATCGAGCCCGCCGGAGAGCAGCACGCCGACCTTGACGTCGGCGATCTCGATGCGTTTTTTCACTGCCTGCCTGAGGCTGTCGTGGATGGCCTCGGTCCACTCGGCCTCGGTCCTGGGGACTGCCGGGCGCTGCGCCCGCAGCGACCAGTATTTCCCGTGGCTGATTTCGCCGCGCGCATTCACCGTCAGCGTGGTGCCGGGGGCGAGCTTGCGGATGCCGTTGAAGATCGTGCGCGGCGCCGGCACCACCGCGTGCAGGGTGAACAGGTGATGCAGCGCCACCGCGTCGATGCCGGTGTCGACGCCGCCCGCCGCCAGCAGCGCCTGCGGGGTCGAGGCGAAGCGGAAGCAGCCGAGGTTTTCGCTGTAGTACAGCGGCTTGATGCCGAGGCGGTCGCGCGCCAGGAACAGCTGCTCGCGGTCCCAGATGGCGAACGCGAACATGCCGTGCAGGCGCTCGACGCAGGCTTCGCCCCACTGCAGATACGCGCGCAGGATGACTTCGGTGTCGCCGTCGGAATGGAAGACGTGGCCGAGCCCGATCAGTTCGGCGCGCAGTTCCGGATAGTTGTAGAGGGTGCCGTTGAACACCAGCGCGGTGCCGCTGGCGGCGTCGAGCATGGGCTGCCGCGAACGCTCCGACAGGTCGATGATCGCCAGCCGCCGGTGGCCCAGCCGCACCGGGCCATCGGCGTGCTGGCCTTCGGCGTCCGGCCCGCGCCGCGCCAGCTTGGCCAGCATCCGCCCCATCGCCGCCGGGTCGGGTAGCCTGTTGTCGAACCGAAACTCACCTGCTATGCCGCACATGTTTCTACGCCCCTAAAATCTTTTACAACGAGGACACGGAGGACGCAGGGAAAATCCCGACTTGACTCTCCTGCCTTCCCTCCGTGTCCTCCGCGTCCTCTTTGTTCAATCTGTTTTTTTAAAACGCCACCAGCGGCGGCTCGTCCATCAGCGCGATCTGCTCGCGCAATTCGAGGATACGCGCCTGCCAGTACTGCTGCGTATTGAACCACGGAAACGCGGCGGGAAAAGCCGGATCGTCCCAGCGGCGGGCGAGCCAGGCCGCGTAGTGGATCAGCCGCAGGGTTCTGAGCGCTTCGACCAGATTGAGTTCGCGCGGATCGAATTCCATGAAGTCCTCATAGCCTTTCAGGATCTCGTTGAACTGCGCCTGCTGCTCGTCGCGCTCGCCGGACAGCAGCATCCACAGGTCCTGCACCGCGGGGCCCATGCGGCTGTCGTCGAAGTCGACGAAATGCGGCCCGGCATCGGTCCACAGCACGTTGCCGGCGTGGCAGTCGCCGTGCAGGCGGATGGCGCGCACCTCGCCGGCACGCTCGTAGCAATGCGCCACGCTTGAAAGGGCATAGTCGACCACGCTGTCCCACGCGGCAACCAGTTCGGGCGGCAGCCAGTTTCCGCTACGCAGGAAATCGCGCGAGGCATAGCCGAAGGTCTCGAGGTTCAGGGCCGGCCGGTGCGCAAAATCGGCCTGCGCGCCGACCGCGTGGATGCGGCCGAGAAAGCGCCCCATCCATTGCAGGGTGTCGGCGCGGTCGAATTCGGGCATGCGCCCGCCCTGCTTGGGGTAGACGGCGAAGCGGAAACCCGCGTGGGCATGGAGCGTGGCGCCGTTCAACACCAGCGGGGCGACCACCGGAATTTCGCGCGCGGCCAGCTCGATCGTGTATGCGTGTTCTTCCAGGATGGCGGCGTCGCTCCAGCGTTCGGGGCGGTAGAACTTGACCACCACGGGCGCCGCATCCTCGACGCCCATCTGGTAGACGCGGTTTTCGTAGCTGTTGAGCGCCAGCAGGCGGCCGTCGGCCTTGAGGCCGGTGCTGTCGAGCG
>JAMCVR010000022.1:17709-19983 GCA_023475455.1 Thermoplasmatota archaeon | reverse complement strand
AGCTCATCGTCGAACTGGTGCAGCCGCAGGAAATCGGCGAAGTCGGCCTCAACCGGCTCGACATGGTGGCGTCGACCGAAACCATCCTCGGCGTCGGCATTCCCAAGGTGCGCGTCCCGGTCGCCGCCGGTCGCAACCTCGCCGTGCTGGTCGAGGTGGCGGTACGCAACCACATCCTCAAAAGCCGCGGCGTCAATCCGCTCGATCAGTTCATCAAGCGCCAGCAGGCGGCCATCGACGGGAGCGACTGAATGCAGATCGTTCTGGTCTCCGGATTGTCGGGGTCGGGCAAAAGCATCGCCATCGCGGTGCTGGAGGACATCGGCTATTACTGTGTCGACAACCTGCCGCTGGCCATGCTGCAACCCCTGGTCGACTACCTGAAGCAGGAAGGCCACGCACGCATCGCGATTGCCATCGACGCGCGCAGCAGCGCGAGCTTTGCCCAGTTGCCCGCGATTGCCGAGGCGCTGCGCGAGCAGGGCGCCGACCTGCGGGTGATCTTTCTGGAGGCGAAGACGCCGACGCTGGTCAAGCGCTTTTCCGAGACGCGGCGGCGGCATCCGCTCTCCAGCGACAGCGTGTCGCTGCATGAAGCCATCCAGCTCGAACGCGAGAGGCTCGCCGACATCGCGCCGCTGGCGCATCGCATCGACACCAGCGACCTGTCGGCCGCGGCCCTGCGCCTGTGGATCAAGGATCTGGTGGGGCAGGACCGCTCGCGCCTCACCCTGTTGTTCGAATCCTTCGGATTCAAGCACGGCATCCCGCTCGATGCCGACTTGGTGTTCGACGTGCGCTGCCTGCCCAACCCGCACTATGTCGCCGAACTGCGCCCGCTGACCGGATGCGACCAGCCGGTGAAGGATTACATCGAGGCCAGCCCCAACGCCATGGCGCTCCTGGCCGACATCCGCGGCTTCGTCGAGAACTGGCTGCCATGCTTCATCCGCGACCATCGCGCCTATCTCACGGTCGCCATCGGCTGCACCGGCGGCCAGCACCGCAGCGTCTATTTCGCCGAGACGCTGGGCGCCGCCTTCCGCGAACGCGAGCAGGTGCTGGTGCGCCATCGCGAGCTGGCCTGATGCTGCGCGCCGGCGATGTGGGGATACTGCTGGCCGGCACCGGCCTGGTCGCCGTGCTGACGGGATGGGCATGGAGCGGTGACCGTGGCGACAGCGTCGTCATCCGTGCCGCCGGCCGGATCGTCAAAACCGTCCCGCTCACGCACGCGCAAACCTTCTCCGTCGACGGCCCGCTCGGCGCGACGCAGATCGCAATCGAGCCCGGCCGCGCCCGCATCGTCGCCGATCCTTCGCCGCGCCAGCTGTGCGTCAAGCAGGGCTGGCTCACCCAATCCGGCCAGGCCGCCCTGTGCCTGCCCAATCAGGTCAGCCTCGAGATCCGGGGCCGCGGCGCCGTCTATGACACGCTCGGCTATTGAATTGCCGGTCACGCCGGACGACCGCCGCATCGCGCGGCTGGCCGCGCTGGCGATCGGCCTGACGCTGGCCGAGGCGGCGATTCCCAGCCCCGTTCCCGGCGTCAAACCCGGACTGGCCAACATCGTCATCCTGCTGGTGCTGCTGCAAGTCGGCTGGCGCGCCGCGGCCTGGGTATCCGCCCTGCGCGTGCTGGGCGGCGGCCTGCTGCTGGGCAGCCTGTTTGCGCCGGGCTTCTGGCTGTCGGCCGCCGGCGCGCTCGCCAGCCTGGCGGTCCTGGCGTTGGCGCGTCATTTGCCCAGCCGCCATTTCGGCCCGGTCAGCCTGTCAGTGCTGGCGGCGTTCGGTCACGTCGGCGGTCAGCTCGCGCTGGCCGGCTGGTGGTTGTTGCCCGGCGCCGCGCTGATCAGGCTGCTGCCGGTGTTTGCCGCCGCCGCCCTGATTTTCGGCGCGGTGAACGGCGTGATCGTGGCGCGTCTGCTTGCCGGCCCCGCATCATCCGGGCGACAATCGGCGTCATGCACTCCCCCCTCCATACCGTAACCTTGGCGCTGTCCGGCGCTTCCGGCATGGCCTATGGCCTGCGTCTGCTCGAATGTCTGCTGGCCGCCGACGTGCGCGTGTATCTGCTGGTGTCGCAGGCCGCCCACCTCGTCGCCAAGCAGGAACTCGGGGTGGCGCTGCCGGCGCGCGCCGGCGACCTCGAAACGCAGCTGTCCGAGGGACTGAACGCCAGCCTGGCGGTCCTGGCGTTGGCGCGTCATTTGCCCAGCCGCCATTTCGGCCCGGTCAGCCTGTCAGTGCTGGCGGCGTTCGGTCACGTCGGCGG
>JAMCVR010000022.1:0-17699 GCA_023475455.1 Thermoplasmatota archaeon | reverse complement strand
ATAGGGGTGGCGCTGCCGGCGCGCGCCGGCGACCTCGAAACGCAGCTGTCCGAGGGACTGAACGCACGCGACGGCCAGCTGCGCGTGTTCGGCCGCGAAGACTGGAACGCGCCGGTCGCTTCCGGCTCCAATCCGGCCGATGCGATGGTGGTGTGCCCGTGCTCGATGGGCACGCTCGCCGCGATTGCCCACGGCCTGTCGGACAACCTGATCGAGCGCGCCGCCGACGTCATGCTGAAGGAGCAGAAGAAGCTCATCCTCGTCCCCCGCGAAGCGCCGTTTTCCACCCTGCACCTGGAAAACATGCTGACGCTGTCGAAGATGAATGCGGTGATCCTGCCCGCCAACCCCGGCTTTTATCATCGCCCGCAATCGGTCGAGGCCATCGTCGATTTCGTCGTCGCGCGCATCCTCGATCAGCTGGGCATCCGGCACACGCTGATGGCACGCTGGGGCGACGACCGGTGAGCCCGGCATCCGGACAATCCGCGCTCCCGCTCTTCCCGCTGAATACCGTGGTGTTTCCCGGCGGGCTGCTGCCGCTGCGCATTTTCGAGCAGCGTTACCTCGACATGGTCAAACAGGCCATTGCCGACGGCACGCCGTTCGGCATTTGCGCCATTCGCGAAGGCACCGAAACGGGCACCCCCGCCGTCCTCTATGCCGTCGGCACCTGCATGCGCGTCACCGACTGGGACATGCCGCAGACCGGCATCCTGCACATCGACACCCGGGCGCAGGAACGCTTCGTCATCCGCAGCACCCGCACCGAACCGAGCGGCCTGCTCGTCGGCGCCGTGGAAGCGGTCAGCGGCGAGGCAGCCACCGCCGTGCCCGACGACCTTGAGCTCGCCGTCGAGATCCTGCGCCACATCATCAACGAATACGGCGACGCGCACTTCCCCGCGCCCCACCAATACGACAATGCCGTGTGGGTCGGCTACCGGTTGTCCGAAGTGCTCCCGCTCAAACGCTCCATCAAGCAGAATCTGCTGGAAATGAACGACAGCGTCACACGTCTGCGCATCCTCACCGAATTCCTCAAGAAACACGTCAACTGATGGCGCGCTTTTATCCTTCACTCGACGTCAAGCATCGCGACTTCATCGCCGCACAGAAGATTTTTTTCACCGCGACCGGCACCGCCGACAGCCGCCTCAACCTGTCGCCCAAGGGGATGGACAGCCTGCGCGTACTGTCCGACAGCCGCGTCGCCTACCTCGATCTCACCGGCAGCGGCAACGAAACCGCCGCCCACCTGAAACACGATGGCCGCATGACGATGATGTGGTGCAGCTTCGACGCCGACCCGCTGATCCTGCGCCTGTACGGGCGCGGCCGCGTCGTGCGCCGACTGGACGCCGAATGGAGCGGGCTGCGCCGCCACTTTCCCGATCTGCCGGGAGAACGCCAGCTCATCGTGCTCGACATCGATTCGGTGCAAACCTCGTGCGGCTACGCCGTGCCGATGTATGCCTGCCAGGGCGAGCGCGACACCCTGGCGCGCTGGGCCGAAAAGAAAGGCACGGTCGGCCTGCTGGATTACTGGCGCGAGAAAAACCAGGTCAGCATCGACGGCCTGCCCACGGGTTTACTGGAGGACGCACCATGAAATGGACCCTGATTCCGCTTGCCTTGATTTTGACCGCCTGCGACCCCACTCCACCGCCGCAGCCCGAAACCGAACGCCAGCCCAATCCCGTATTCGAAACGCAGATCCAGACGATAGAAAAAGCCCGCGCCGCGGAGCAGCAGATGCAGGAGGCGGCCGAGGCGCAGCGCAAACAGATGGAAGCGGAAACCCAGCCTTAGCCGCTTTAAACCCGGCGCACCCGTTCGCGCCGGGCACGCGAAATCTGGAGAATTCGAACGTCGGCTTCGGTCCATCGACTAAAATCAGCCCATGCTGAAATGGTTGATCACCCTGATTGCAGCGCTGCTGATTCTGGGGCTGCTCACGCCCTGGCTCAACCGTCTGGGACTCGGCCGGCTGCCGGGCGACCTGCGGGTGAAACGCGCGCGCGGCACCTTCTACTTTCCCTTCACCAGCGTCATTCTCATGTCGCTGGTGCTTTCGCTGCTTGCGTATTTATTGGGCCGATGAACAAAGCCTTCGTGAAGGAAACCGACGCACCGGACGACGAAGACGACGCCGCTGCGCCAGCCCTGCCGGTGGGGTCGAAGAACTACATGACGCCCGCGGGCTACGCGCGGCTGGATGCCGAATTCAATCATCTGTGGAAAGTCGAGCGGCCCAAGCTGGTGGAAACCATCTCCTGGGCCGCGAGCAACGGCGACCGCTCGGAAAACGGCGATTACATCTACGGCAAGAAGCGCCTGCGCGAAGTCGATCGCCGCATCCGGTTTTTGTCCAAGCGGCTGGAACACGCAGAGGTCGTCGACCCCGCCCGGCGCGACGCCACCGACCAGGTGTTTTTCGGCGCCACCGTCACGGTCGCGGATCAGGACGGCCGTGAATCCACCTACGCCATCGTCGGCGTCGACGAAGCCGACGCCGGGCGCGGTCGCATCGCGTGGATTTCGCCGATGGCGCGCGCGCTGCTGAAGGCGCGCGAAGGCGACACCGTCAGCGTGCAGACGCCGGACGGACGGCGCGAGGTGGAGATCGTCGAGGTCCGCTACCAGGCCATCGACTGAGCAAAACTCAGTACAGCAGGCTGGAAAGCATGCGCCGGTAACGGCTCACCCGTTCATCGCCATTCAGCAGGTTGAACACCGACAGCAGCGTCTTGCGGCCGATGTCGTCCCCGAAGCCGCGGTCGCGACGCACGATTTCCAGCAGCTGGTCCATCCCCGCCTCATATCGGCCGGCGGCAACCAGCAGGTTGGCGAGCTTCAGCCGCGCCTCCAGATCGTTCTCGTTCGCCGCCACCCGCGCGGCCAGCGCCGCCTCGTCCTCGCCCGCCGCCCCCATGAACCGCAGCCGCGCCTTCAGCACTGGCACACGCGGATCCGCGTCATCCGGCACGCTGCCGATCAGCCGGCGCGCTTCGTCGGCTTCGTTGAGGTCAAGCATGAGTTCCGCCGCATCGAGCCGCGCGCCGACGTGGGCCGGGTCGATTCCTGAAGCATCGGCCAGCTTCTGCAGCGCGGCAGGAATGTCGCCCGCGGCACGCAGTTCGGCAGCGGTCGCATCGCGTGGATTTCGCCGATGGCGCGCGCGCTGCTGAAGGCGCGCGAAGGCGACACCGTCAGCGTGCAGACGCCGGACGGACGGCGCGAGGTGGAGATCGTCGAGGTCCGCTACCAGGCCATCGACTGAGCAAAACTCAGTACAGCAGGCTGGAAAGCATGCGCCGGTAACGGCTCACCCGTTCATCGCCATTCAGCAGGTTGAACACCGACAGCAGCGTCTTGCGGCCGATGTCGTCCCCGAAGCCGCGGTCGCGACGCACGATTTCCAGCAGCTGGTCCATCCCCGCCTCATATCGGCCGGCGGCAACCAGCAGGTTGGCGAGCTTCAGCCGCGCCTCCAGATCGTTCTCGTTCGCCGCCACCCGCGCGGCCAGCGCCGCCTCGTCCTCGCCCGCCGCCCCCATGAACCGCAGCCGCGCCTTCAGCACTGGCACACGCGGATCCGCGTCATCCGGCACGCTGCCGATCAGCCGGCGCGCTTCGTCGGCTTCGTTGAGGTCAAGCATGAGTTCCGCCGCATCGAGCCGCGCGCCGACGTGGGCCGGGTCGATTCCTGAAGCATCGGCCAGCTTCTGCAGCGCGGCAGGAATGTCGCCCGCGGCACGCAGTTCGGCAGCCTGGACACGCAGTTCGTCGGCCGGGCTCGGTATCAGGCGGTCGAGAAAGGCCCGCACCTCGCCTTCCGGCAGCGCGCCGGAAAACTCGTCGACCGGCTCGCCGTCGACGAAGGCCTGGACGCTCGGAATGCCGCGCACGCCGTAGCGGGCAGCGAGTTCCTGGTTGTCGTCGGCGTTGATCTTGGCGAGCAGGAACTTGCCGCCGTATTCGGCAGCGAGTTTCTCCAGGATGGGCTTCAGCGATTTGCACGGCCCGCACCACGGCGCCCAGAAATCGACCACCACCGGACGATGCTTCGACTCCTCCAGCACATGTTGCTGGAAGTCGGCGAGACTGACATCGAGCGCATGTCCGGACATGATGCCTCCGCTCAGATCTGCCGGGCCAGTTCGGCCGCCGCCCCGGTATAGGATCCTGGCGTCATCGCTTTCAGCCGGACTTTTTCACCGTCCGGAATCGCCAGGCCGTCGATGAAGGCATGCAGCGTCTCGCGCGTCATGCCGCCCTTGCCGCGCGTCAGTTCCTTCAGCTGCTCGTAGGGATTCGCCACGCCGTAGCGCCGCATCACGGTCTGGATCGGTTCCGCCAGCACGTCCCAGTTGGCGTCGAGATCGGCCGCCAGCGCCGCCGGATTGGCTTCGAGCTTGCCGAGGCCGCGCAGGCAGGATTCGTAGGCCAGCAGGCTGTGGCCGAAGCCGACGCCCATGTTGCGCAGCACGGTGGAATCGGTGAGGTCGCGCTGCCAGCGCGAGACCGGCAGCTTTTCCGCCAGATGGCGCAGCACCGCGTTGGCCAGCCCCAGGTTGCCTTCGCTGTTTTCGAAATCGATGGGATTGACCTTGTGCGGCATGGTGCTTGATCCGACTTCGCCCGCCTTCACCTTCTGCTTGAAGTAGCCGACCGAGATGTAGCCCCAGATGTCGCGGGCGAAGTCGATGAGGATGGTGTTGGTGCGTGCGATGGCGTCGTACAGCTCGGCCATGGCGTCGTGCGGCTCGATCTGGACGGTGTAGGGATTGAAGGTGAGCCCGAGATGCATCACGAATTCGCGCGCGAAACTTTCCCAGTCGAAGTCGGGATAGGCCGACAGGTGCGCGTTGTAGTTGCCGACCGCACCATTGATCTTGCCCAGCAGTTCCACCGAGCCGATGGCATCCCACACCCGGCGCAGGCGGTAGACGACGTTGGCGAGTTCCTTGCCGACGGTGGTGGGCGACGCCGGCTGGCCGTGGGTGCGCGACAGCATCGGCAGATCGGCCAGCTCGTGCGCCAGATCGGTCAGGCGCGCGATGATTTTTTCCAGCGCGGGCAGCAGCACGGCATCGCGTGCGCCCTTCAGCATCAGGGCGTGCGACAGGTTGTTGATGTCTTCCGAGGTGCAGGCGAAGTGGATGAACTCGGACACCGCCGCGATTTCGGCATTGGCCTTCGTCTTTTCCTTGAGGAAATATTCCACCGCCTTGACGTCGTGATTGGTGGTCGCTTCGATGGTTTTGACGCGCTCGGCGTCGGCCACCGAAAAGGTGTCGGCGATGCCGTCGAGCAGCGCGATGGCATCGTTCGAGAACGCCGGCACTTCGGCGATCGCGGGTTCGGCCGCCAGCGCCTTCAGCCATTCGATCTCGACGATGACGCGGTATTTGATCAGCGCGTACTCGCTGAAGAAATCGCGCAGCGGCGCGGTCTTGCTGCCGTAGCGGCCGTCGAGCGGCGACAGGGCAGTCAGTGCGGTGAGTTCCATTTTTTGTCCGGTTTCCTCTGCAATCGTTTTTTACAAGGAGGACACAGAGGGCACGGAGGAAAATCGTGCCTGCCTCGGCGTCCTCAGCGCCCTCCTTGTTCAAGTTTCTTACACTTCAATACACTCGCATCCGTCACATTAAACCGCACGCCGGTCCCGCACGGCCTGCGCCAGCGTGCCGCTGTCGACGTATTCCAGTTCGCCGCCCACCGGCACGCCGCGCGCCAGGCGGCTCACTTTCAGGCCGCGCGCCTTCAGCAGTTCGCCGATGGTGTGCGCGGTGGCTTCGCCCTCCGGCGTGAAGTTGGTCGCCAGGATCACTTCCTCGACCACGCCGTCGAGCGCGCGATCGATCAGGCGGTCGAGATGGATCTCGCGCGGGCCGATGCCGTCGAGCGGCGAGAGGCGCCCCATCAGCACGAAATACAGGCCGTTGTAGCTCTGCGTGGCCTCCATCATGTTGAAGTCGGCCGGCATTTCGACCACCGCCAGTTGCCGCTTGTCGCGGCGCGGGCTGGCGCAGACCTCGCACACTTCCGCCTCGGAAAAATTGTTGCACAGGCGGCAGTGGTGCAGATGCGTCAACGCATGCTGCAGCGCGCCGGCCAGCGCCTCGGCGCCGCGGCGGTCGCGGGTTCGGCCGCCAGCGCCTTCAGCCATTCGATCTCGACGATGACGCGGTATTTGATCAGCGCGTACTCGCTGAAGAAATCGCGCAGCGGCGCGGTCTTGCTGCCGTAGCGGCCGTCGAGCGGCGACAGGGCAGTCAGTGCGGTGAGTTCCATTTTTTGTCCGGTTTCCTCTGCAATCGTTTTTTACAAGGAGGACACAGAGGGCACGGAGGAAAATCGTGCCTGCCTCGGCGTCCTCAGCGCCCTCCTTGTTCAAGTTTCTTACACTTCAATACACTCGCATCCGTCACATTAAACCGCACGCCGGTCCCGCACGGCCTGCGCCAGCGTGCCGCTGTCGACGTATTCCAGTTCGCCGCCCACCGGCACGCCGCGCGCCAGGCGGCTCACTTTCAGGCCGCGCGCCTTCAGCAGTTCGCCGATGGTGTGCGCGGTGGCTTCGCCCTCCGGCGTGAAGTTGGTCGCCAGGATCACTTCCTCGACCACGCCGTCGAGCGCGCGATCGATCAGGCGGTCGAGATGGATCTCGCGCGGGCCGATGCCGTCGAGCGGCGAGAGGCGCCCCATCAGCACGAAATACAGGCCGTTGTAGCTCTGCGTGGCCTCCATCATGTTGAAGTCGGCCGGCATTTCGACCACCGCCAGTTGCCGCTTGTCGCGGCGCGGGCTGGCGCAGACCTCGCACACTTCCGCCTCGGAAAAATTGTTGCACAGGCGGCAGTGGTGCAGATGCGTCAACGCATGCTGCAGCGCGCCGGCCAGCGCCTCGGCGCCGCGGCGGTCGCGCTGCAGCAGGTGGTAAGCCATGCGTGCCGCCGATTTTGGACCCACCCCGGGCAACACGCGCAGGGCGCTGATCAGGTTATCGAGCGCGGCAGGTTGCACGGATGGCGTCTCAGAACGGCAGCTTCATCCCCGGCGGAATCGGCAGGCCCGCGGTCACGCTGCCCATTTTTTCCTGCACGGTGGATTCGACCTTGCGCACCGCGTCGTTCACCGCCGCGGCCACCAGGTCCTCCAGCATTTCACGGTCGTCGCCCATCAGGCCGGGATCGATGCTGACGCGGCGCACGTCGTATTTGCAGGTCATCGTCACCTTGACCATGCCGGCGCCGCTCTGCCCCTCGATTTCGATTTCGGCCAGCTTGGCCTGCATCCTGGCCATGTTTTCCTGCATCTGCTGGACCTGCTTCATCATGTTGCCGATGCCGCCCTTCATCATGGGTGTTCTCCTAAGGGTTGTATGGTTGAGGCGTCGATCCGGCCGCCGAACTGGTCGACCAGCTCACGCACAAAGGGATCGGATTCGATGGCGGCCACCGCTTCGGCCTGGCGCGCTTCCTTGATGCGCGTGCGCACCTGCTGCGGCGTCTGTTCGGCGGCCGTGCCCATCTCGAACGTCACCTTGAGCGTCGCGCCGTATGTGTCGCGCAGCGCCGACACCAGCTTGTCCTGATAGGTTCGGTCGAGCAGATGCCTGTGCGCTTCGCCCACGCGCAGCGTCACCGCATCGTCTGTCTGCGACGCCAGTTCGCAGTGGTCGGCAAGCATTTTCGCCATGCCGCCGAGACGCAGCCCGGCGACGACGGCGAGCCAGTCCCAGGCTGCGCGTGGGGAGGGTTCGCGGGCTTGCAGCGGGGCGGCGACAGGTACGGACGGCGCAGCGGCCGTGACCGGCACGGCGGGTGCGGCACGCGGCACGGCGGCGGGCGCGGCCGCAGGCGACACGGCTGCCGCCATCGGCGCGGCGGCATGCGCTTCCGGCTCGGCACGCGGCGCGCCCGAACCGGGGGCGAACGCCAGCATGCGCAGCAGCGTCATGCAGAACCCGGAAAACTCGTCCGGCGCATACGGCAGGTCGCGGCGGCCGTTCAGCGCAATCTGGTAATACAGCTGCACGGTTTCGGCGTCCAGCTGCGCGGCGGCGGCCTGCATCCGCTCGGCGTCGGGACTGTTTTCCACCGCGCCGCTTTCAATTGCATTGGGCGCATGCAGCAGCAGGGCCAGCCAGGTGAGCAGGGTGCCCAGGTCCTGCAGCGTCGCATCGAAGGCAATGCCGCGCTCGGCCAGCTGCCGCGCCTGCGTCAGCAGCGCATCGCCGTCGCGCGCCGCCAGCGCGTCGAGCAGGTCGAACAGGTAATCGCGCCGCACCGTGCCGAGCATGGACTCGACTGCGGCTGCTTCCACCTTGCCGCCGCCGTAGGCGATCGCCTGGTCGGTCAGTGACAGCGCGTCGCGCATGCTGCCGGCGGCGGCGCGCGCCAGGAGGTTGAGCGCGGCGGGTTCGGCGTCGACGTTTTCCTGCGCCAGCACCTCGCTCAGGTGCTGCGCCACCAGCGCCGGCGGCATCGGCTTCAGGTTGAATTGCAGGCAGCGACTCAATACCGTCACCGGAATCTTCTGCGGATCGGTGGTGGCGAGGATGAACTTCACGTGCGCGGGCGGCTCTTCCAGCGTTTTCAGCATGGAGTTGAAGGCTGGCTTCGACAGCATGTGCACTTCGTCGATGAGGTAGACCTTGTAGCGCCCCACCGTCGGCGCGTACTGCGCGTTGTCGAGCACCTCGCGCATGTTGTCGACGCCGGTGTTCGACGCCGCGTCCAGTTCGAGCAGATCGACGAAGCGCCCGGCGTCGATCTGGGTGCAGGCCGAACAGACCCCGCACGGCGTCGCCGTCACCCCGGTCTCGCAGTTGAGGCACTTGGCGAGAATCCGCGCCAGCGTGGTCTTGCCCACCCCGCGGGTGCCGGTCAGCAGATAGGCGTGGTGCAGCCGCCCCTGCGTCAGCGCGTTGGAGAGCGCCTGCACCACATGCTCCTGTCCCTTGAGGTCGGCAAACGCGCGCGGCCGCCATTTGCGCGCCAGCGCAAGTGCGGGTGAAGCGGAGTCGCCGAAGAGATCAGTCATGTGCAGGGGCTGGGAAATAGGGGCTAGGATTTAGGAGCACACGATACCGGCACGCATGACTTGAGCGATTTACCATCCCTAGCCCCTAGATCCTAATTCCTAACTCCAGAATCGTAAGTGGCGAGCCAGAACCCCGGCACTGGCATCACTCGCTGTGGCTGCTTCCTTCCGGACCTGACCCGATTCACGACTTAGCCATGCGGGGAGGCCCGCCATGCGCATTTTAACGCTTATTCCTCATCCGCCGGCGCGGTCAGCCGGCGTTTTTTCACCGCATCGGCCAGCATCCGCAGCAGCGGTTCGGTGTCGTCCCAGCCGATGCAGGCATCGGTGATCGACTTGGCGTATTCCAGGGGCTGGCCCAGGATCAGATCCTGGCGTCCCGCGTTCAGGTGGCTTTCGATCATCGCGCCGATGATGCGGGTGTCGCCGCCCGCCACCTGCGCGGCGACGTCGGCGCCGACGTCGAGCTGGCGCCGGTACTGCTTGCTCGAATTGGCATGCGAGAAATCGATCATCAGCTGCTGGCGCAGGCCGGCGGCCGCCAGTTCGCCGCACGCCAGGTTGACGCTGGCGGCGTCGTAATTGGGCGCCTTGCCGCCGCGCAGAATCACATGCGTGTCTTCGTTGCCCGAGGTGCTGAACACGCCGACGTGGCCCGACTTGGTGATGGAGATGAAATGATGGCGCGCCGCCGCCGCCTTGATCGCGTCCACCGCGATGCGCAGGCTGCCGTCGGTGCCGTTCTTGAACCCCACCGGGCACGACAGGCCGGACGCCAGTTGGCGGTGCGACTGCGATTCGGTGGTGCGCGCGCCGATGGCGCCCCAGCTCACCAGGTCGGCGATGTATTGCGGCGAGATCAGGTCGAGGAACTCGGTGGCGCAGGGCAGGCCGATTTCGTTGATTTCCAGCAACAACTTGCGCGCCAGGCGCAGGCCTTCGTTGATGTCGAAGCTCTCGTCCAGGTGCGGATCGTTGATCAGCCCCTTCCAGCCCACGGTGGTGCGCGGCTTCTCGAAATACACCCGCATCACGATGATGAGATCGTGCGCGAGCTCGTCGGCCAGCGGCTTCAGCTTGCGCGCATAATCGAGCGCGGCGGCCGGGTCATGGATGGAACAGGGACCGACGACGATGAACATGCGGTCGTCCGCCCCGCGCAGCACGTCGTGAATGGCGCTGCGCGCGCGCGCCACGTGCGCGTGCACGGCTTCGCTGGCGCGCAGTTCGCGCATGACCTGCATCGGGGCGAGCAGCTCGCCGCTTTGCTCGATGCGGGTGTCGTCGGTTCGGGTGACAGTCATGTCCAGGCTCCGGTTTGTGTGCTTTGACCGCGGCGGCTTAAACAAAAAACCGCCAGCGGGCTGGCGGTTTCGTCAAGGCGTTGCTGCTCGTCTCAGCGCCTCCCGACCGCCTGCGGCGTGGGATAAAAGCGGCTAAAAAAGAACTTTGCGGCACGAATCATGCATGGCAGTCTACCAAAATCAGGCGCATCCCGCCAAGCGCCTTCCGGCCGGCAGGATTTCGTCCCGAATCTGGACAGCGCAGCCGTGCCGAGGTATTGAGCAGGCGGGAAAAACAAAGGGGAAAGTGTGGAAATGATGGCTAACGCGACAGACAACCAACACGCCGGTCAGGAATTGCGGCGCGACAAACGCTTTCCCGTTTCTCAGGCGGCCATCATCACGCAGCCCGGACACCCCGAAATCGCCTGCGAAATCCGCGATTTCTGTTTCGGCGGCTTGTTCCTCAAGTTCACCAATCCGGAAGCGGCGATCGCCTCGCTGGCCAAGCGCGCCGACGCCGAGGTGGAAATCGTCTTCACCCCGATGTCGCTCAGCACCACCCAGACCTTCCGCGTGCCCGCGCGGCTCAAGCGCCTGAGCCCGCCCGGCGTCGGCGTCGCCTTCGCCGCCCATCCCGTCGACGCGCTGCGTGCGCTGCAAAAATTGCGCATGGCCGAACACCGGCAGAAACTGGCCGCGCTGCCCCCCTCCAGCGCGCACCCGCAGCTGCGCGAGGCCAGCGCCACCCTGCTCAGCGAAACCCTGCTCCAGGTGCACGACCAGATGATGCGCGTGCTGGGCGACAAACTGAACGCAGCCGCCCTGTATGCTTCCGGCATCGCCGAACACAGCGGACTGCTGAGCGCCGTGCACGAATTCGGCAACCACGCGGCAACCGTGCAAGCCCGCTTCGTGCAGCAGGTTCTGGATGCGCTGAAGCAGGCGCGTCCGGTGCAGACCCAGGCCACCCGCGACACCATGGAAGGCGGACTGGCCCTGGTCGACGAACTGGATTTCGAGGACTGGCTCGCCACCTCGTCCGAAGCCAACAAGCTGGAAGAACAGTTCCGCGAACAGCTCGCCGATATCGAGCCGCGCATCGGGCAGTTGTTCGGCTTTGCCTGCGATCACAGCAACAACCCCTTCGGTCCCGCCGTCATCGGCCATGCCTACCGCAGCGCGCTGCAGGATGTGCCGGTGCTGGCGCGCGCGCGCCAGGTGGCGTACGCCACGCTGCGCGACGTGTTGTCCGAGCAACTCGCCCCGTTGTATGCCGAGCTGCTGGCGTTGTTGCCGGTCTCGGAAGCCGAGCGTCGCCAGCCCATCATGACGCCGCAACGCGCCACGCCGTTCGAGCCCGACGCGCCTTCGCTCGCGCAGGCCGACGCCCCCGTGTCCGCCTCTCCGGCGCCGCAAGGCACGCTCGGCCGGCTCACCGGTTCGCTGCTGGACTTCTTCCGCGGCCAGCCGGAAGCCGCCTCCGCGGCGCCGGCGCCGATGGGCACCATGCCGGCTCATGCCGCCCAAAGCGCGGCGCCCGGCAGCGGTAACCGGCCAACGATGGGCAGCGCACCCGGCGTGGCGCACTCGCCGGTGTTGCAGCGGCTGGCTGCCGCCGGCGCGCTGCCGCCCGCCGTCACCCAGGAAATGCGGCGCTCGGTCGACATGTTCGGTGCGCTGTTCGACACCATGCACGCCGAGAAATCGGTCAGCGAGGGCATGCGGCCGTTCTTCCAGCAGTTGGAAACCAGCCTCATCAAGCTGGCGATGTCCGATCCGCAATTCCTCAATTCGCCCGCCCACCCGGCGCACAAGGTGCTGAACACGCTCGACCGCATCAGCATGGTGGCGGGCGACGACGGCAAGATCACCGATGCGCGCCTGCTGCGGCTGATGAGCCGCTGGACCGACCGCATCAACGCCGAAGCCGACAGGAATCCGGGCGTGTTCGACGAGGCGCGCACCCAGCTTGAGCGCGTGGTCAGGCCGCTGCTGAACGAGCGCGCCGCGCGCGTGTTCCGCCTGCAGGAAATGTGCGAGGGCCGCCAGCGCGCCGAAGTCGCCAAGCAGCGCATCCTGCGCGAGTTGCTGGCGCGGCTGGACGAACGCCCGATTCCCAATGCCGTGATCGAACTGCTGAACGGCGGCTGGCGCAACGTGCTGCTGATGGCCGAGATGCGCCACGGCGCCGACAGCGACGAAGCGCGCGAAGCCTGGCAGGTGCTGCAGCAGTTGTGCGCGTGGCTGGACCCGGAGCAGGCCGCCCCCTCCCCCGCCGAAACCCAGACGCTGTTGCAGCGCATCGACCGGGCGCTCACCCGGGTGTGCGCCGACAAGTTCGCGCAGGACCGCATCGTCGATCAGCTCGCCGCAGCGCTTTTCGACGAGAACAAATCGCAGCATCCGCACACCCCGGTCGCCGCCCGTCTCACCGACGCCGCGAGCGAGCCCCTGAGCGAGGCCCAGGATACGCTGGCCGAGCGCCTGCGCGTCGGCGACTGGCTGCAGTTCGAGTCGCTCGACACCCCGCTCAACCTGATCTGGATCGGCGACCAGCCGCCGGTGTACGTGTTCGCCAACTATCGCGGCATCAAGAAGCTCGACCTCAAGCGCCAGGACCTGCTGCAATCGCTGGAGGCCGGCGAGGCGCAGTGGACCGAGGATCTGGAACTGCCGCTGATGGACCGTTCCTACAGCGCGATGATCCAGAAGATGCAGCGCGACCTCTTGTGGCAGGCCTCGCACGACCCCGCCACCGGGCTCGCCAACCGCAAGAGCTTCTTCCGCGCCATCCGCAGGAACTGGCTGCGCAGCCAGTCAAGCGACGGCGGCTATGCAATCGGCGCGGTCCAGCTCGACATCGGCAATCCCGACGGCGCAGCCGTAGGCACCGAAATCCGCACGCCCATCCTGCGCGAATACGCGCAGAATCTGCCCACGCTGCTGCCACCCAATGCATTGCTCGCGCGCGCAGGCGAATCCGGCATTGCGTTCTGGATCGAAGCAGCCGGCCGCGCCTCCGCCGAGGCACAAACCGCGGCTCTGCTGCACGCGCTGGCCGCCCAGCCGCAGGAGATCAACGGCACCCGCTACCGCGTGCAGGCCGCGGCCGGCCTGATGTGGGCAAACGACTGCCCCAGCCCCGAAGCCTATTACGACAACGCCAACGCCGCCTGCGCCCGCGCACGCGAATCCGGGGTGCCCGTCGTCTCCTACGACAGCGAAGCCGACACCGGCGGCGTGCTGGCGCTGGCCGAGTGGGCGCACGAACTGACCGCCATCCTCGCCCACAACGAGCTCAGCCTGAACTGCCAGCCGGTCGTCGCCGCAGCCGACGCCCTGAAGGACTCCGATCCGCTACGCACTGAAGCGCGTGCGGAATCGTATGCCGCACGCACCCCGCTGTATTACGAAGTGCTGCTGCATCCCACCACCCGCGGCGAGCGCACCATCGCCACGCGCGACCTGATCGCCATTGCCGAGCGCCTGCAGCGCATTACCGAAATCGACCGCTGGGTGGTGAAGAACGTGCTGCAATGGATGCGCGGGCATCCCGAGCGGGTCGCGCGGCTGGGCGGCTTCTCGATCAACCTTTCCGGTCAGTCAGTCACCAACCCGCTGTTCCTCAAGCTGCTGCTGGCCGCCCAGCCGCAGGAGATCAACGGCACCCGCTACCGCGTGCAGGCCGCGGCCGGCCTGATGTGGGCAAACGACTGCCCCAGCCCCGAAGCCTATTACGACAACGCCAACGCCGCCTGCGCCCGCGCACGCGAATCCGGGGTGCCCGTCGTCTCCTACGACAGCGAAGCCGACACCGGCGGCGTGCTGGCGCTGGCCGAGTGGGCGCACGAACTGACCGCCATCCTCGCCCACAACGAGCTCAGCCTGAACTGCCAGCCGGTCGTCGCCGCAGCCGACGCCCTGAAGGACTCCGATCCGCTACGCACTGAAGCGCGTGCGGAATCGTATGCCGCACGCACCCCGCTGTATTACGAAGTGCTGCTGCATCCCACCACCCGCGGCGAGCGCACCATCGCCACGCGCGACCTGATCGCCATTGCCGAGCGCCTGCAGCGCATTACCGAAATCGACCGCTGGGTGGTGAAGAACGTGCTGCAATGGATGCGCGGGCATCCCGAGCGGGTCGCGCGGCTGGGCGGCTTCTCGATCAACCTTTCCGGTCAGTCAGTCACCAACCCGCTGTTCCTCAAGCTGCTGCTGGCCGATCTGTCGCGCGGCGACATTCCATGCGACAAGCTCATCTTCGAGATCAGCGAGGCCGACGCCGTCGACGGCCACGCCCAGACCCAGCTGTTCATGCGCCAGATGCAGCGCCACGGCTGCCGCTTCACGCTCGACGAGTTCGGCGCCGGCACCAGCTCCTACACGCGCCTGAAGAGCATGAAGCTGGATTATCTGAAGATCGACCGCGCCCTGGTGCGCGAAATCGGCACCAGCATGATCGACGAGGCGCTGGTGAGGTCGATCCTGGAGACGGGGAGCTTCCTCGATATCAAGACGGTGGCGGGGTTTGTCGAGGATGCCGAGGCGCTGGCGAAGCTGGGGGAGATGGGGGTGGATTGCGTGCAGGGGTATCTCATCGGCGAGCCGAAGCCGCTGGACACGCTGGCCTGAGGCTTGGCCGCGTCATTGCGAGCACCCGTAGGGCATAAACTCCGCGAAGCAATCCAGTTGAGTTAAGCGCGAAGCACGTTCAATGGTTAAACCGTCGCAAGGCACCTGACCGTTGGCCGGGGGTAGCCCGGCAGCTAGTCACTATTCTTTTGTCTCGCCAAAAGAAAGTGACCCAAGAAAAGGCTGGGCGGCTTCTCGATCAACCTTTCCGGTCAGTCAGTCACCAACCCGCTGTTCCTCAAGCTGCTGCTGGCCGATCTGTCGCGCGGCGACATTCCATGCGACAAGCTCATCTTCGAGATCAGCGAGGCCGACGCCGTCGACGGCCACGCCCAGACCCAGCTGTTCATGCGCCAGATGCAGCGCCACGGCTGCCGCTTCACGCTCGACGAGTTCGGCGCCGGCACCAGCTCCTACACGCGCCTGAAGAGCATGAAGCTGGATTATCTGAAGATCGACCGCGCCCTGGTGCGCGAAATCGGCACCAGCATGATCGACGAGGCGCTGGTGAGGTCGATCCTGGAGACGGGGAGCTTCCTCGATATCAAGACGGTGGCGGGGTTTGTCGAGGATGCCGAGGCGCTGGCGAAGCTGGGGGAGATGGGGGTGGATTGCGTGCAGGGGTATCTCATCGGCGAGCCGAAGCCGCTGGACACGCTGGCCTGAGGCTTGGCCGCGTCATTGCGAGCACCCGTAGGGCATAAACTCCGCGAAGCAATCCAGTTGAGTTAAGCGCGAAGCACGTTCAATGGTTAAACCGTCGCAAGGCACCTGACCGTTGGCCGGGGGTAGCCCGGCAGCTAGTCACTATTCTTTTGTCTCGCCAAAAGAAAGTGACCCAAGAAAAGGCGACCCCGACATCCCCGAATTCCCGAAAATCGAGCCTCCCGGACGGGCGGCGAAGAACTCGCCCCGCTTTTGCTAGGTTGATTTTATTTGGCTATGTCACTGTTAATTGTTGATCATATTTCATCCCCAGCGCTGCGAGCAGGATGGCTCGTGGCTGCGGAGCGTTATGCTCACGTTCGATGAGTCTGCGCCATCCGAGGTAATTGGACAGGTAGCGCGTAGCGACGCCGTGGAACCGGTGCATCCATTCCTTGAGGCGGCTGTCGTAGGCGTTGACGTTCTGAACATGGTAGACCCCTGCGATCACGCGTATCCCTTGCGCCAGATTCACCGGGCGATGAACGATACCCATCTCCCTCGCGACCGCCCCCAACGCCTTGCCGCGATCCGTACACAGAATGGCGTCGGCAGCCAGGAGCGGCTTCAAGACAGCGCCGATATGCTCCTTGTCCGCGCGCGCCAACACGAAGTCCGCCATGCTGCCCGCTCGATCCCGGCAAATCAGTACCGGAATCTGTTCGTCAGACAAGCCGCGTTTGCTGGCCTTGCCGCCCCGCTTGCGGGGAAGCCCGCGTTTCTTGCCTTTGAGCGATTCGAGGAAGACCATTTCGTCTGCCTCGGCAATCCCGGAAAGCAGCGTCGCCCGTTGGGCATTGGGCAGCTCGAGAAAGCGGTGACGCCAGCGGAACGCGGTATTGCGATGCATCTCGCAAGCGGCGGCGCTCTTGCGTACGCTCGCACCGAAGGTCATCTGCTGCGCGTAGGTCAGCCACTTGTCCTTGCATCGCAGGCGCGCCAGCGGGGTGCCGGTCAGCGCGTTGAAGGTGGCGTGACACCCCCCGCAGCGATAGCGTTGCAGCCCGGAGACCTTGCCCCAGCGCTGCGAGCAGGATGGCTCGTGGCTGCGGAGCGTTATGCTCACGTTCGATGAGTCTGCGCCATCCGAGGTAATTGGACAGGTAGCGCGTAGCGACGCCGTGGAACCGGTGCATCCATTCCTTGAGGCGGCTGTCGTAGGCGTTGACGTTCTGAACATGGTAGACCCCTGCGATCACGCGTATCCCTTGCGCCAGATTCACCGGGCGATGAACGATACCCATCTCCCTCGCGACCGCCCCCAACGCCTTGCCGCGATCCGTACACAGAATGGCGTCGGCAGCCAGGAGCGGCTTCAAGACAGCGCCGATATGCTCCTTGTCCGCGCGCGCCAACACGAAGTCCGCCATGCTGCCCGCTCGATCCCGGCAAATCAGTACCGGAATCTGTTCGTCAGACAAGCCGCGTTTGCTGGCCTTGCCGCCCCGCTTGCGGGGAAGCCCGCGTTTCTTGCCTTTGAGCGATTCGAGGAAGACCATTTCGTCTGCCTCGGCAATCCCGGAAAGCAGCGTCGCCCGTTGGGCATTGGGCAGCTCGAGAAAGCGGTGACGCCAGCGGAACGCGGTATTGCGATGCATCTCGCAAGCGGCGGCGCTCTTGCGTACGCTCGCACCGAAGGTCATCTGCTGCGCGTAGGTCAGCCACTTGTCCTTGCATCGCAGGCGCGCCAGCGGGGTGCCGGTCAGCGCGTTGAAGGTGGCGTGACACCCCCCGCAGCGATAGCGTTGCAGCCCGGAGACCTTGCCCCAGCGCGCGACTTTCTCGTGGCCGCAATGCGGGCAAGCCGGCGTCGCACCCCCTCGACTTTCTATCAGTGCAAGCGCCGCCTGGGCTTGTCCTGTCGAGCGAAGCCGATCCGTCAGCAGCTGTTTCTGGTGCGGCGTCAGCTTCTCAAGCTCCGCCGTCAATCGCCGAAATTCTTCCGCTTTCATCGAGACACCTATCCTGTTGATTCAACTGAACTTAGAATAGAACAATATTTAACAGTGACATAGC
>JAMCVR010000223.1:9237-20023 GCA_023475455.1 Thermoplasmatota archaeon | reverse complement strand
ACAGCTCGGGCAGCAGGCGCAGGCCGAATTGCTTGGCGAATCGATTGGACTGGATGCCTGCCTTGTGCTTGTCGAAGCGCACGTCGGGATCCAGCCCCGTCATGCCGACGTAAACGCACGGCTTGCCCAAAGCCCTGGGCGTGGTGGCCACCGATCTGCAAAGCGGCGAGATGGTGCTGTTCCGCCGGGGCGACACGGGCATCGCGGTCCGCGCTTCCAGCGCCGTGCCGGGAATGTTCCAGCCCGTCGAGATCAACGGTCGGGATTACGTGGACGGCGGCCTCACCTCGCCGGTGCCGGCCCAGTCCGCGCGCGCCATGGGTGCGGACTTCGTCATCGCCGTGGACATCTCCAGCGTGGGCCGCCGCGACAGGCTCACCGGCACCCTGGATGTGCTGCTGCAGACCTTTTCCATCATGGGCCATGCCATCAGCCGCCACGAGCTGGAGGATGCGGACGTGGTGATCCGGCCGCAGACGGCAGCGGTGAGCAGCACCGATTTCGAGGGCCGGCACCTGGCCATCCTGGAGGGCGAGAAGGCCGCCGCCGCCGTCATGCCGGAGTTGAAGGCCAGGCTCGCCAAGGCGCGGGCGCGCTGAAGGCGCACGCCGAGGGATCGGCAGCACTCAGGCCTGCCAAACCCCGTACCCCGCTTCACGGAAATCGATGGCCAGCTCCACTTCCAGGTCGCGCGCGTGCTCATAGGACAGTGGGTTGTAGAGTTCGTACAGCTCGGGCAGCAGGCGCAGGCCGAATTGCTTGGCGAATCGATTGGACTGGATGCCTGCCTTGTGCTTGTCGAAGCGCACGTCGGGATCCAGCCCCGTCATGCCGACGTAAACGCACGGCTTGCCTGGGACGTAGCCGGGGTTGGCTTTCCTGAACCGGCCTTCGTATAGAACGTCTTTCGACAGCTCGATCACATAGACGTGATAGTGGTCCCGGCGTCCCATCGTTGCATTCGAATAAGGGTGACGAACTAACGTAGCTTAATGCGCCGACTGCCCATTGAAAACCGGACAGTCGACGGTTTGTCTTTTTGTTCCGGGCTGCCGTGAACGCATTCCCTGGATGGTTGCGCAAATCCAGCCGCCTACCGCAGCCATCCAAAAATAGTTTCACAGCTTCGGAATAAATCCTGCCCCCGCTCTGTTCACTCCCATGACAAGGGGATCCACGTGCGATGGCGCGGGGCCGTCCCGCCCAAGACATTGCGCCTTTGTCACGCCACGCTTCCTGAACGTCCATCCTCAATCGATATTAAGGAGTATGACGATGTTTGCTTCCCGATTCGCACGCATTACCCCTGTTTCATTTGCACTGCTGGCCCTCGCGTCCTTGATGAACCCGGCGTTTGCCGATCAGGATATGGATGACGACGACATTGCGTCCATCAAGATTTTCGCCCCGGAAAAAGGTTATGTGGCGGGTCTCGGCAGCCGCGCCTTCCTGGTCGATATGGCCATCGAATTCGAAGGCGATCTCGCTTCCACGGGCGTGACGCCGGAACTGACCGGCCCCGGCCCGCTGGCGAATGCCGGCCCTTTCCCCGGCACGTTCGGCTTTGGCGCCAACGCGGATCACTTCCCCGGCCTGGTGGTGTTGCTCAGTTCCACCGCAAGCGGCCCCGGGCGGAACCTGGCCAACCTGTTCAACATCACCACGGTTACCAATCAGGAGGATGACGGCACGGAAATCTGGACCACCTGGATCGTCGGCGCGCCGAATGCCTTCGGCAAGGTGGGCGAAAACACGCCGGCGCGCCTGTTCGCAGCCGTGGTGGAAGGCGTGGCGCCCGATGCCGTCACCGACATGGATGGCAACGGCGTCTTCGACAAAAAAGACCTGAAGCTCATGGGCTACAAGGTGATCTCCAATACGCCGAAAGTTGACTTCGTGGTGAACGGGTTCTAAAGAACGTACTTGATCCGGCGCGGTTCTTCGCCGCGCCGGCTCCATTTGTGCAAAAGGAAAATCACATGATCTTTACGCGCAGAGAAATACTCAAACTGGCGGCCCTGGGCGCCCTGAGCAGTATGGCCGGCGTGCGGCCGGCGTTGGCGGGCTCGCCGACGGGCAGTGTCGCCGACAGCGGCGAAGACCGCGTGTTCATCTGCAACGAGGACTCCAACACCCTCACCGTCATCGACCCCTACAGCAACACGGTCGAGTCCACCGTCAACCTCACCAGCTTCGACGAAGACCCGCGCCCGCCCTTCCGTTTCGTCACCGGCGGCGTGGTGCCCACCCACGCGGCGATGATCCACAAGCCGCTCTACCACGGCGCCATCTCCATCCATGGCGCCGCGCCTTCGCCCGACTCGAACCTCATCGCCACCACCGGGCGCGGCAGCAGCAACGTCTATCTCATCGACACCCGCACCCGATCCGTCGTGGGCAACACCGCCAATCCGCAAGCCAGCGACAAGACCAACGCCCAGCGCCTGTCCAGCGGCATCCTCATCGGGCGCGAACCGCACGAGCCCACCTTCACCCGCAACGGCAAGGAATTGTGGGTCACGCTGCGTGGCGAGGACCGCATCGTCATTCTCGATGTGGAACGCGCGCTCAGGCAGTCGGGCGGCAAGGACGCCGGCGCGGTGCGCCAGTACCTCGACACCCTCAACGGCCCCGCCCAGGTATGGTTCAGCGCCGACGGCAGGCTCGCCTTCGTCATCTCGCAAAAACTCTCCAGGGTCGACGTGTTCCACGTCAACGCCGACCGCCACGGCGCCAGCCGGCCGAAACGCAAAACGACCCTGGACCTCAAGGCCCAGGATCCCTTCGGCTTCACGCCCTTCCAGAAGACCACACCGGACGGCAGGGAAGTGTGGTTCTCCCACAAGCTGGCCGACAGCGTCTCCGCCTGGGAGACTTCGGGCGCGCATCGCCTGCTCAGTCACGTGAAACTGGGCGACAAGGCGCGGCCCAACCACGTGGAGTTCGTGGAGAACGCCAACGGCCGCGCGGTCTATGCCAGCCTCGCGCGCGTGGACGACGGCGGCCCCGGCGGCGTCGCCTCCAGCCGGATCGCCATCATCGACCGCGGCGCGCCCGCGGGCAGCCGGCAGGTGGTGGGCAACTTCTTCACCCACGGCCGCGAGTCGCACGGCCTGTGGACCAACCCCGAGGGCACGCGGCTCTATGTCGCCCACGAACAGGACGAACTGCCGGGCACTCCGGCGGAAGGCCAGACCGTGTGCAGCGTGTTCGACGTCACGGATCCGTTCAAGCCCGGCTTCATCACGCAAATTCCCCTCGGCAGCCTGGACCTGCCTTCTGGAAAACTGCGGCAAGGACGCCGGCGCGGTGCGCCAGTACCTCGACACCCTCAACGGCCCCGCCCAGGTATGGTTCAGCGCCGACGGCAGGCTCGCCTTCGTCATCTCGCAAAAACTCTCCAGGGTCGACGTGTTCCACGTCAACGCCGACCGCCACGGCGCCAGCCGGCCGAAACGCAAAACGACCCTGGACCTCAAGGCCCAGGATCCCTTCGGCTTCACGCCCTTCCAGAAGACCACACCGGACGGCAGGGAAGTGTGGTTCTCCCACAAGCTGGCCGACAGCGTCTCCGCCTGGGAGACTTCGGGCGCGCATCGCCTGCTCAGTCACGTGAAACTGGGCGACAAGGCGCGGCCCAACCACGTGGAGTTCGTGGAGAACGCCAACGGCCGCGCGGTCTATGCCAGCCTCGCGCGCGTGGACGACGGCGGCCCCGGCGGCGTCGCCTCCAGCCGGATCGCCATCATCGACCGCGGCGCGCCCGCGGGCAGCCGGCAGGTGGTGGGCAACTTCTTCACCCACGGCCGCGAGTCGCACGGCCTGTGGACCAACCCCGAGGGCACGCGGCTCTATGTCGCCCACGAACAGGACGAACTGCCGGGCACTCCGGCGGAAGGCCAGACCGTGTGCAGCGTGTTCGACGTCACGGATCCGTTCAAGCCCGGCTTCATCACGCAAATTCCCCTCGGCAGCCTGGACCTGCCTTCTGGAAAACTGCGCAACAAGAAAAGCATCAACCTGGTCTACGTGCGTCCCGGCGCCCGCAGCCAGGCTGGGTGAGGCGCGGCATGAAACGTCTTGCGTGCATCGCGGCACTCGCTCTGGCGCTGCCGGCAGGCGCCTGGTCTGAAAACGGCGTGACGCAAAACAGCGCGGCGGATCACCTCCACCACGACATGGCCGCGCGTAAGGATGCCGCAGCGCGCTATCCGGCGCCGTTCCAGGGCTTCATCCGCGAGATGGATCGGGACATGCAGAAGATGATGGCCGACATGCATCGCCCCGGTTACACCGGCAACGCGGACGTGGATTTCCTCGCCATGATGATTCCGCACCATCAGGGCGCGGTGGACATGGCGCGCCTGCTGTTGATCCACGGCAGGGATCCGCTGACGCGCAAGCTGGCCGAGGAGATCATCGCCTCGCAAACCACCGGGATCGCCGCCATGCGGGCGCGTCTGGAAATCCTGCGGCGCGCGCCGGATGCCGATCCGGGCGGGTTTCCAGCCCTGGATGGCACGCGCGGGGTGCGCGATTGAGTTTCGTGCGTCAGTCGTACTTGCAGTCGGCCAGATGCGCCCGCCATTTGGCGTCCAGGGTCGCCTGGGCCTCTGCGTCGCCATCGATCGCGGCCAGCAGTTCAGGTCCTGCCCGCAGTTCTACGCGCTGCCAGCCCGACCCCGTGGCGCATTCCACGATCACCGCCCACATTCCCTCCCTGGGCTCGACGGCATAAAGGTGGGCGGAAAGCTTCATCCCATCGAGCAGGGACCCCACGGCAACCTTGGCCCGCGCCAGATCGACTTCGTCAGGCTCTGTCATGATTCAGTCGCCGAACCGGTGCAGGCGCGCGTGCCCGCAGCAAGAAGAATGGTTCATGAGTCCCCCATAAAACATGGCCGGAAAGCTCATCATAGTGCCTGGGCGGCACTTCGCTTTCCTCAGATAATCCCCGGTCCGTTGCAGGCCAGGCCAGCCCGATCGGCTTATTTCGTCGCGTTCGAACTTCTAGCCGCGTTCAAACTTTTCGATGCGCTCGGTTTCCGCCACCGCATTCGCCACCCACGCCTGCAGCGCGGGCAGCGCCAGCACCGCGTCGGCATAGTCGCGCGCCGCGCCCTCCAGCGTCACGCCATAGGTCTGAAAGCGCAGCACCACCGGCGCAACCATCGCATCGGCAATGCCGAAGTGCCCGAACAGAAAATTGCCGCCGCCACCAAAGCGCGCGCGGCAATCCGTCCAGATCGCCAGGATGCGTTCGATATCCGCCAGGCATTCCGGCGTGCGCCCCAAATCCGGATAGCGGGCGCGAATGTTCATCGACATGTGCTCGCGCAACGCGCCGAATCCCGCATGCATCTCCGCGCTCACCGAGCGGGCCACCGCCCGCGCCGCCGCATCGGCCGGCCACAAGCCATGCTCGGGAAAGCGCTCGTGCAGGTATTCGCAGATCGCCAGCGAATCCCACACCTTGATGTTGCCGTCATGCAGCGCCGGCACCTTGCCCGAAGGCGACCACGCCGCCAGCTCCGCGGCCGACTCGGGCAGGTACAGCGGAATGCGCACCTCCGCAAAGGGAATGCCCGCCTGGCGCAGCACCAGCCAGGGCCGCAGCGACCAGGACGAGTAGTTCTTGTTGCCGATGACGAGGATGAGGGGAGGCATGGTAGGGAGAATACGAACCCCTTCCCATCAAGGCACTTGAGCCAGCATTTCGGCCAAGATTGCTTGCCGCTTCAGCCTGTCCGCCGTCACTTCACCCAAGGACTGACAGATTGTCACGAACTTAGCAAAAATATCGGTTGCGGCTGAACCATGCTGTGCCATAACGTCCACTATTTTTTGCGCAGATTGTTCCACTTGCCTAGAGTTTATGGGCTTAACGCCTTTGCCACATATAAGTGCCCTGACAACCGGGAGCATGTGCCACTTGAAACGTTTCATGTTTTGTGGGATTACGCTGTTCGACACGAGCAACGTGAACCTATACATCGTGAGGCATGCAGCGTAGAAGACGAGTTCCTTCGTGTCCTCGGCGAAGATTGTTTCAGTAAGTTCTTCATACATCCGCTTCGGATACCGTGCTGACAGATCTGGGCGCTCGCAGTACATTGCTGTGACGCATTTCGCAGCGCTGTGCACTGAGTAAATGCGGGTAGCGGGGATGTCGAGGCCGACATACTGTCGATCACGACGCTCGAAATAAAGCCTGCCTTCGTTGCCTTCGTAAGTGTTGAAAAACTGTTCTACGCGCTTGATGATCGGCCGAAGAGAAATGAACTGGATATCCTCGACTTTACTTTGGCTATTAGTGGCACGTACCAGTTCGGAAAACACATCCTCGTTCTGCGTTTCTACGACCTTGACGTTGACCATAATGTCCTGCAAGTGCTCTTGGTTTTCGTACAGAACGTTCGAAGTTTGGCATCCATTAACGATTTGGAAGTTCGTAAGATGTAAGGTATTACCCTGCAGCCTGATATCCGGACTGACGATGGTGATGCCATTGTTCAGGACAGGGAACCGGGTTGCTGCACCGGAATTGAGAGTGGCGGCAATGGATTGGTTGACAGGGTTGTCCATCCCCAAGAATGAACGAACATTTTCTTCAAAGACTTGCGTCCGGAGATTGCCGTCGGGGGTCACGAGTAAGTTCTTCACGAAGTCACTTGCCTTTACAACGGCTAGGTACGCCTCATCAATCCCAGCGATAGCGGGTAGCGCCGCGTTGCTAAACAGATCCAAACTGGCATTGATGCCAGAGTAGGTGCCAACCCAAAGCTCCGTCAGTTCATCGCGGTCGATGAATTTGACATCAGTGTCAGCAAAGAGACCGAGTTCGTCGAGTTGAGTAACGAAATCAGTAAGGGCAGTTTCGAGCGCGTGCGGCTGCCGGTACAGTCCTGTGGTGACGAAACGAACCGTTAGAGAGGGTTTCCCGTTTCGCACCTTAGGAACTTCCTGGAGTACTACGTCGAAAATCTGCCGCGCGTTCAGGAGGACTTCATCTTCGACTGTATAGGGGGTCTGAGTGAAGAACCTCAGAATGGCTTCCTTGAATTTCAGGAAATCACCAAGGCCGAAGTTTTCGGAGCGCTTCCCCTGCACGAACATCACGTCTACATCATGATTTCGACGCGCGGTATTAAAGGTCGCCTGCGCATCTTCGAGGGAAGCACACACTGCCTCATCAATTACAAGTGCTACCCCATCGATGCCATCGTCGGCGGCACTGGTCGTCACATCATCGATGTCAAACGAAGAGCTAAACCTTGAAGCGACCACACAATGCGTGGCGAACTTCTCGAACTGGTTAGCTTCATCTTCTGCCTCCAACCCGAAGCTTTTCACGAAACTATCAAGGTGTGCTTTAACGATTCTGTGCATTGATGAATCTCTGATTGTTATGTGGTTAACGAAATCATACGACAGCTTAAGGTGCCGCTCGCACGCCGCTCCGTCATTTCCTTATTTCTTTTTATCCCCCGCAGCAGGCGCCGCCTCCCCCCGCCCAAGCAGATAGTCGAGAAACGCCCGCGCCACCACCGAAAGCTGCCGGCCTGCCGGATAGACGGCGTACCAGTGGCGCAGGATGGGGAAGCCCTGGACGTCGAGCACCGCAGCGATAAGGGGTCAGCATCGCAATAAAAAGGCCGAAGGCCACCCCCGACCGACTTGTGCGCCCGCTGTCTTCCTATTGAGAAGATCGTCGGGGTTCATATCATTATTGTGGCTTGGGCAAGCCCTCATTGAATGAGGTGATGAACAGGTACAGATAGTGCCTCACCTTTTTGGCTCTGGCGCTATCATTATCCATATGCACCTCACTGAGGATGTGGCCTGTAAATCGCTCAAACGCTTTGCTGTCTGAAAACAATTGGGTGATGAGTGATGCTGTTTCGGGCAGACAGAGTTGTGCGGCCTCTCTGCCGATCAGGCCAGCGCCAGCCAGGTCGGGATCGAAGTCTGCCCGGGCCATCAGAGCCTGTTCCGTGTCGTACAGGCGATCCATATTCCCAGCCTCTGCATACCTTGAAAGGATGTGGAAAAAGTCCTGGGCGTCTTTCCCCCGATTGTCCGGCCAACGGTCAAACCAGGTGATGAGCTTCAGCACGGCCAGCGAGGGGAGCGAAGCAACCGCCATTGTGAGACCCGGAGCAATCTCGACCTCGATAGCCGCATCAGCGGCCTCGCTGAATCCGGCTATGTTCATGACCATCGCCCGATCAGGTGGCCAGGCGATCATCCTGCCATCTTGCTCAATACCTCCGAACGGCACGAGATCGATCCAGGATCGATGACCGCTGCGTAAGTAGATCAGCCTTTGTATCGCGGGAGCAGATTCAAATGCCCCTGTCCCAATCAATCCATTTTTCAGGGACTGGAAGGTGGGCCAATCTTTTACCGTCACCCCAAAATCGACATCCCGTGTGGCCGGGCCGGGGCTTTGGCCGTGCACATGCTCCAGCAGGATGACCCTGGCCAGCGTTCCAGCCACAAAGTAGCGGAGGTTGAGGCTGCGAGCCACCTGATCCACATGCCGCATGATCTCTAGCTGCGTAGCCTCAAGCGGCTTATCGGGCCTGATTTTCAGCGTTGACCAAATAACGGTCATGGATCATCCGTGCGGTTTCGAGATTCCTGCTGTCCGTGGTTGCCATGAGGTCGGCATAGGCGAGCAAGGGCGGAACAGTGTCGTTGGGATACCCGCCTCGCCAGGCAGCTTCTTCAGCCGCGTCCCAGAATGCTTCCAGCACTTCGACCTCCCCATTCACATCGGGTCTGAGTCGTTGCTCCAAGATCAGCCGGTCGGGCTTGCCATGCAGGTAAATGGTGAAGGTCGCTGGCTTTAAATATCCAGTCAGCTTGTCCGCCGCGACCTCGCCGCCCCAGCGGGCTTGATATTCAGCGAGATCGATGTTCTTCCACCAATCGGGATGAGGGGCACGAAAGCGACGGGCATTCAGCTTCGGGCGTAGCTTCACGGGGTAAAAAGCAACCCACTCCTGCATCAAACGGTCGGGGTTATACAAACGCTTTTCACCCTGCAACACTTCGTGGAGATATCCCTTGGCGTTCAGATCTTTCAATACCCAGCCTACTGTTCCCAGCGCAACGCCTGCTGCCTTGGCAATATCCCGGTAGTTCTTTGCGGCGAGGGCTGGATTCAGCAACAGCACGAAGATGGTTCGCATCCCCGTTGGTTTAAACGCCTGGTGTGGCGCAACTTTTTCGGCCAATTCCGGGAGGTCGGGCTTTTTTCGCCCGGCGATACACACGAACAAGCCGGGAGCATCCAAATAGGCATTGCCGGCGGCATCGAGGAATGGAATTTTCAGTAGCCCGCAGCGCTCTGCCATCTCGGCCGTCATATAAGGCACAACCAGCATCCGGGGTTCTCGATAATTTTTACCCAGGTCTTGCCAAGCCTCCAGCATCTTGAAGCGATCTACGGTCATCAGCTTCACCTCGGCGGCATACTTGATGCGCGCTGTGCCTTTTTCAAATTCGACTATGGCATCAGCTCCCGTATCAAGTAGCCCTTGAAGTTGGTATGGACCGATTTGTGCCTCGATACCAGTTAGTAGGCGAAATGCCTTTACGGCTCGTTCGAGTAGCTGTTCTGCTTCTCCGGGAATGTGTAGTAGGCCAGTCAGCTTGTCCGCCGCGACCTCGCCGCCCCAGCGGGCTTGATATTCAGCGAGATCGATGTTCTTCCACCAATCGGGATGAGGGGCACGAAAGCGACGGGCATTCAGCTTCGGGCGTAGCTTCACGGGGTAAAAAGCAACCCACTCCTGCATCAAACGGTCGGGGTTATACAAACGCTTTTCACCCTGCAACACTTCGTGGAGATATCCCTTGGCGTTCAGATCTTTCAATACCCAGCCTACTGTTCCCAGCGCAACGCCTGCTGCCTTGGCAATATCCCGGTAGTTCTTTGCGGCGAGGGCTGGATTCAGCAACAGCACGAAGATGGTTCGCATCCCCGTTGGTTTAAACGCCTGGTGTGGCGCAACTTTTTCGGCCAATTCCGGGAGGTCGGGCTTTTTTCGCCCGGCGATACACACGAACAAGCCGGGAGCATCCAAATAGGCATTGCCGGCGGCATCGAGGAATGGAATTTTCAGTAGCCCGCAGCGCTCTGCCATCTCGGCCGTCATATAAGGCACAACCAGCATCCGGGGTTCTCGATAATTTTTACCCAGGTCTTGCCAAGCCTCCAGCATCTTGAAGCGATCTACGGTCATCAGCTTCACCTCGGCGGCATACTTGATGCGCGCTGTGCCTTTTTCAAATTCGACTATGGCATCAGCTCCCGTATCAAGTAGCCCTTGAAGTTGGTATGGACCGATTTGTGCCTCGATACCAGTTAGTAGGCGAAATGCCTTTACGGCTCGTTCGAGTAGCTGTTCTGCTTCTCCGGGAATGTGTAGTAGGCCATGGACCATGTTCATCTTTTCGGGATTTTCACGTTACGTGAACATAAGAATAGATGAACATATACGATTGTTCAAGTTATGATTATGTTCACGTATCGTGAACAAGGATTTTTATGAACAAAAGGCCGGTCGCCGCGTCTAGTGGATTGATTATTAGATATTTTTCTTTTCTTGTGCGATTTTCGACACAAGGGCAGTAATAAGCGGAGCGGAAGCTGGATTGGGCGCGGCTGCCGGCCGACGCCCTTTGTTCAACTGCTCGTACTCCAGATCGCTATTTCCTCTTGCCCACCGCAGCCGGCGCAGCGTCCCCCCGCCCCAGCAGGTAATCAAGAAACGCC
>JAMCVR010000223.1:2572-9143 GCA_023475455.1 Thermoplasmatota archaeon | reverse complement strand
CGGGCTGGTTGAGCGTGAGCGTGTGGCGGGAGAGGGCGGAGATGCCCAGCCCGGCGAGGATGGCCTGCTTGAGGGCTTCGTTGCTGCCCAGTTCCAGGCGCGGGCGGATCGTGATCTCCTGTTCGGCGAAGCACCGCTCGATGGCGTTGCGGGTGCCGGAGCCTTTTTCCCGCATCAGCCACGGTTCCTGCGCGATGCGTTCCAGCGGAATTTTCTTTTTGCTGGATTGGGCGCGGCTGCCGGCCGACGCCCTTTGTTCAACTGCTCGTACTCCAGATCGCTATTTCCTCTTGCCCACCGCAGCCGGCGCAGCGTCCCCCCGCCCCAGCAGGTAATCAAGAAACGCCCGCGCCACCACCGACAGCTGCCGGCCTGCAGGATAGACGGCGTACCAGTGGCGCAGGATGGGGAAGCCTTGCACATCGAGCACGGCGAACTGGCCGGGCTGGTTGAGCGTGAGCGTGTGGCGGGAGAGGGCGGAGATGCCCAGCCCGGCGAGGATGGCCTGCTTGAGGGCTTCGTTGCTGCCCAGTTCCAGGCGCGGGCGGATCGTGATCTCCTGTTCGGCGAAGCACCGCTCGATGGCGTTGCGGGTGCCGGAGCCTTTTTCCCGCATCAGCCACGGTTCCTGCGCGATGCGTTCCAGCGGAATTTTCTTTTTGCGCGCCAGCGGGTGATCCGGCGCGGCCAGCACGACGATGGGGTTGTCCATGATGGGGGTGGCGACGACGTCGATGTCTTCCGGGGGCTGGCCGAGGAAATACAGGTCGTCCAGGTTGTCGGCGATGCTGGCGAGCACCTGCTCCTTGTTGGTGACGCGCAGGCTGACGTCGATGCCCGGATAGAGTTTGGCGAATTCGCCCAGGAGGCGCGGCGCGAAGTAGGAGGCGGTGGTGATCGCCATCAGGCTCAGTTTTCCCTGCTTGAGCCCCTGCCGCTCCGCCACCGACATGGTGTAGTGATCCATGATGTCGAAGACTTCGCGGGTGGCCTGCGCCAGTTGCTGGCCGTCCGGGGTGAGGCGGATTTTCTTGCCGACCTGTTCGATCAGCGGCACGCCCACGGTTTCCGCCAGTTTTTTCATCTGCATGGAGACGGTGGGCTGGCTGAGGAACAGCTCTTCGGAGGCGCGGGTGAAGCTGCCCAGGCGGGCGATGGCTTCAAAGATTTCCAGCTGGCGGAAAGTGGTGTGTTGGCGCATTTTGATCCAGGAGAGGTGTTGGTTACGCAGGGTGTGCACGCCGCACCCTGCTTGGAATTTTACCATAGACAAATATCTATCTTAAAAATAGAAAATATCGACTATTATTGATGATCCGTTTCCTGCATGATGCGTCCCATCGTGTCAGGCCGCTGGGGCGTTGCACGGAAACCCGACCCCTTTCTGTAGGAGGAAATCATGGCTGTCAAAACCTATAACGCCGGTGTGAAGGAATACCGGCAGACGTACTGGACCCCGGATTACACCCCGCTGGACACCGACATCCTGGCCTGCTTCAAGATCACCCCGCAGCCGGGCGTGGACCGCGAAGAAGTCGCCGCTGCCGTGGCCGCCGAGTCGTCGACCGGCACCTGGACCACGGTGTGGACCGACCTGCTGACCGACCTGGACTACTACAAGGGCCGCGCCTACCGCATCGAAGACGTGCCCGGCGACGACACCTGCTTCTACGCATTCGTGGCCTACCCGATCGACCTGTTCGAAGAAGGTTCGGTCGTCAACGTGCTGACCTCGCTGGTCGGCAACGTGTTCGGCTTCAAGGCACTGCGCGCCCTGCGCCTGGAAGACGTGCGCTTCCCGATCGCCTACGTGAAGACCTGCGGCGGCCCGCCCGCCGGCATCCAGGTCGAACGCGACCGCATGAACAAGTACGGCCGTCCGCTGCTGGGCTGCACCATCAAGCCTAAATTGGGTCTGTCGGCCAAGAACTACGGCCGCGCCGTGTACGAATGCCTGCGCGGCGGTCTGGATTTCACCAAGGACGACGAGAACGTCAACAGCCAGCCCTTCATGCGCTGGCGCGACCGTTTCGCCTTCGTGCACGAAGCGACGCTGAAGGCGCAACGCGAGACCGGCGAGCGCAAGGGCCACTATCTCAATGTCACCGCGCCGACCCCGGAAGAGATGTACAAGCGTGCCGAGTTCGCCAAGGAAATCGGCGCACCGATCATCATGCACGACTACCTGACCGGCGGCCTGACCGCCAACACGGGTCTGGCCAACTGGTGTCGCGACAACGGGATGCTGCTGCACATCCACCGCGCCATGCACGCCGTGCTCGACCGCAACCCGCACCACGGCATCCATTTCCGCGTGCTGACCAAGGTGCTGCGCCTGTCGGGCGGCGACCACCTGCACTCCGGCACCGTCGTGGGCAAATTGGAAGGCGACCGCGACGCGACCCTGGGCTGGATCGACACCATGCGTGACGAATTCATTCCGGAAGACCGTTCGCGCGGCCTGTTCTTCGACCAGGACTGGGGCTCCATGCCCGGCGTGATGCCGGTCGCTTCCGGCGGCATCCACGTCTGGCACATGCCCGCGCTGGTCTCCATCTTCGGCGACGACTCCGTGCTGCAGTTCGGTGGCGGTACGCTGGGCCACCCCTGGGGCAACGCCGCCGGCGCCGCCGCCAACCGCGTCGCGCTGGAAGCCAAGGACGACGAGAACGTCAACAGCCAGCCCTTCATGCGCTGGCGCGACCGTTTCGCCTTCGTGCACGAAGCGACGCTGAAGGCGCAACGCGAGACCGGCGAGCGCAAGGGCCACTATCTCAATGTCACCGCGCCGACCCCGGAAGAGATGTACAAGCGTGCCGAGTTCGCCAAGGAAATCGGCGCACCGATCATCATGCACGACTACCTGACCGGCGGCCTGACCGCCAACACGGGTCTGGCCAACTGGTGTCGCGACAACGGGATGCTGCTGCACATCCACCGCGCCATGCACGCCGTGCTCGACCGCAACCCGCACCACGGCATCCATTTCCGCGTGCTGACCAAGGTGCTGCGCCTGTCGGGCGGCGACCACCTGCACTCCGGCACCGTCGTGGGCAAATTGGAAGGCGACCGCGACGCGACCCTGGGCTGGATCGACACCATGCGTGACGAATTCATTCCGGAAGACCGTTCGCGCGGCCTGTTCTTCGACCAGGACTGGGGCTCCATGCCCGGCGTGATGCCGGTCGCTTCCGGCGGCATCCACGTCTGGCACATGCCCGCGCTGGTCTCCATCTTCGGCGACGACTCCGTGCTGCAGTTCGGTGGCGGTACGCTGGGCCACCCCTGGGGCAACGCCGCCGGCGCCGCCGCCAACCGCGTCGCGCTGGAAGCCTGCGTGGAAGCCCGCAACCAGGGCCGTCAGATCGAGAAGGAAGGCAAGGACATCCTTACCGCCGCCGCCGCGCACAGCCCCGAACTGAAGATCGCCATGGAAACGTGGAAAGAGATCAAGTTCGAGTTCGACACCGTCGACAAGCTGGACGTCGCCCACAAGTGATTATTAGGAACTAGGAACTGGGACTTAGGGCTAGGGAAAACCTGGCCTTCCAACCCTAGCCCCTAGATCCTAGCCCCTAGATCCTAGAAAGGAAATGAAATGTCTGAAGTGATGGATTACAAAAGCCGCCTGAGCGACCCCGCCAGCCGCAAATTCGAGACCTTCTCCTACCTGCCCCCCATGGATAAGGACGGCATCAAGAAGCAGGTCGAGTATCTGGTGAAAAAAGGCTGGAACCCGGCCATCGAGCACATCGAGCCCGAGCACATGATGGACTCCTACTGGTACATGTGGAAGCTGCCGATGTTCGGCGAAACCGATGTGGATCGCGTGCTGGCCGAAGCCGAAGCCTGCCACAAGGCCAACCCCAACAACCACGTTCGCCTGATTGGCTACAACAACTTCAATCAGTCGCAGGGCGCGGCGATGGTGATTTTCCGCGGCAAGACCGTTTAAGTCGCGACGGGAACCCTAACAGCCCCCGTCGCCCGCAGGGCGCGGGGGCTTTTTGTTTGCCCGCGAATGCCGCGCCGAGCCTCTGGCCCGGCATTCGCGGATGAATAAGCCTTTCCTTAAAGGAGACCTCATGAGCAACATCGTCGATCAGTACCGCATCACCCAGGAACCCTACTACCGTCCCGTCGCCGACGAGGTCGAGCTGTTCGAGGCTGCCTACTCGGTGCGCATGCCGATGATGCTGAAGGGCCCGACCGGCTGCGGCAAGACGCGCTTCATCGAATACATGGCGTACAAGCTCGGCAAGCCGCTGATCACGGTGGCGTGCAACGAGGACATGACGGCGTCCGACCTGGTCGGCCGCTTCCTGCTCTCGGCCCAGGGCACCGAATGGCAGGACGGCCCGCTCGCCATCGCCGCCCGTCATGGCGCGATCTGCTACCTGGACGAAGTGGTGGAAGCGCGCCAGGACACCACCGTGGTGATCCACCCGCTGACCGACAACCGCCGTGTGCTGCCGCTGGAAAAGAAGGGCGAGCTGGTGCACGCCCACCCCGATTTCCAGCTTGTGATTTCCTACAATCCCGGCTACCAGAGCTTGATGAAGGATCTGAAGCAGTCGACCAAGCAGCGTTTCGGCGGCCTCGATTTCAGCTATCCCGAGCACGGCATCGAAACCGAGATCGTCGCGCACGAATCCGGCGTCGACGCCGACATCGCCGGCAAGCTGGTGTCGATCGCCGAGCGCAGCCGCAACCTCAAGGGCCATGGCCTCGACGAAGGCCTGTCGACCCGCATGCTGATCTACGCAGGTTCGCTCATCGCCAAGGGCGTCGCCCCGCTGGCCGCCTGTCGCGTCGCGCTGGTGCGTCCCATCACCGACGATCCCGACATGCGCGACGCGCTGGATGCGGCGGTGTCGACGTTCTTTTGAGTGAGGGGGCTAGGATCTGGGATTTAGGGGCTAGGGAATGTGCGGGCACAGCCCGCGCCCCTGAATCCAGATCAAGCGCGGTCGAAGGCCGCTCCACCCCTAGCCCCCAGCCCCTAACTCCTAGCCCTTCTCGCCTTATGTCTATCAACCTCGCCGACTACGCCGAACTGCTGGAAGACCTGTCTCCGCACAGCCAGGAGACCCTGCGCGCCAACTGGCACGAGGCCACCAAGGTGTTCTCGCCGCGCGGGCTGGACAACTATCTGAAGGGCGCGGCCGCGATACGCGGCCTCGGGCGCGGCGATTCGCTGGTGGAAACCTGGATCGAGCAGGCGCCGCGGGTCGCCAAGGAAGTCGGCGAGGACGTGGTGGCCGATCTCGCCACCGCCTCGCTGGTGCTGGCCTCGAAAACCTCGGGCGCGGTGATCGAACTCCTGCTCGCCTCCGCGCCGACCGCCGCATGCTGATCTACGCAGGTTCGCTCATCGCCAAGGGCGTCGCCCCGCTGGCCGCCTGTCGCGTCGCGCTGGTGCGTCCCATCACCGACGATCCCGACATGCGCGACGCGCTGGATGCGGCGGTGTCGACGTTCTTTTGAGTGAGGGGGCTAGGATCTGGGATTTAGGGGCTAGGGAATGTGCGGGCACAGCCCGCGCCCCTGAATCCAGATCAAGCGCGGTCGAAGGCCGCTCCACCCCTAGCCCCCAGCCCCTAACTCCTAGCCCTTCTCGCCTTATGTCTATCAACCTCGCCGACTACGCCGAACTGCTGGAAGACCTGTCTCCGCACAGCCAGGAGACCCTGCGCGCCAACTGGCACGAGGCCACCAAGGTGTTCTCGCCGCGCGGGCTGGACAACTATCTGAAGGGCGCGGCCGCGATACGCGGCCTCGGGCGCGGCGATTCGCTGGTGGAAACCTGGATCGAGCAGGCGCCGCGGGTCGCCAAGGAAGTCGGCGAGGACGTGGTGGCCGATCTCGCCACCGCGCCGTCTCCTAGCCCTTCTCGCCTTATGTCTATCAACCTCGCCGACTACGCCGAACTGCTGGAAGACCTGTCTCCGCACAGCCAGGAGACCCTGCGCGCCAACTGGCACGAGGCCACCAAGGTGTTCTCGCCGCGCGGGCTGGACAACTATCTGAAGGGCGCGGCCGCGATACGCGGCCTCGGGCGCGGCGATTCGCTGGTGGAAACCTGGATCGAGCAGGCGCCGCGGGTCGCCAAGGAAGTCGGCGAGGACGTGGTGGCCGATCTCGCCACCGCGCCGTCTCCTAGCCCTTCTCGCCTTATGTCTATCAACCTCGCCGACTACGCCGAACTGCTGGAAGACCTGTCTCCGCACAGCCAGGAGACCCTGCGCGCCAACTGGCACGAGGCCACCAAGGTGTTCTCGCCGCGCGGGCTGGACAACTATCTGAAGGGCGCGGCCGCGATACGCGGCCTCGGGCGCGGCGATTCGCTGGTGGAAACCTGGATCGAGCAGGCGCCGCGGGTCGCCAAGGAAGTCGGCGAGGACGTGGTGGCCGATCTCGCCACCGCCTCGCTGGTGCTGGCCTCGAAAACCTCGGGCGCGGTGATCGAACTCCTGCTCGCCTCCGCGCCGACCGCCGCCAACCGGCTGGGCGATGCGGGGCTCTTCCTCAAGTATCTGCAGTTCATCAACACCCTGATCGCGCAGGCGCC
>JAMCVR010000223.1:0-2561 GCA_023475455.1 Thermoplasmatota archaeon | reverse complement strand
GGCCGATGCTCAACAAGCTGGAGGCGCTGTTCCAGCACCTGACGCTGGGCGGCCTGCGGCGCTGGGCGCTGTGGGGCGCGCACGCGCACCGCATCAACTACGAGGAGCAGATCCGCTACTTCAGCCTGGAGTCGAAAGAGTCGCTGGCGATGCTGCAGAAGGAACGCAAGGGCACCCTGCTGGTCGACGTGCAGCGCCGCATCAACATGTACCTGCGCGCGCTGTGGGCGCGCGACTTCTTCATGCGCCCGACCTCCGGCGACTTCGAGGCGCGCGAGGGCTACCGGCCCTACATCGAGGACTACCTGCTGCATCTGCCGGACGCCTACGACGACTGGACGGTCGAAGGGCAGGAGCCGGTGTCCGGCCTGGAGCTCTACCGCGCCGCCGCCGCGCACTGCGCCGCACACATCGTCGAGACGCGCGTGCCGATTTCCGCCGAGGCGCTGAACCCGATGCAGATGGCGGTGATCTCCGTCATCGAGGACGCGCGGGTGGAAACCCTGGCGATCCGCCGTTTCCCCGGTCTCAAGCAACTCTGGAGCAAGCTGCACACCGCCACGCCGGCAATGAGCGCCAGCGTGGGGGATTACCTGAATCGGCTGGCGCGCGCGCTGCTGGACGACAGTTACCAGGACAGCGATCCGTGGATCGCCGAGGGACGCGCGCTGTTTGCTGCCGCACAGGACAGGCTCGACAGCAACCACACCTCGTGGGAGATCGGCGTGCAGCTGGCGCACGGCCTGACCCAGAAAAAAATCCCGTTCAACGCGCGCACCGACGTCCTCACCGCACCGTACCGCGACGACAACCGCTACTTCTGGGAATTCGAGGAGTTCGATTTCGACAAGGCCGCCGGCGCCGGCTACGACTCCGTCAAGCAGGTGCGCAAGTACGTGAGCGTGATGGAGATGGCCAACGAGATCGACGTCGAGACCGCCGGCGACGATGCCGAGGAAATCTGGGTACTGGGCACCGAGCTCTATCCCTACGAGAACATCGGCGACGAGAGCGGGGGCAAGAGCTTCAACGAGCTGGAAGGCAAGGAGCCGGTGTCCGATCCTTTCCACTATTCGGAATGGGACTACCAGATCCAGCTGGAGCGTCCGGCCTGGGCCACGGTGCTGGAAAAGCGCGCCAAGGCGGGCGATCTCGCGGTCATCGACGAGATCACCGCGAAGTACAAGCGCGAAATCCATCGCATGAAATTCCTGCTCGACGCCATGCAGCCGCAGGGCGTGCAGCGCATCCGCAAGCTGGAGGACGGCGACGAGATCGACATCAACGCCGCGATCGCGAGCTTCATCGATATCCGCCTGGGCAACCAGCCCGATCCGCGCATCATGATGCGCAGCGTGCGGAAGACGCGCGACTTCTCGATCCTGGTGCTGCTGGACCTGTCCGAATCGACCAACGAGACAGTGCAGGACCAGGCGTACTCGGTGCTCGATCTCACCCGTCAGGCCTGCGTGCTCTTGGCCGACGCGATCAGCAAGGTGGGCGACCCGTTCGCGATCCACGGCTTCTGTTCGGACGGCCGCCACGACGTCGAGTACACCCGCTTCAAGGACTTCGACCAGCACTGGGACGAGGTGCCGAAGGCCAAGCTCGCCGGCATGACCGGCCAGCTTTCAACCCGCATGGGCGCGGCGATCCGCCATGCCGGCCATCATCTGAAGCTGCAGCGCTCGGCGAAGAAACTGCTGATCGTCATCACCGACGGCGAACCGGCCGACATCGACGTGCGCGACCCGCAGTACCTGCGCTACGACACCAAGAAGGCGGTGGAGGAAGTCGCCCGCGAGGGCGTGACGACCTACTGCATGAGCCTCGACCCGCGCGCCGACAACTACGTGTCGCGCATCTTCGGGCAGAAGAACTTCATGGTGGTCGACCACGTGCAGCGGCTGCCGGAAAAGCTGCCGATGCTGTACGCTGGACTGACGCGCTAAATTTCAGACGGGCTGTCCGGCTGGCGTCAAATCAATTCCTGCTGCGCAAAGACCGCTGGCAGCCGCTTGGGCGACTTGATGCGCAGCTGCTTGTTCACGTTCATGCGGCCGAAGACAACTTCGATGTCGCGCGTGGCCACGCCGAATTCCTCGGCCAGAAAACGCACCATGTGATCCGTTGCCCGGCCCGCGCGCGGGGCGGCGGTGACGCTGATCTTGAGTTGATGGCCCTTGGGCTTGCCGATGGCATCCTGTTTTGCACTGGGCTTGCCCAGGACATTGAGCACCAGCGTCTCGCCTTCCCAGTAGAAAAACGGTTGCCTGCTCACTGCGCGGGTCGCCGGTTACGCCGGCACATGGCGTGTCGCCTTGAAATAACGGCAGATCCGTCGCCGGAGAAAATGGATGGTCTGGCTGTTGGGGTTCATGGAAGCGTGCGGCTCACTGTGATTTGCTTCCCGCCCCGGCAGCATGCCCGCTCAGCTCGACGCCATGCAGCCGCAGGGCGTGCAGCGCATCCGCAAGCTGGAGGACGGCGACGAGATCGACATCAACGCCGCGATCGCGAGCTTCATCGATATCCGCCTGGGCAACCAGCCCGATCCGCGC
>JAMCVR010000145.1:12492-20101 GCA_023475455.1 Thermoplasmatota archaeon | reverse complement strand
GCCAAGATCGGCACGGCCGAGATCGCCACCGACCCGATGCCGCCCAACGTCGCGGACAACTTCGTCATGCTGAAGCCGCAATCGGAATGGCCCGATCCGAAGCGCGGCAAGACCGAGCTGGTCAATGCCATGCAGGCAGCGGTAGCCCAGGTGCCCGGCAACAACTACGAGTTCACCCAGCCGATCCAGATGCGGTTCAACGAGCTGCTTTCCGGCGTGCGCAGCGACGTGGCGGTCAAGGTGTTCGGCGACGACATGGACACGATGAACGGCACCGCCGGGGAGATTGCGGAAGTGCTGGAGAAGGTTCCCGGCGCCGCCGCCGTCAAGGTCGAGCAAACCACGGGCTTGCCGATGCTGACCGTTCATATCGACCGCGAGAAGACCGCGCGCCTGGGCGTGAATGTCGGAGACGTGCAGGAAGCGATCGCCATAGCGGTGGGCGGCAGGGAAGCCGGCGTGCTGTTCCAGGGCGACCGGCGCTTCGACATCATCGTCCGCCTGCCCGAGCGGATGCGCAATGACATGGAGGCGATGAAGCAACTGCCCATTAATTTGCCAAGATCGGCACGGCCGAGATCGCCACCGACCCGATGCCGCCCAACGTCGCGGACAACTTCGTCATGCTGAAGCCGCAATCGGAATGGCCCGATCCGAAGCGCGGCAAGACCGAGCTGGTCAATGCCATGCAGGCAGCGGTAGCCCAGGTGCCCGGCAACAACTACGAGTTCACCCAGCCGATCCAGATGCGGTTCAACGAGCTGCTTTCCGGCGTGCGCAGCGACGTGGCGGTCAAGGTGTTCGGCGACGACATGGACACGATGAACGGCACCGCCGGGGAGATTGCGGAAGTGCTGGAGAAGGTTCCCGGCGCCGCCGCCGTCAAGGTCGAGCAAACCACGGGCTTGCCGATGCTGACCGTTCATATCGACCGCGAGAAGACCGCGCGCCTGGGCGTGAATGTCGGAGACGTGCAGGAAGCGATCGCCATAGCGGTGGGCGGCAGGGAAGCCGGCGTGCTGTTCCAGGGCGACCGGCGCTTCGACATCATCGTCCGCCTGCCCGAGCGGATGCGCAATGACATGGAGGCGCCGTGGCGTTGCTGATGGGGGACAAGGTCGGCGAAAAGGAAAACCGCCTGATGGGATGGGCCAGGCGCGGCTACGAGCCGATGCTCGATCGGGCCATGCTCGGCAAGCCGCTTGTTCTCACCATCGCGGCGGTCGCCGTCGTGCTTTCCGCCTTGCTGGCGACCCGCATGGGCAGCGAGTTCGTGCCGAGCCTCAACGAGGGCGATATCGCGCTGCAGGCCTTGCGCATTCCCGGTACCAGCCTGTCGCAGGCGATCGAGATGCAAACGGAGCTGGAGCGGACCATCAAGCAGTTTCCGGAGGTCGACCGGATTTTCGCCAAGATCGGCACGGCCGAGATCGCCACCGACCCGATGCCGCCCAACGTCGCGGACAACTTCGTCATGCTGAAGCCGCAATCGGAATGGCCCGATCCGAAGCGCGGCAAGACCGAGCTGGTCAATGCCATGCAGGCAGCGGTAGCCCAGGTGCCCGGCAACAACTACGAGTTCACCCAGCCGATCCAGATGCGGTTCAACGAGCTGCTTTCCGGCGTGCGCAGCGACGTGGCGGTCAAGGTGTTCGGCGACGACATGGACACGATGAACGGCACCGCCGGGGAGATTGCGGAAGTGCTGGAGAAGGTTCCCGGCGCCGCCGCCGTCAAGGTCGAGCAAACCACGGGCTTGCCGATGCTGACCGTTCATATCGACCGCGAGAAGACCGCGCGCCTGGGCGTGAATGTCGGAGACGTGCAGGAAGCGATCGCCATAGCGGTGGGCGGCAGGGAAGCCGGCGTGCTGTTCCAGGGCGACCGGCGCTTCGACATCATCGTCCGCCTGCCCGAGCGGATGCGCAATGACATGGAGGCGATGAAGCAACTGCCCATTAATTTGCCCATGGACGAAGCGGGCGGCCAGGCCCGCCCCGCCTATCTGCAACTGGGCGACGTGGCGACCCTCGAAGTCGCGCCGGGCCCGAACCAGATCAGCCGCGAGAACGGCAAGCGGCGGGTGGTGGTGACGGCCAATGTGCGCGGGCGGGATATCGGGTCTTTCGTGGCCGAGGCCGAGCAGAGGATTCAGGAGTCGGTCAAGGTGCCGGCCGGCTACTGGACCACCTGGGGCGGCACCTTCGAGCAGTTGCAGTCGGCGGCCAAGCGTCTGCGGATCGTGGTTCCGGTGGCGCTGCTGCTGGTGTTCATGCTGCTGTTCGCGATGTTCAACAACGTGAAGGACGGGCTGCTGGTGTTCACCGGGGTGCCGTTTGCCCTGACCGGCGGCATCCTGGCGCTGTGGCTGCGCGATATCCCGCTTTCCATTTCGGCGGGGGTCGGCTTCATCGCGCTGTCGGGCGTGGCGGTGCTCAACGGCCTGGTGATGATCGCCTTCATCCGTTCCCTGCGCGAGGAAGGCAGGCCGCTGGATGCGGCGATCCGCGAAGGCGCGCTGACGCGGCTGCGCCCGGTGCTGATGACCGCCCTCGTCGCGTCGCTCGGCTTCATTCCGATGGCAATCGCCACCGGAACGGGCGCGGAGGTGCAGCGCCCGCTGGCCACCGTCGTCATCGGCGGCATATTGTCCTCGACCGCGCTAACGCTTCTCGTGCTGCCGATCCTGTATCGACTGGCCCACCGGAAGGAGGAAGAGGAAGAAGCGGGCGTTGACGCAAGCAACAGGCTAAAGGTATATCAAGCCTGACCGGACGGACATCGCATATGCGGTTTGAGGGCATGCCGTTCGCGCCCTCGCACAGGAGTGTGCGGGATTGCCGTGAATTCCATGGGAGAAGGAGATAGGCCGGGAGACAAGCCTCTTGCAAAACGCCGTGGGCTGGATCGGGATGCACCCGGCCGTCGCGGCTGTCCTGGTCTTTGTCGTCGCCATGGCCGAATCGCTGGCGGTGGTGGGCCTGGTCGTGCCCGGGGCGGTGGTCATGATCGCCGCCGGGGCGCTCGTGGCCTTGGGGGCGATCGGCTTCTGGCCGACCCTGCTTGCCGCCGTGGCGGGCGCGATTGTCGGCGACGGCATCAGCTTCTGGATCGGCCATCGCTATCGCGACCGGCTGCGCGCCTTCTGGCCGTTCCATCGCCATCCGGAATGGCTGTCCCACGGTGAGGAATTCTTTCGCCGCCACGGAGGCAAGAGCATTCTCTTCGCCCGCTTCGTCGGTCCCGTCCGTCCCATTGTTCCGGTCGTGGCCGGCATGCTCGGGATGCGGCCCGCGGCCTTCTACGCGGTGAACGTCTTGTCGGCACTCGCCTGGGCGCCGGCCTATCTGCTTCCGGGCATGGCCTTCGGCGCCTCGCTTGCCCTGGCGGGCGTGGTCGCGGCGCGGTTGGCACTGCTGCTGGCACTGGTCGCGGCGATGATCTGGTTCACCGGGTGGCTCATTCACTGGCTCTTCCAGGTGCTGCCCCCGCGCGCGGCACGGATGACCCAATGGTTTCTGGCCTGGGGCAGCCGGCATCCGGGAGTGAACAGGATAATCGGCGGCGTGCTCGACCCGGCCCAGCCGGATGCGAAGGCGCTACTGGTATTGGGAATCCTGCTCATTGCCTCCGGCTGGCTGTTCCTGGGGGTGCTGGAAGATGTCGTCACGGGCGATCCCCTGGTGCGCGCGGATCAAGGTCTGTACCGGCTCATGCAGGGCCTGCGGACGCCGTGGGGCGACCGGGTCATGGTGCTTGTGACGGAGCTGGGCGACGGCGCGGTCATCGCGCTGGTTGCGGCGGCGGTGCTGGCCTGGCTCCTGTTGCGGCGGAACTGGCATGCGGCCGCGTACTGGGCCGCGGCGGTGGGCTTCGGCCAGATCGCCGCCACGGTACTCAAGCTGAGCTTGCAGCGGCCCCGGCCGATCGCCATTCCATACGACCCCCTCTCCGTCTACGCCTTTCCCAGCGGCCACGTCACCATGAGCGCGGTGACGTACGGATTTCTGGCCGTGCTCGTCGCCCGCAATCTTTCCCCGCCGCGCCGCTGGCTCCCCTATGCCCTGGCCGCGCTGCTCATCGGCGCGATCGCGCTGTCACGATTGTATCTGGGTGCCCACTGGTTCTCGGACGTTGCCGGAGGCCTGAGCCTCGGGCTGGCTTCGGTCACGCTGTTCGCCCTCGCCTATTATCGGCACATCCATCCTTTGGCTCTGCCGCGCGGCCTGGCCCGCGTCGCGCTGCTCGCGCTCGTGTTGGCAGGGGGATGGAACATGAGCGTTCGGTATTCCGCGGATCTGCAGCGCTACGCGCCCCAGGTCACGGTGCGGCATCAGGACACCGCGTTCTGGTGGAGAGAGGGCTGGCAGTTGCTGCCGGCCTATCGCCAGGACCTCGAAGGCGAGCCGGAGCAGCCGTTCAACGTGCAATGGGCCGGCGCGCTTTCCGCCGTGCGCGAGAAGCTCGCCCCGCAAGGCTGGCGCGAGCCCGTCCCGCTGAGCGCGACCTCCGCCTTGCGCTGGTTGTCGCCGGCGCCCCTGCTTGCCGAGCTTCCGCTGCTGCCGCAAGTGCACGACGGCAGACATGAATCGCTGGTGCTGATCCGCCCCCTGAGCACGGGCTTGGCGAAAGGGAAAGCCAGGTTTGACCGGCAGCTCGTTCTCCGTCTCTGGAACACGGGCACGGCGGTCGATCCCGGCGGGGTTCCGCTCTGGGTTGGGAGCGTTTCGTTCCAGGAGCCCGGACGCTTGCCGTTCCTGCGCCTGCCGCTGATCGCGGACGGATATGACGCGCCCCTTGGATTGCTGGAACAGTCCCTGAACGGGTGCAAGCGACGCCTGGTTCGACGCCCGCCCGCTCCCGGCCCGACGGAAAATGAATTTCGCTGGAGCGGAAAGGTGCTGCTGGTACGCAATGGGTGATCCGGCAAAACAGCCCACAAGCCGCTGGGGAAGGCCGATCGCTCGACGCGGCGATCGTGCACGTGACCCAAGCACTCCAGGGCGAGGGCTTCGGCATACTCGCCGATATCGACGTCGCGGGCGCAATGAAGAAAAAACTCAGCCAGGACATGCCGCCCTATCGGATCCTGGGCGCGTGCAATCCACCCTTGGCGCACCGCGCCCTGGAAAGCGAACCGTCCATCGGTTTGCTCCTGCCCTGCAATGTAGTGGTGCGGCAGGACGAAGCCGGCACGGTTCATGTGGAATTCATGGACCCGAACGCGGTGCTGGAACTGGTGAACAAACACGGGATCACGGCGTTGGCGAGCGAGGTCAGGCAACGGCTGGAGCGGGTGATGCAGGCGCTCTGAGGAGCGGCTTTCAACAAAGGAGATCGGAATGTGGATGAATTATGAAGGCTACGGCATGGGCTGGCATTGGTTGGGGTGGCTAGGCATGGCATTTTTCTGGCTGATTCCGATATTGCTGGTGCTGGCGGCGGTGAAGTACCTGATGGCTGGTCGCCGCTCGAACTCCACGGACGGTGAAAGAAAGCACGACGCGCTGGCCGTCCTGGAGGAGCGATATGCCCGGGGAGAAATCGATCGCGAGGAGTTCTTGCAGAAGCGCGACGATCTGAAGCGGGGTTAGCGCTCTGGTGCCCGCAGGCTATCCTTAGTTTTTCCAAAGAAGGATAGCGCCATGCAAATGCATAGGAAAATCCTCGTCGCTAGCGGTGCAATGGGGGCTGCAGCACGATGATCGCCATCCCCGCCAGGGCGACCGCCACGCCAAGTAAATCCCAGCGCGTAGGCGTTACGCCATCCACCCGCCACAGCCAAATCAGCGCAACGGCAACATAGACCCCGCCGTAGGCCGCATAGGTGCGGCCGGCTGCGCTGGGGTGCAGCGTGAGCAGCCAGGCGAACAGCGCAAGGCTCGCCGCCGCCGGCAATAGCAACCACCCGGGCTTGCCCTGCTTGAGCCAAAGCCAGGGCAGGTAGCAGCCTACGATTTCGGCGACGGCGGTGGCGACGAACAACGCCGTCGTTTTGGCCAGCTCCGCGATCACTTATGCGCCTTTCGGTTAGACAAGCCGACGTTGCCGTCGGACGGATGGCACGCGCACGCCTCGCCATGGGCGGCCGCAACCAGCTCCTGCAAAATACCGCAGTCGGCCGCCCGGTGGTCGGCATCGCATTGGGTACGAAGCCGGGCGAGTTGCTTTTCCAGCGTCCTGAGCGATTTGAGCTTGGCACGTACGCGAGCAAGATGTTCATCGAGCAAGTGGTTCACGTCACTGCAGTCGGCGTCGGGCTTCGACGCAAAGCCGAGCAGGCGCTTGATGTCTCCCAGCCCCATGTCCAGCGCGCGGCAGTGCCGGATAAAATTCGCCCGCTCTACCGCATCCTGGCCATAGGCCCGGTAACCGTTGGCCCGGCGGGCGGGTAGCTGCACCAGCCCGACGCGCTCGTAGTAGCGCAGTGTTTCAACGTCGATGCCGGTAGCTTTTGCCAACTCCCCAATGCGCATGTGTCCCCCGCATGACAACGTCATCATTGTTAACCGCTTGACCCTAAAGTCGCTACAGGGTTTAAATTATTTGTATCTTGCTCAAAGATCAAGTTAAATAACCAACCATGCCTGCCGCGTTCCGACGAATTGTTCAACTCCTGTTGGTCACCCTGGTGATCAATGCGGGCGGCTGGACGTTCAACCGCGAGGCCCTGGCCTACGTGTTCCTGGAAGCGCCGCAAACGGCCCAGGCTGACGATGCCGCGATCGCTGCGCAGCCCGGCGAGGGAAAAACCGGCGTCAAGGGAGTTGCGTGCAACCATTGGTGCCACGCCGTGGACCATTTCGTCGGATTCTTTTCCCTGCATCCGACCCTCCTGACGGAGGCCACCGGCGCTTACTTCGTCTGTAAGCGATCCGTCGTTCCTCCCGCTTTTCCCGAAGGCCGCTACCGGCCACCGCGACTCTTCTCCTGAACCTGACCAAATCGTGTTGTGAATTTGTCTTGAGTGCGCGCTCGTCTCAAGCGAGCTGCCGTACACGCATCAGAAGGAATTATCGTGCAATTCGTCACTATTTGCCGCAACCTGCGGAGCAGGTTGCGGCTGGTGCACCGCCTTATCGGCGTGCCATTTTTGTTTGCATCCCTGTATCCACTTTCAGCCTTGTCGGCTCCGCTCACGTTGGAGCAGGCCTGGGAGCAGGCTGAACTGGCCAATCCGGCACTGCGCGCTGCCCGGGCGAATCTTGCTGCGGCAGAGGGCGAGCTCACCGACGCCCGTGCGCCGCTGTGGAACAACCCACAGCTCGCTACGGAGTGGCGCAAGCGCACTGTTCCTCAAACGGCCGACCCCGCCCGAAGCAACCGCGAGTGGACGGTCGGGCTGGCGCAGACTTTCGAAATAGCCGGACAACAGGGCAAACGCCGCAATGCAGCGGAGCAGTCTCTTGCCGCGACGCAAGAGGCAATCGCGGAAACCCGGCGCCAACTGCGCGCAGAGGTGGAGCAGCGCTTCGTGCAGGTGCTCAGCCTGCAGCTGCGTATCCAAATGGAAGAGCGGACACTCAATCTCATCCAGGAAGCGTCGACGGCAGTCAGAAAGCGCGTCGCGGCAGGCGAAGACAGCCGCCTCGATGGCAATCTCGCCAAG
>JAMCVR010000145.1:0-12400 GCA_023475455.1 Thermoplasmatota archaeon | reverse complement strand
GGCCGACAACTTGCCCGAAGTCGGCGGATATCTCGATCCCATCCCTGCTTCGTACACGCTGGATAGCCTGCTGGCTTCGGCCACCAACCGCCCGCTGCTACGTGCGTTCGACCATCGGGAAAAAGCCGCCCGGAGCCGGCTCGATCTGGAGCACACGGCTGTTTATCCGGACGTGACGCTGGGCCTCTCCAGCGCGCGCGAAGGTCCAGCTCAGCCTGCAGCTGCGTATCCAAATGGAAGAGCGGACACTCAATCTCATCCAGGAAGCGTCGACGGCAGTCAGAAAGCGCGTCGCGGCAGGCGAAGACAGCCGCCTCGATGGCAATCTCGCCAAGGTGGAAGCGGAGCGCGCGCAAAACCAGGTGTCTGTGTTGCGGGAGCGACTGGTCCAGGCACGGGCCGAGCTGGCCGCCTTGTTGCAACTGCCGGCCGACAACTTGCCCGAAGTCGGCGGATATCTCGATCCCATCCCTGCTTCGTACACGCTGGATAGCCTGCTGGCTTCGGCCACCAACCGCCCGCTGCTACGTGCGTTCGACCATCGGGAAAAAGCCGCCCGGAGCCGGCTCGATCTGGAGCACACGGCTGTTTATCCGGACGTGACGCTGGGCCTCTCCAGCGCGCGCGAAGGTCCAGCCAATCCCCAGGACAGAATCACGACTTTGAGCGTCTCCCTGCCGCTGCCGCTGTTTCGCCGTAACGCCACCGGAATCGGGCGCGCGACGACCGAACTGTCCCAGGCGCAGGTGCAGCAACAGGCCGTGCAACGCGACGCGCGCGCCCAGGTGCTGGCGCTGTGGGAGCGCTGGGAGAATCTGAAAACGCGCGTCAAGCGGCTGAACGAATCGGTGCTGCCCAGTCTGCAGGAAAACCAGCGCCTGTCCTCCGTTTCCTTCCGCGCCGGCGAGATCGGGCTGCTGCAATTGCTGCTGGTCAACCGCCAGGTGCTGGATGGGCAGCGCGACCTGCTCGATGCCCGCACCGAGTTGCGCCTGACCCAAGTGACCCTGGAAGCGGCGGCGGGCTGGCAGCCCGCGCGCGAAATACGCTGAACACAATCGGAAATCAAGGAATTCATGACATGAAAAACTTACACCAAAAACGTGGCCTCAAGCGGCTGGCCTCGCTGCTCCTGGCCGGGGGCCTGTCTGCAACCCTTCTCGCCGGGTGCGGCAAAAAACCCGAAGCACCGGAGAATGAGGCAGCGCAACCCGAACAGGCGGAACCGGCAGGCAAAGACAAGACAACACCCATACCGGAAAAACAGGACACCGGGAAATTGATCGTCCTGGGCGCCGAAGAAGCCCAAACAGCGGGCATCAAGGTGCTGCAACTGGAACCCCAGGAAAAAGCCGAACAGATCGTGGTCACGGCGACCATTCAGGCCAACCAGGATAAACTGGCTCGGGTAGGCCCGCGCGTGCCGGGGCGTATCGTCAAGGTGAATGCCAGCCTGGGCGACCGGGTGAAACCGGGGCAAATGCTGGCCATGCTCGATAGCATCGAACTGGGCGAGGCGCGCTCGAGCTATCTGCAGGCGGCGAGCGAGGCGGCGCTGGCCCAGGCCAATTTCGAGCGCGCCCAGCGGCTGAATGCCGACAATATCATCTCCGAGAAGGACTACCTGCGCGCCCGCGCCGAACACGAAAAGGCCCGTGCCGCCCTGCGCGCCGCCGGTGACAAGCTGCGCATGATGGGGGTTGCCCCGGGGAGATCGTCCGGCTCGGTGTTTCCGCTGACCGCCCCGTTTGCCGGCACCATCATCGAGAAAAAGGCGGTACCGGGGGTGCTCGCCGCACCGGACCAATCCCTGTTTACCGTGGCCGATCTGTCCACCCTGTGGATCGAAAGCGATCTGTTCGAGAAAGACCTTGGCAGGGTCCGCGTCGGCGCCCAGGCCGCCGTCACCGTGTCCGCCTATCCGGACGAAGTGTTCAAGGGACGGCTCACCTACATCAGCAGCACGATGGACAAGGAAACCCGCACGGTCAAGGCGCGGGTGGAAGTGCCGAATCCCGGCGGCAGGCTGAAACCGGAGATGTTTGCCAGCGCAGCGATCAACACCACCGGAGCGAGCGTCAAGGCACTCCTCGTACCGGAAGACGCCGTGTTGCTGTTGCTGGGGCAACCGACGGTATTTGTCGCCGAAAGCGGCGGATTTGAACCGCGCGCCGTGGAAGTGGGGGAACGTGCCCAGGGATATGCCGTGCTTAAATCCGGCGTGGCGGCGGGCGAGAGCGTGGTGGTGAGCGGCGCCTACGCGCTAAAAGCCCGATTGCTCAAATCGCAAATCAGTGCGGAATAGGGAGAGACGACCATGCTGAATCATATCGTTGATCTCTCCTTGCGCTACAAGGTGCTGGTGCTGGTGGCATTCGTGCTGGTGGTGCTGCTGGGCGTGAAAGCCTGGCGCGAAGTGCCGGTGGACGCATTCCCCGACGTGACGCCGGTGCAAGTGAACGTCTACACGGAATCCCCGGGGCTGGCCGCCGAGGATGTGGAAAAATTACTGACTTTTCCGGTGGAAACCGCCATGGCGGGACTCGCCGGCGTCGAGGAAATCCGCTCGGTATCGCTGTTCGGCCTGTCCTACGTGAGCGTCTATTTCAAGGATAACGTCGATATTTATTTCGCGCCGAACACGAAAAGGCCCGTGCCGCCCTGCGCGCCGCCGGTGACAAGCTGCGCATGATGGGGGTTGCCCCGGGGAGATCGTCCGGCTCGGTGTTTCCGCTGACCGCCCCGTTTGCCGGCACCATCATCGAGAAAAAGGCGGTACCGGGGGTGCTCGCCGCACCGGACCAATCCCTGTTTACCGTGGCCGATCTGTCCACCCTGTGGATCGAAAGCGATCTGTTCGAGAAAGACCTTGGCAGGGTCCGCGTCGGCGCCCAGGCCGCCGTCACCGTGTCCGCCTATCCGGACGAAGTGTTCAAGGGACGGCTCACCTACATCAGCAGCACGATGGACAAGGAAACCCGCACGGTCAAGGCGCGGGTGGAAGTGCCGAATCCCGGCGGCAGGCTGAAACCGGAGATGTTTGCCAGCGCAGCGATCAACACCACCGGAGCGAGCGTCAAGGCACTCCTCGTACCGGAAGACGCCGTGTTGCTGTTGCTGGGGCAACCGACGGTATTTGTCGCCGAAAGCGGCGGATTTGAACCGCGCGCCGTGGAAGTGGGGGAACGTGCCCAGGGATATGCCGTGCTTAAATCCGGCGTGGCGGCGGGCGAGAGCGTGGTGGTGAGCGGCGCCTACGCGCTAAAAGCCCGATTGCTCAAATCGCAAATCAGTGCGGAATAGGGAGAGACGACCATGCTGAATCATATCGTTGATCTCTCCTTGCGCTACAAGGTGCTGGTGCTGGTGGCATTCGTGCTGGTGGTGCTGCTGGGCGTGAAAGCCTGGCGCGAAGTGCCGGTGGACGCATTCCCCGACGTGACGCCGGTGCAAGTGAACGTCTACACGGAATCCCCGGGGCTGGCCGCCGAGGATGTGGAAAAATTACTGACTTTTCCGGTGGAAACCGCCATGGCGGGACTCGCCGGCGTCGAGGAAATCCGCTCGGTATCGCTGTTCGGCCTGTCCTACGTGAGCGTCTATTTCAAGGATAACGTCGATATTTATTTCGCGCGCCGTCTGGTGGGCGAAAAGCTGTTAGAAGCCAAGACGCGCATCCCCCAGGGATATGGCGAACCCAGCCTGGGCCCGAATACTTCGGGGCTGGGGCAAGTGTTCTGGTACACCATCGAAACCGCCGACAAGAAGTTGTCGGAAATGGACCTGCGCACCCTGCAGGACTGGAACGTTCGCCTGGTGCTGAGGACCGCGCCGGGCGTGGACGACGTGACGTCCTGGGGCGGACAGGAAAAGCAATATCAGGTGCTGGTCAATCCGCAAAAGCTGATCAAATACGGCCTGAGCTTCAAGACCGTGATGGAGACCCTCACCGCCAACAACCGCCAGGTCGGCGGGCAATATCTCGATATCGGGCGGGAGCAGTATCTGGTGCGCGGCCTTGGCCTGGTCGGCAACGTGCGGGATATCGGCAACGTGGTGTTGGCCACCCGAGAGGGGACGCCGGTCTATGTGCGCGACGTGGCTGAAGTCAAAGAGGCGCCGTCCCTGCGCTCCGGCGCGGTGACCAGGGACGGCAAGGAAGTCGTGCTGGGCATGGCGTTGCAGCGCATCGGCGAGAACGCCAAGAACGTGGTGGATGCCGTGAAGGCGAAGCTCAAGACCGTGCAGCAGGCGCTGCCGGCGGGCGTTGCCGTCAATACGGTCTACGACCGTACGGAACTGGTCGAGAAGGCGGTCAAGACCGCGGAAAATGCCCTGGTCGAGGGCTCGGTGCTGGTGGCCATCATCCTGTTCCTGTTTCTGGGAGAGGTCCGTTCCGCGGTGGTGGTGATCATCGCCCTGCCGCTGGCCATGCTGATCAGCTTCATCCTGATGCAGCAGTGGGGCTTGTCCGCCAACCTGATGTCGCTGGCGGGTCTGGCGGTGGGGATCGGGATGATGGTGGACGGCGCCGTGGTGATGGTGGAGAACGGCTTCCGCCTGCTCTCGCACCAGGCCGGCAAGGCGGTGAACAAGACGCACGTGATCCTGGAAGCGGCGCGCGAGGTGATCAATCCGACCGCGTTCGCGATCCTGATCATCATCGTGGTGTTCCTGCCGCTGTTTTCCCTGACCGGCCTGGAAGGCAAGCTGTTCAAACCCATGGCGCTCACCATCACCTTCGCGATGGTGGGTTCGCTGGTGCTGACCATGACGCTGGTGCCGGTCATGTCGGCGCTGATCCTGAAGCCGAAGGAGGAGAAAGACACCTTCATCGTCAGGTGGGCGAAGAAGCTCTACCTGCCCTTGCTTGACTGGGCGCTGGAGAACAAGAAAAAAGTGTTCTCCGGTGCGCTGGTGCTGCTGGTGGCGTCCCTCGCGTTGATTCCCTTTCTGGGCAAGGAATTCATGCCCACCCTGCAGGAGGGCGGCATCATGTTCCGGGTGACCAGCATCCCTTCCACTTCGCTCGACGAATCCATCCGCATCTCCGAGCGCATCGAAGCCGCGCTGAAAACCTTCCCCCAAACCACTTCGGCCATGGCCATGATCGGGCGCGCGGAAAAGGGGGAAACCGCTGACGTGAACTACATGGAAATCCTGGTGAATCTCAAACCTCGCGACCAGTGGCCCAAAGCCATTTCCTTCCACGATCTCTCCAGGGAGATGCGGGATAAACTGGGACGGGTCGTGCCGACGGCTGTGATTGCGGCCACCCAGCCGATCCAGATGCGCGTCGAGGAGTTGATTTCCGGGGTGCGCGCCACGCTCGCGCTCAAGCTCTACGGCGAAGACCTGACCACGCTTGACCGCCTGTCCGGTGAGCTTAAATCCGCCCTGGAGAAAGTGCCGGGTGTCGAGGACCTGTCGCTGGAAGCCAACAAAGGCAAGCCGCAGATGGTGGTCAAGGTGAACCGCGATGAGGCGGCGCGCTACGGGATCAACGCCGACGAAATCCTGGAGGTGGTGCAGGCCGGCATCGGCGGCAAGGCCGTTTCCACTCTGATCGACGGCGTGAAGCGCTTCGACATCCAGGTGTGGCTCGCACCCGGTTTCCGCAACAGCGTGGAAGCCATCAACAGCATCCCGATCCGCACCCAGGCCGGCGCGCTGATTCCCCTCTCCAGAGTCGCCACGGTGGAGCTGGACGAAGGTTACTCCTTCGTGCGGCGCGAGCAGCTGCAGCGCTACGCCGTCATCCAGATGGACGTGAAAGGACGCGACGTGGACGGCTTCGTGCAGGAAGCCGGCGCGAGGATCAAACAGCAGGTGAAGCTGCCGGCCGGCTACTGGATCGAGTGGGGCGGCGCGTTCGAAAACCAGCAACGCGCCATGGCCAAACTGGCGCTGATCGTGCCGCTCACCTGGAAGCGGCGCGCGAGGTGATCAATCCGACCGCGTTCGCGATCCTGATCATCATCGTGGTGTTCCTGCCGCTGTTTTCCCTGACCGGCCTGGAAGGCAAGCTGTTCAAACCCATGGCGCTCACCATCACCTTCGCGATGGTGGGTTCGCTGGTGCTGACCATGACGCTGGTGCCGGTCATGTCGGCGCTGATCCTGAAGCCGAAGGAGGAGAAAGACACCTTCATCGTCAGGTGGGCGAAGAAGCTCTACCTGCCCTTGCTTGACTGGGCGCTGGAGAACAAGAAAAAAGTGTTCTCCGGTGCGCTGGTGCTGCTGGTGGCGTCCCTCGCGTTGATTCCCTTTCTGGGCAAGGAATTCATGCCCACCCTGCAGGAGGGCGGCATCATGTTCCGGGTGACCAGCATCCCTTCCACTTCGCTCGACGAATCCATCCGCATCTCCGAGCGCATCGAAGCCGCGCTGAAAACCTTCCCCCAAACCACTTCGGCCATGGCCATGATCGGGCGCGCGGAAAAGGGGGAAACCGCTGACGTGAACTACATGGAAATCCTGGTGAATCTCAAACCTCGCGACCAGTGGCCCAAAGCCATTTCCTTCCACGATCTCTCCAGGGAGATGCGGGATAAACTGGGACGGGTCGTGCCGACGGCTGTGATTGCGGCCACCCAGCCGATCCAGATGCGCGTCGAGGAGTTGATTTCCGGGGTGCGCGCCACGCTCGCGCTCAAGCTCTACGGCGAAGACCTGACCACGCTTGACCGCCTGTCCGGTGAGCTTAAATCCGCCCTGGAGAAAGTGCCGGGTGTCGAGGACCTGTCGCTGGAAGCCAACAAAGGCAAGCCGCAGATGGTGGTCAAGGTGAACCGCGATGAGGCGGCGCGCTACGGGATCAACGCCGACGAAATCCTGGAGGTGGTGCAGGCCGGCATCGGCGGCAAGGCCGTTTCCACTCTGATCGACGGCGTGAAGCGCTTCGACATCCAGGTGTGGCTCGCACCCGGTTTCCGCAACAGCGTGGAAGCCATCAACAGCATCCCGATCCGCACCCAGGCCGGCGCGCTGATTCCCCTCTCCAGAGTCGCCACGGTGGAGCTGGACGAAGGTTACTCCTTCGTGCGGCGCGAGCAGCTGCAGCGCTACGCCGTCATCCAGATGGACGTGAAAGGACGCGACGTGGACGGCTTCGTGCAGGAAGCCGGCGCGAGGATCAAACAGCAGGTGAAGCTGCCGGCCGGCTACTGGATCGAGTGGGGCGGCGCGTTCGAAAACCAGCAACGCGCCATGGCCAAACTGGCGCTGATCGTGCCGCTCACCATCGGGCTGATCTTCATCCTGCTGTATACGGCGTTCAACTCGCTCACCTACGCGACGCTGATTATCGCCAACGTGCCGTTCGCCACCATCGGCGGGGTGATCGGGCTTGCGCTCACCGGGCAGTACCTGTCGGTGCCCTCCGCCATCGGCTTCATCGCCGTGTTCGGGGTGGCGATGCTGAACGGCATCGTGCTGGTGTCCTTCCTCAACGACCAGCGACGGCAGGGGTTGTCGATCCGAGATGCGGTCAGGCAGGGTGCGGCATTACGCCTGCGTCCGGTTTTGATGACGGCTTCCATCGCCATCTTCGGCCTGGTGCCGATGCTGCTTTCCAGCGGTGTCGGGGCGGAAACCCAGCGTCCGCTGGCGACGGTGGTGGTGGGGGGACTGTTCACCTCGACGGCGCTGACATTGCTGCTGTTGCCGCTGATGTACGAGTGGGTGGAGAACCGCCGCGAACGCAAACAAGCGAAGTAAACCAGCGTGCGGCCTGAACGGGCCGCATGCAATCGCAAACAGGAGAAAACGCATGAAAGAAATCAAGGCTTACATCCACAACCACCGTATTGGCGACGTGATTCGCGCCCTCAAGGACTCGGGTCAATGCAATGCGAACGCCGGCTGCCGCAATCTTGCCGTCATCCCCGTGCAAAGCCTGCTGAAGGCGGTGGATGCGAGGGAACAGCACTACTCGATCGAACTGGCCGAAGAGGTCATTTACGAATCCAAGCTGGAACTGATCTGTGAAGACCATCAGGTGGACGAACTGGTGGGCATCATCGCGCGCACCGCCCGTACCGGCCAGGCCGATCCAGGGTGGATATTCGTGATCGACGTTGTCAGGGCAATCCCTGTCGGGGCAATGTAACGAGCGAACCTGGTTTCAGGTTATGGCCTGTGTCCACGTCCTGAACCCAGTAAGCGAAGTCAGATTTTTATCTCAATCAACTATTGAAGGAGCAAATCATGGGATTCCTTGAACGCATGCTCGGCAATTTGATGGGCGGCAGATTCGGCGGCCACCACGGCGGCTATCAAGGCGGTCATCACGGCGGTTCCAGACATGGCGGCTACGGCGGTTATCAGGGCTATCCGCAGGGCAGCGGCCCAGGCGGCGGCAATTCCGGCAACCCCTGCCCCAAGTGCGGCAGCGCCAATACGGCCGAAGCACGCTTTTGCCAGCAATGCGGCGCTTCCCTGGCGCCCGCCAAATGTTCCGGCTGCGGCGCGGAGCTGCCGGCGGGCACCCGGTTTTGTGGCCAGTGCGGCAAACCCCGGCAGTAACGCAGCGCATATCCCGCTGTGATCGTTTGATTCTTGAGGAGCGGCAACATGGCCGAAAAACTCAAAGTGGAACTGTCCCTGGTCTTGCCGGACATCCCCGACGAGCGCGACGCCTGCGTAGGGCGGCTGACTAATTTGCTGCAGGCCGAGGGCCTGGAAAAAGTGCACCTGGCCCGCGAGGACGGCAGCGCCCGCCTGTGCCTGCACTACGACCCGCAGCGCTTCAGCGTGAGCCGGGTGCGCGAGCTGGCACAAGCGGCCGGGGCCAAGCTCGGCAATCGCTATCGCCACGAGAGCCTGCGCATCGACGGCATGGACTGCCCCACCTGCGCCACGGTGATCGAGCACGCCTTGCAACGGACGGACGGCGTGCTGGAGGCTTCGGTGAGCTATGCCGCCGAGCGCCTGCGCCTGGAGTATGACAGCGAGAAGATCGCCCGCCCAGCGATCGTCCGGCGCATCCAGGCGCTCGGTTATGCCGTGCTGGAAGAAGGCCACGAGGCCGGATGGTTCGCCGAGCATCGCGAACTTATTTTCAGCGGCGTGGCGGGTCTGCTGTTGCTGGCCGGCTGGCTCACGGGTCTCGCCGGCGTGCCGCGCAACCTATCGCTCGGCTTGTTGCTGGGCGCCTACGCGGCGGGCGGTTTCTATACCCTGCGCGACGCCTGGCAGAGTGTGAAGAGCCGCCGCTTCGACATCGACACCCTGATGATCGTCGCGGCGGCCGGGGCGGCGGCGCTCGGCGCGTGGGAGGAAGGCGCGCTGCTGCTGTTCCTGTTCAGCCTGGGGCATGCGCTGGAGCACATGGCCATGGACCGTGCGCGCAAGGCCATCGAGGCGCTGGCGGAACTCGCGCCCAGGACCGCCGTCGTGCAGCGCGATGGCACGGAGATCGAGGTGCGGGTCGAAGACTTGCAGCGCGGAGACCGGGTGATCGTCAAGCCCGGCCAGCGCCTCCCCGCCGACGGCGCGGTGGCATCGGGCAACTCGGCGGTGGACCAGTCTCCGGTCACCGGCGAATCCATGCCGGTGGACAAGCAGCCGGGGGACAGGGTGTTTGCCGGCACGGTCAACGGCGAGGGCGCGCTGGTCGTCGAGGTCACCAAGCTGGCGCGGGAGAGCACGCTGGCGCGCATGGTGGAGATGGTAGCCGAAGCGCAGACGCAGAAATCCCCCACCCAGAGATTCACCGACCGCTTCGAGCGCATCTTCGTGCCCGTGGTGCTGGTGGGCGCCGCGCTGCTCATCGTGCTGCCGCCGCTGTTCGGCTTTCCTTTCGCCGAATCCTTCTACCGCGCCATGGCGGTGCTGGTGGCGGCTTCCCCCTGCGCGCTGGCCATCGCCACCCCGTCGGCGGTGCTGTCCGGCATCGCCCGCGCCGCGCGCGGCGGCGTGCTGATCAAGGGCGGCGCGCACCTGGAAAACCTCGGCGTGCTCACCGCCATCGCCTTCGACAAGACCGGCACCCTGACTCTCGGCAAACCCGCGGTGACCGATGTCGTCGCGGTCGGCGGAGACGAGGCGCGTCTGCTGACCCTTGCCGCCGCCGTGGAAAGCCGCAGCGCCCATCCGCTTGCACAGGCAGTCGTGGCGGAGGCGAAGGGGCGTGGCTTGACCTGGAGCGAGGCGGGGGAGACCGAGTCCGTGACAGGAAAAGGCGTGCGCGCCGAATTCGAGGGGCAGAACGTGGCGATCGGCAACGCCAGGCTGTTTGCCGGCGGAGCCATCCCGGAAGAAATCCAACAGCAGGCAGAGCGCCTCCAGACCGAGGGCAAAACCATCATGCTGATCCAGGCGGACGGACAGTTCCTGGGTATCCTGGGACTGGCCGACACGCCGCGCGAGGATGTGCGCGAGGTGCTGGCGCGACTGCATCGACTCGGCATCCGCAAGACCATCATGCTCACCGGGGACAACGAGCGCGTGGGCCGCGCCATCGCCGACGCGGTCGGTCTGGACGAAGTGAAAGCGGGGCTGTTGCCGGAAGACAAGGTCAAGGCGATGGAAGAACTCGGGCAACGCTACGGCCAGGTGGCCATGGTCGGCGACGGGGTCAACGACGCCCCGGCGATGGCGCGCGCCACGGTCGGCATCGCCATGGGCGGCGCCGGCACCGACGTGGCGCTGGAAACCGCCGACGTGGCGCTGATGGCCGACGACCTCTCCAAGCTGCCGTTTGCCGTGGCCTTGAGCCGCGCCTCGCGGCGCATCATCCGCCAGAACCTGTGGGTGTCGCTGGGCGTGGTGGCATTGCTGATTCCCGCGACCCTGTTCGGTTGGGCGGGGATCGGGCTGGCGGTATTGGTCCATGAGGGATCCACCGTGGTGGTTGTGGTCAATGCATTGCGGCTGCTTACCTATGGACGCTCCTATACACCCCGATCCGGATAATCACGCCGCATGCAAAACAGCCTGTTTGCCCTTGAGAACCGCCATGCCCGCCTGAGCGAAGCGGCTGACCCGCCGGAACGGCTTGACGTGCTCGCAGCCGGAAGCCGGGCGGCGAAATCAGGCGTCGATGGCCGTCGTCATCCCGTGCGGCCCGCCAAGCTCGACCCATGCCCGGCACGATCGTCGTGCCGGCGTTCTGCGTGCAGGCTCCCATGAGCGATTTCCGTTCGGCCATCTGGCCGGCCCTGGCCGCGGCCGCCCTGTTCGGCGGCAGCACGCCGCTGGTCAAGATGCTGGTGGGCGAATTGCCCGCCTTGCTGCTGGCGGGGCTGCTCTATCTGGGCAGCGGCCTCGGTCTGGCCGCCATCCGTCTGCTGCGGGATCGCGGCTGGCGAGCGAGTGGACTGGCAGCGGACGAATGGCGCTGGTTCGGCGCCGCCATTGTCTTCGGCGGACTGCTGGGGCCGGTGCTGCTGGTCTTCGGCCTGACCCGCATCGGCGCGGGAACCGCTTCGCTGATGCTCAACCTGGAGGCGGTTTTCACCGCCGGGCTGGCCTGGATCGTCTTCAAGGAGAATGCCGACCGCCGCATCGTGCTCGGCATGCTGCTCATCGTCGCCGGCGGCGCGGTACTCGCCTGGCCGTCCGCCGGAAGCGAAACGGCGGACGGGGTCGGCCTCCTCGCCATCGCTGCCGCCTGTTTGTGCTGGGCGATCGACAACAACCTGACGCGCCGGGTGTCGGGTTCGGACGCCCTGTTCATCGCCGGGATCAAGGGACTGACAGCCGGCGCGGTCAACACCGGCCTGGCCCTGCTGCTGGGCGCTGCATGGCCTGCGTGGTCCGCCGCGGGGGCGGCCATGACGGTCGGCTTTGTGGGCTACGGCTTGAGCCTGGTACTTTTTGTCAGGGCGTTGCGCGACCTGGGCACGGCCCGCACGGGGGCTTATTTCTCCACTGCGCCTTTCATCGGCGCAGCGATCGCCATCCTGTTGCTGAACGAGCCCACTCCCGCTCCTTTCTGGCTCGCTTTCGGCCTGATGGGGGCGGGTGTCTGGCTGCACCTGACCGAACGTCACGCGCATGCGCATACGCATGAGCCGCTGGAACACACGCATCAACACGTGCATGATGCGCATCATCGACACGAACACGATTTCGACTGGGACGGCAAGGAGCCGCACCGCCATCCCCATCGGCATGTGGCCATCACCCACAAACATCCGCATTTCCCGGACATTCATCATCGTCACGGGCACTGAGCCGGTTCTGCGGATGCCCTGCTATGGCCGATCGAAAACGGGTTCGCGAGAACTGCCGGCCACGATTTGCCGATGCGGGAAATCCGATCTGTGCGAGCCTTGCCGGTGGATGTCAGCCATTACCAACAAACCATACCGCCGCGATGGTCGCGCCGAGGGCCTCACCCTGTCCGGTAGCGGCCTTCTTTGCCAATCCATTCCTGGCTCAGGTGCCGTTCCAGC
>JAMCVR010000093.1 GCA_023475455.1 Thermoplasmatota archaeon | reverse complement strand
TGTACGGCCTGGTCTACGGCGTGCAGCTCGGCATCGGCGGGCCGAAGAAGGATATGGCTGTGCTGGCGACGCTCAACAACAACGGTCAGGCGATCACGCTGTCGAACCAGCTCAAGGACAAGGGCGTCAACTCTTTCATCACTGGACAAAGGCGTCCGCCCCGAAGGCGACGCCTTTTTATTTTGGAGAACACACCGTGAGCGACACCCAGGACCAGCCCCTTCTGCAAAATCAGAGCAAGCGTGATTTCATGAAAAAGACCACCGGAATTTCCGTCGCCGCCGCCCTCATGGCCCTGGTGCCGCCGGGCGTGCGCCAGGGTGCCTGGGCCGCCGGTTCCGACGCGCCCGAAAAGCCCAATCTGAAAATCGGATTCATTCCGCTCACCGACTGCGCCTCGGTGGTGATGGCCTCGGTGAAGGGCTTCGACAAGAAATACGGCCTCACCATCACGCCGACCAAGGAAGCCTCGTGGGCGGCGGTGCGCGACAAGCTGGTGAACGGCGAACTCGATGCCGCGCACGTGCTGTACGGCCTGGTCTACGGCGTGCAGCTCGGCATCGGCGGGCCGAAGAAGGATATGGCTGTGCTGGCGACGCTCAACAACAACGGTCAGGCGATCACGCTGTCGAACCAGCTCAAGGACAAGGGCGTGACCGACGGCGCCAGCCTTGCCAAGCTGGTGAAAGCCGAGCCGCGCGAATACACCTTCGCGCAGACCTTCCCCACCGGCACCCACGCGATGTGGCTGTATTACTGGCTGGCGACCTACGGCATCGACCCGTTCCGCGACGTGAAGAACATCACCGTGCCGCCGCCGCAGATGGTCGCCAACATGCGGGTCGGCAACATGGACGGCTACTGCGTGGGCGAGCCGTGGAACGCGCGCGCGATCCGCGACAACATCGGCTTCACCGCCGTCACCACGCAGGACATCTGGAAGGACCATCCGGAGAAGGTGCTCGGCACCACCGCCGAATTCGTCGAGAAATATCCCAACACCGCGCGCGCCATGGTGGCGGCGATTCTCGATGCGTCGAAGTACATCGACGACATGAAGAACCGCTCCGAAGTCGCCAAGGTGATCTCGGCCAAGTCCTACGTCAACACCGACTTCGACTCGATCGAAGACCGCATGCTCGGCCAGTACGACAACGGCATCGGCAAGAAGTGGTCCGACCCCAACTACATGAAGTTCTACAGCAACGGCATCGTCGGCTTCCCCTACCTGTCCGACGGCATGTGGTTCCTCACCCAGCACAAGCGCTGGGGCCTGCTGAAGGCGCACCCGGACTATCTGGCGGTGGCGAAGAAGGTCAACCGCATCGACATCTACAAGGCCGCCGCCGCGATGACCAGGACGCCGCTGCCGAAGTCCGACATGCGCACGTCGAAGCTGATCGACGGCGTGGTGTGGGACGGCAAGAACCCCGCCAGGTACGCCGACGGCTTCAAGATCAAGGCCTAACCAGCACGTGCGCCCCGGCATGGCCGGGGCGGAAGGAGAATCCCCATGAATGCAGTCACATTGAATGACCGGAGCCTGTCCGAGGTGATGACCGCCCCGGAAACCGAGATCATCCCCGCGCCTGCGGCGCTTCCGGCACGCCGCACGCCCTATTTCGAAACCGAATCGGGCAAGCGTTTCCTCGATGGCACGCTGAGTCTGTTCAGGAACGCCATCCCGCCGCTGCTCGGCATGCTGCTGTTCGTCGCCTTGTGGGCGCTGGTGGCCAACAGCGGCAAGCACATTCCTGGCCCGGCCGAAACCTGGGACGCCGCGGTGGAGCTGTTTTCCGACCCGTTCTACGACAACGGGCCGAACGACCAGGGCATCGGCTGGAACATCCTCAACTCGCTGTACCGCGTCGGCATCGGTTTCGGCGCGGCGGCGGCGGTGGGGATTCCGCTCGGCTTCATGATCGGCCGCTTCCAGTTTCTGAATCAGATGCTGTCGCCGATCATCAGCATCCTGCGCCCGGTGTCGCCGCTGGCGTGGCTGCCGATCGGCCTCCTGGTGCTGCAGAAGGCCGAGCCGGCGTCGATCTGGGTGATCTTCATTTCCAGCATCTGGCCGATGGTGCTGAACACCGCCGCCGGCGTGCAGCGCATCCCGCAGGACTACATGAACGTCGCGCGCGTGCTCAACCTGTCGGAGTTCAAGGTGTTCACCAAAATCCTGTTCCCCGCGGTGCTGCCCTACGTGCTCACCGGCGTGCGCCTGTCGATCGGCGTGGCCTGGCTGGTGATCGTCGCCGCCGAAATGCTCACCGGCGGCGTCGGCATCGGCTTCTGGGTGTGGGACGAATGGAACAACCTCAACGTCGCCCACATCATCATCGCCATCTTCGTCGTCGGCATCGTCGGGCTGCTGCTCGAACAGGCGCTGATGCTGATTGCAAAGCGCTTTAGTTATGAGTAAGGGGCTAGGAGTTGGGAACCAGGAATTAGGGGCGGTGCGGCTCGCCGCGCCACATTCCCTAGCCCCTGGATCCCAGTTCCTATATCCCCAAGGAGAAAAAAACATGCAAAGCTACGTCCAGATCGAAAACGCCTCGATGGTGTTCGACACCAAGAAAGGCAAATTCACCGCCCTCACCGGCATCGACCTCCACGTCGAGCGGGGCGAGTTCATCGCGCTGATCGGCCACTCGGGCTGCGGCAAGTCGACGCTGCTCAATCTGGTGGCCGGCCTGCTCGACGCCACCGACGGCGTGCTGCTGCTCGCCAACAAGGAGATCAAGGGGCCGGGGCCGGAACGCGCAGTGGTGTTCCAGAACCACTCGCTGCTGCCCTGGCTCAGCGCGTTCGAGAACGTCTACCTCGCGGTGGAAAAGGTGTTCGGCGCCAGCGAATCGAAAGCCCGGCTGAAGGCGCGCACCAGCGCCGCGCTGGAACTGGTGGGCCTCACCCACGCCGCCGGCAAGCTGCCGGGCGAAATCTCCGGCGGCATGAAGCAGCGTGTCGGCATTGCGCGCGCGCTGGCGATGGAGCCGAAAGTGCTGCTGATGGACGAGCCCTTCGGCGCGTTGGACGCCTTGACCCGCGCCCACCTGCAGGACGAGTTGATGAAAATCGTCGCGGCAACGCAGAGCACGGTCGTCATGGTCACCCACGACGTCGACGAGGCGGTGCTGCTGTCCGACCGCATCGTGATGATGACCAACGGCCCGGCCGCCACCATCGGCGAAATCCTCAGCGTCGACCTGGCGCGTCCGCGCGACCGCCTGCAACTCGCGCACGATCCGCATTACCACGACCTGCGCAGCCAGGTGCTGGAATTCCTCTACAGCCGCCAGATGCGGCCGAAGGAAGCCGCCTGAGCCCGAACGGGCGGCTGCCGAATATCGCTCGGCGAGCGTCCGCTCACTACTAGCTGCGTGCGCCGCTCATGTAACGCTGGGGCGGCGCTTCCTTTTTCCCGTCGACCGGTGCGGGTTCGCTGACGGGAGCCCCCGGTATCGTCGACAGCAAACCGAACTTGTCCCGCAGCGTCAGCGCCAGCAGCACCAGCGATTCGTCGGGCAGGTTTTCGATGGCGCTGAGCATGTCGTCGGCATAGCGCGCATCGGCCGCCAGCTTCACCAGATCGATCTCCGGCCCGCCGGCCTTGCGGGCGCCAAATTTCAGTTTCACCATTTCATTCAGGGTTTCGCGGTCCATTCTCGGTCCTGTCATACGGGGTTGGGATTCATCTCGCTTGGGGGAGCGAACGGCACCGTGGCCTGGCCGCCCCCAGCAGGGCTTTGCAGGCTCCGTGCCAGGCGGGGCGAGGCTTTCAGATCAAGGACTTGCTTTCGGAACGCCGTGGAACGGGTTCCGGCAATGGCGGATGACGGGGCGTCGAAACGGTCTCCCGCACCAGGCCGGTGCGGGAGACCGCGGCATGGCAAGGGGTGACGCGATCAGGCAGCGACGTGCTCGACCGCCGACAGATCGAGCCAAACGCGGCCGCCTTCGACCTTGATGGGGAATTCGCGTGCGCAGCCGTGGTCGGGCGCGACCGCGCAACCGGAGTCGAGTTCGACGTTCCAGTTGTGCATCGGGCAAGTCACTTTCTTCCCACCAGATCGATCTCCGGCCCGCCGGCCTTGCGGGCGCCAAATTTCAGTTTCACCATTTCATTCAGGGTTTCGCGGTCCATTCTCGGTCCTGTCATACGGGGTTGGGATTCATCTCGCTTGGGGGAG
>JAMCVR010000170.1:14609-20143 GCA_023475455.1 Thermoplasmatota archaeon | reverse complement strand
GCGAATCGCCGGCCGACCCGGCTGGCCCGAACGAGTCGGATCCGATCGTGACCCTGGACCCCGAGTCCGAGCGTGGGCAGGATGAGATCGACGAGGATATCCGCAAGCGGCTCGCTACGTTGCCGGGTGTACAGATCGTTCTATCGCAACCGATTGCGGAGCGGGTGGACGAGATGGTCACCGGCGTGCGCTCGCAGCTCGCGGTGAAGATATTCGGCGACGACCTGGCCGAACTACGCACGCTGTCCGAGCAGATCGCCCGCATCCTCAAGTCGGTGCCTGGCGCGCGCGACATCCGCATCGAGCGTTTGTCCGGCCAGCAGGCGTTGACCGTCGAGATCGACCGGGATGCGATCGCCCGCCACGGCATCAATGTCGACGATGTACACCAGTTGTTGGAAACTGGTGTCGGCGGCAAGGAGGTCGGCAGTGTGTACGAAGGGGAGCGCCGCTTTTCCATCGCGGTGCGCGTGCCCGAACGGTATCGCGGCGATATCGAGTCGATCCGCAACCTGATGCTGCGCTCGCCCGGCGGTGCCATGGTTCCACTGCATGCGGTGGCGAGGATCGAGATCGTCGACGGGCCGGCCCAAATCTCGCGCGAATCGGCCAAGCGTCGGGTTGTCGTCGGCGCCAACGTCGAAGGCCGCGACCTGGGCGGTTTCGTCGACGAGGTGCAGGGCCGCATCGCCCAGGAGGTCAAGCTGCCGACCGGCTACTACTTCGAGTGGGGCGGCCAGTTCGAGAACATGGAACGGGCGATGGCCACCCTCGCGGTGATCGTTCCGCTGACCATCGCGGTGATCTTCTTCCTGCTGTTCCTGTTGTTCAATTCGGTCAAGCTCGCCGGCCTGATCATCCTGGTGCTGCCGTTCGCTTCGATCGGCGGCGTGATCGCGCTGTTCGTTAGCGGCGAATACCTGTCGGTGCCGGCTTCGGTCGGCTTCATCGCGCTCTGGGGTATCGCGGTGCTGAACGGCGTGGTGCTGATCTCCTACATCCGCAAGCTGCGGGAAGAGGGCATGGACGTGGCGGAAGCCGTTATCCAGGGCTGCGCCCAGCGCTTCCGGCCGGTGCTGATGACCGCCACCGTCGCGATGCTGGGCCTGGTGCCCTTCCTGTTCGCGACCGGTCCCGGCTCCGAGGTGCAGCGGCCACTCGCCATCGTGGTGATCGGCGGCCTGATCACCTCCACCTTGCTGACGCTGGTAGTGTTGCCTACCTTATACCGTTGGTTCGACGAGAAACCGGTAGAGGCCTGAGGAAGAGACCATGAAAGAGATACGCGCCATCATTCGCCCCAAGTGCCTGAGCAACCTGCGCCAGGCTTTGCGTGAGATTCCCGATTTCCCGGGGGTGACTGTGTTCAAGGGCGAGGGTTTCGCCGCGCCCGGTGAGGTCGGCAAGCGCACGGTGCGCGAGGAACTGACCGATTTCAGCGAGAAGGTGCTGATCACCGTGATCACGCACGATGCCATGGTGAAAGTGATTGCCGAAACCATCCTGCGCGAATGCCGGACCGGTCACCTCGGCGACGGCTTGCTCTGGATATTGCCTATCGACGGCGTGCAATGCATCCGCGATGGCAAGTGGATGCAGGCGCCTGGCACCGATGCCGGTTGAGCCTGGCCATCTGGAAGCGTGAAGGCATGATGTGAACGACGCGATCCCCATCGGCGAACCATGGATGCGGGGCGTTTTCATCGCATTCGTCCTGCATGCTGGCACTGGACCTGTTCGTGTTCGGCGGCCGCAAGGCGCACAAGGTCGGCATCGGAGCCGGACCTGGCCAAGAACCCCGTGCTTCGCTGGATGCGCGGCCACCTGCGCATCACCGAGGACCATCACGGCGAGAAATTCAGCGTGATGAAGGACGGCGTGCGCTGGTTCACGCCGCTGTTCCTGGTGCTCGTCATGATCGAGCTGTCCGACCTGATCTTCGCGGTCGATTCGATCCCGGCGATTTTCGCCATCACCACTGATCCCTTCATCGTGTTCACCTCCAACATCTTCGCCATCCTCGGCCTGCGCGCGATGTATTTCATGCTGGCCGGCATGGCCGACCGCTTCCACCTGCTTAAATACGGCCTGGCGATGGTGCTGGTGTTCGTGGGAACCAAGATGCTGATCGTCGACTTCTACAAAATCCCGGTGGGGCTGTCGCTGGGCATCGTCGGCCTTATCATCGCAAGCTTCATGTTCGCCAGCCTGTGGGTGACGCGCAAGCCGTCCGCGACGGGCTGAGGCGGGGCGGCGCGCGCTGCCTCATTCCAAGGAAACGAATCCTGCCCGGAGGGCATCCATGCCGATCAATATCGATTCCCCGCTTGCACGCCGCATCGCGGCGTTCGCGTTCCTGGTCTCCATCTTCGGGCTTACCTTCTGGGTGCTGTCGCCCTTTCTTGCGGCGCTGGCGTGGGCCGGCATCCTCGCCTACGTTACCTGGCCGCTGCACATGCGGCTGTGCCGCCGCCTGCCGGGGCACGACAGCCTTGCCGCACTCCTGATGACGCTGGGAGTGGGGGTGACCCTGCTGTTGCCGATGGTGTGGGTCCTGTTCACCCTGGTGGGCGACATTGCCGCCGCCTCGGCGACTCTCAAGCAACTGGCCGCCCAGGGCTTGCCGCCGTTGCCGCCGGGCGTGCGCGCGTGGCCGGGCGGCGAATGGATCGCCGCGCAATACCAGCGCGTGCAGGCCGACCCGGCCTGGGTGCGGGCGCAGTTCCACGCCCTGGGGCTGACCGACACCCATCGGATGAGGGCGCTGGCGGGGGGCATTGGGCGCAATGCGGCGAAATTCGGCCTGGCGGTGTTCGCGCTGTTTTTCCTGTATCGCCACGGCGACAGCGTGCTGGAGCAGGTTCGCGGCGTGGCCACGCGCTGGCTGGGCGAGGCGGCGCGCGGCTACATCCAGGCGGTTGGGGTGACGGTGCGCGCCGTGGTGTTCGGCATCGTACTCACCGCGCTGGCGCAGGGGCTGCTCGCCGGGATGGGGTACTGGGTGGCGGGCGTGCCCGCGCCCGCCTTGTGGGGCGTGATCACCGCCCTGGTGTCGCTGATTCCCTTCGTCGGCCCGGTGGTGTGGATCGGGCTGTCGCTGGGCCTGCTGGCGCACGGCGAAACCCAGGCCGCGCTGGGCCTGTTTTTGTGGGGCGCGCTGGTGGTGAGCTGGGTCGACAACCTGATCCGTCCGCTGGTCATCAGCGGGCCGACGCGGATTCCGTTTTTGCTGGTGTTCCTGGGGGTGCTCGGCGGCCTCCATGCCTTTGGCCTGATCGGCCTGTTCCTGGGGCCGGTGCTGCTCGCGGTGTCGGTCGCCATCTGGCGCGAATGGCTGGTGCATGCGCGCGCGAAATGAGTGCTGACACCTCCCCGATGATATCCTTGTGCCTCACTTGTTCGACGCTGCCACGAACTTCCCAAAGACCGCCAGCTATCGCGTCTGGCACTCAATGGCCTGCGCGGTGCTGGTGATCCGCTATGGCCATACGCGCTTCCCGTACGACGAAATTTCGAAAGACAAAGGCTAGCAGCCATGAACAACAAAATGACCTACCCCGGTTTCTATCAGGACAAGCACGGCGTCACCATGCTGGCGCGCGTCGTGCTCGACGGCTGGCTGTTCGGCCTCATTCCCGAAACCGAGGATTGCGCCGGCTGGCAGCTCGGGCAAATGCAGACGCTGACCGACAAGGTCGAAGCCGAGTGGGACAAATACGGCAACCTGCCCAGCCGCCTGCCGCCCGAGCTGCGTGAGCGCCACACCGCCCTGTACAAGATGGCCGTGGAGCGCGCACGCGAAAAAGGCTGGGACCCCGAACTCGGCGAAGACGAGTAACCCCCTGGCAGGGAGCCCCTGCCGCCTGCCAACCTGCCTGCCCCTCCCCGATGGAACTCACCCCGCCGCTGCTGCAACTCGCCACCCAGGCGCTCGATCTGGTGCTGGATTTCAAGCGCCCGGCCGACGCCGTGCTGTCGGCCTTTTTCCGCGAGCACAAAAAGCTCGGCGCGCGCGACCGCGCGTTCGTGGCCGAGGCCGTGTTCGGCGTGCTGCGCCGCTACCGCTACCTGTCGGTCGTGGTGCCAGCGGCCAATCCGCGCACGCTGATCATCGCCTGGCTGATCAAGTTGCGCGGCATGAGCGGGGCGACCCTGGAACAATTCGCCAGGCCCGAACTCATCGACCACATCCGCAGCGCCAAGACGGACGCACTGCCGCTGGCCGTGATGGCCGAACTGCCCGACTGGGTGGTGGAAAAGCTGCAATTGTCGATGAGTGACGCCGACATCCTCGCGCTCGGCCGCGCCCTGCAGCAGCCGGCGCCGCTCGACGTGCGGGTGAACGCGCACAAGGCCAGCCGCGACGCGGTGCTGGCGCAGTTGCAGGCGGAAGGGCTGGCGGTCGAGGCGACCCCGTATTCGCCCTGGGGCATCCGCTTCAGGGCGCATCCGGCGATTAATCGTCATGGTTTGTTTCTCGACGGCAGCCTGGAAGTGCAGGACGAGGGCAGCCAGCTGCTGGCGCTGCTGCTCGGCGCGCGGCGCGGCGAAATGGTGTGCGATTTCTGCGCCGGCGCCGGCGGCAAGACGCTCGCCATCGGCGCGATGATGGCCTCGACCGGACGGTTGTATGCCTTCGACGTGGCGGAAAAGCGGCTCGCCAACCTGAAGCCGCGGCTGGCGCGCTCGGGGCTGTCCAACGTGATGCCGCAGCTGATCGCGTCCGAAAACGACACGCGGGTGAAGCGGCTGGCCGGCAAGCTCGACCGCGTGCTGGTCGATGCGCCGTGCTCGGGGCTGGGCACGCTGCGCCGCAACCCCGACCTGAAATTCCGCCAGTCGCCCGCAAGCGTGGCGGAACTGACGCAGAAACAGGCCGTCATCCTGCGCGCGGCGGCAAAGCTGCTGAAACCCGGCGGCCGCCTGGTCTACGCGACCTGCAGCCTGCTGCCGGAAGAGAACGAAAGCATCGTCGAGGCGCTGCTGGCGGAAGGCGGCTTCACCCTGCTGCCGGTGAACGAACTGCTGGCGCAGAACAGGATTCCGCTCGATACCGGCACCCTGCTGAAGCTGTCGCCTGCGGTGCATGGAACGGACGGTTTTTTCGCTGCCGTGCTGGTCAAGGCCAGCGCTTGACCCGCCAAGGCTTTGCGGTTATCAATGCGGCGTTTCCTGCGCTGGCGCACTTTCCCGACCTGACATGACGGCTGCGTCGTTAACCACGTTCCATCCCGATGCGCTCGGCACGCTGTGCGGCCTGTTCCGCGCACGCGTCGCGGCGACGCCGGATCAGGTCGCCTACCGCCAGTTCGACGAGGCGCGCGATACCTGGGTGAGCTTTACCTGGGCGCAGGTGGCGGCCGAAGTGGCGCGCTGGCAGGCCGCGCTGGCGAAAGAGGGCCTCGTGCCCGGCGACCGCGTGGCGGTAATGCTGAAGAACAGCGTCGAGTGGGTGATCTTCGACCAGGCGGCGCTCGCGCTGGGCCTGGTGACGGTGCCCCTGTACCTCGACGACCGCCCCGATAGCGCGGCCT
>JAMCVR010000170.1:8416-14346 GCA_023475455.1 Thermoplasmatota archaeon | reverse complement strand
CGCCCCAAGGGCGTGATGCTGACGCACGAGAATCTGCTGTGGAACGCCTTTTATGCGTCGCAATGCGCGGATTTCGGGCGGCACGAGGTGTTCCTGTCCTTTCTGCCGCTTTCCCATACTTTGGAGCTGGCGAAAGAGGGCCTCGTGCCCGGCGACCGCGTGGCGGTAATGCTGAAGAACAGCGTCGAGTGGGTGATCTTCGACCAGGCGGCGCTCGCGCTGGGCCTGGTGACGGTGCCCCTGTACCTCGACGACCGCCCCGATAGCGCGGCCTATATCCTCGATCACGCCGATGCCAAACTGCTGCTGGTCGAAGGCCGGTTCCAGCTCAAGAAGCTGGCCGAGATTGCCGGGTCGGCCCACAGCCCGCAGCGCATCGTCAGCCTGGTCGCGCCGGAAAAAGGTCTGGCGGACTTGAGTCCGCGCTTGGTGGTGGCGGCCGACTGGCTGGCCGCTGCCGCCGGTACGCCGGTGCCCGAACGCCCTCTCTCCGCCGACCTGCTGGCCAGCATCGTCTATACCTCGGGCACCACCGGGCGCCCCAAGGGCGTGATGCTGACGCACGAGAATCTGCTGTGGAACGCCTTTTATGCGTCGCAATGCGCGGATTTCGGGCGGCACGAGGTGTTCCTGTCCTTTCTGCCGCTTTCCCATACTTTGGAGCGCACCGGCGGCTATTACCTGCCGATGCTGCTCGGCGCCGAAGTCGCCTATGCGCGCTCGATCGCTCAGTTGGCGCAGGATCTGCAGGACATTCGCCCCACCGTGCTGATTTCGGTGCCGCGCATCTACGAACGCGTCTACGGCCGCATCCAGGATGGGCTGGCGAAGAGAGGTCTCCTCGCCAGGCTGCTGTTCCGGTTGGCGGTGCGGGTGGGCTGGCGGCGCTTTGAGCGTGAGCAGGGGCGGGCGATGTGGCACCCCGAGCTGCTGCTGTGGCCGCTGCTCGAAAAACGGGTGGCGAGGAATGTCACGCAGAAACTGGGCGGGCGGCTGCGGCTGGCGATTTCCGGCGGTGCCGCGCTGTCGCCCGAGATTGCGCAAGTGTTCATCGGCCTGGGCGTGCCGATTTATCAGGGCTACGGCCTCACCGAAACCGGCCCGGTGGTGTGCGTGAACCGGCCCGATTCCAATGTGCCCGCCGGCATCGGCCAGCCGCTGCCCGGCGTCGAGGTGAAGATCGGCGACAACGATGAGCTGCTCACGCGCAGCCGTTGCGTGATGCGCGGCTACTGGAAGGACGAGGCCGCCACCCGCGCCATGATCGACAGCGAAGGCTGGCTGCACAGCGGCGACCAGGCGAGCGTCGACGCCAACGGCCATTACGCGATCATCGGGCGCATCAAGGACGTCATCGTGCTGAACAACGGCGAGAAGGTGCCGCCCACCGACATGGAATCCGCCATCCTGCTCGATCCGCTGTTCGAGCAGGTGATGGTGGTTGGCGAAGGCCGGCCCTATCTCGCCGCGCTGACCGTGCTGAACGAGGAACACTGGCAGGCCTTTGCCGCCAGCCTCCATGTCGACCCCCGCCATCCCACGGCATTGCGCGACCCCAGGGTGGTGAAGGCGCTCACCCGGCGCATCGCGCACCATCTCAAGCATTTTCCGGGCTATGCCCAGATCCGCCGTCTGCACCCGGAACTCAAGCCGTGGACGGTGGACGAGGGCCTGCTGACCCCCACCCTCAAGGTCAGGCGCAACCAGGTGCTCGACCGTTACCGCGCGGCGGTCGAGGCCATGTATGCCGATTTCGCGCGCGGATGATTCCAATATTCAAGGGAGAGCTTTAATGTCTCATCGTATTCATCGCCTGGCCGCAGGCCTGGTCCTGGCCGGCTGTGCCCATCTCGCGCATGCCGCCGGCTTTGCGCTGATTTCGGTGCCGCGCATCTACGAACGCGTCTACGGCCGCATCCAGGATGGGCTGGCGAAGAGAGGTCTCCTCGCCAGGCTGCTGTTCCGGTTGGCGGTGCGGGTGGGCTGGCGGCGCTTTGAGCGTGAGCAGGGGCGGGCGATGTGGCACCCCGAGCTGCTGCTGTGGCCGCTGCTCGAAAAACGGGTGGCGAGGAATGTCACGCAGAAACTGGGCGGGCGGCTGCGGCTGGCGATTTCCGGCGGTGCCGCGCTGTCGCCCGAGATTGCGCAAGTGTTCATCGGCCTGGGCGTGCCGATTTATCAGGGCTACGGCCTCACCGAAACCGGCCCGGTGGTGTGCGTGAACCGGCCCGATTCCAATGTGCCCGCCGGCATCGGCCAGCCGCTGCCCGGCGTCGAGGTGAAGATCGGCGACAACGATGAGCTGCTCACGCGCAGCCGTTGCGTGATGCGCGGCTACTGGAAGGACGAGGCCGCCACCCGCGCCATGATCGACAGCGAAGGCTGGCTGCACAGCGGCGACCAGGCGAGCGTCGACGCCAACGGCCATTACGCGATCATCGGGCGCATCAAGGACGTCATCGTGCTGAACAACGGCGAGAAGGTGCCGCCCACCGACATGGAATCCGCCATCCTGCTCGATCCGCTGTTCGAGCAGGTGATGGTGGTTGGCGAAGGCCGGCCCTATCTCGCCGCGCTGACCGTGCTGAACGAGGAACACTGGCAGGCCTTTGCCGCCAGCCTCCATGTCGACCCCCGCCATCCCACGGCATTGCGCGACCCCAGGGTGGTGAAGGCGCTCACCCGGCGCATCGCGCACCATCTCAAGCATTTTCCGGGCTATGCCCAGATCCGCCGTCTGCACCCGGAACTCAAGCCGTGGACGGTGGACGAGGGCCTGCTGACCCCCACCCTCAAGGTCAGGCGCAACCAGGTGCTCGACCGTTACCGCGCGGCGGTCGAGGCCATGTATGCCGATTTCGCGCGCGGATGATTCCAATATTCAAGGGAGAGCTTTAATGTCTCATCGTATTCATCGCCTGGCCGCAGGCCTGGTCCTGGCCGGCTGTGCCCATCTCGCGCATGCCGCCGGCTTTGCGCTGATCGAACAGAACGCCAGCGGCCTCGGCAACGCGTATGCCGGGGCCGCCGCCGTGGCCCAGGATGCCAGCACGGTCTATTTCAACCCGGCGGGCATGACACAGCTGCCGGACCGGCAAGTCGTGGTGGCGGGGCATTTGATCAAGCCGAAGGCCGAGTTTTCGGGTGTTGGAAAATTTATAGCATCAGATACTTTCATTCCAGGAAATCAAGGGGGCGATGCAGGGGGCTGGGCGCTGGTACCCAATGCCTACTTTGCGTTCCGGCTCACGCCGGACGTGCATCTGGGCGTTGGCCTCAACAGCCCCTTCGGCCTCAAGACCGAATACGACCCCGACTGGATCGGGCGTTATCAGGCCATCCAATCGGAAGTCAAAACGATCAACATCAATCCGTCCATCGCCTGCAAGGTCAGCGATACCCTGTCGCTTGGCGTGGGACTCAACATCCAGTGGATCCAGGCTGTGCTGACCAACCGGATCCCCATCTTGGGCCAGCCGCTGGTCACCATCAAGGGGGACGATTACGGCTGGGGCTACAACCTGGGCGCCCTGTGGCAGCTCGCCCCTGCCACCCGCATCGGCTTGTCCTACCGCTCCGAAGTGGACTACACGCTCGAAGGCACGTCCAGCACGTCCGATCCCGGTGCGGCTTCCCTCAATGGCCCGGTCACGGCAGCGGTCACCTTGCCGGACAGCGCGTCGCTGAGCCTTTTTCGCAAGCTGTCCCCGAAATGGGATCTGCTGGCCGATGTGACCTGGACCGGCTGGAGCGATTTCGACGATCTGCCCATCCGGGGCGCCGTCGACAAGACCACCCTTGAAAACTGGAAAGACGTTCTGCGTTATTCGCTGGGAGCGACCTGGCACGTGAGCGACCAATTGAGCCTGCGCGGCGGCGTCGCGTACGACGAGGCGCCCGTCTCGGATATCTACCGCACCCCCCGCATTCCCGATGGCGCCCGCACCTGGGTTGCAGTCGGGGGGCGGTATCGGCTGTCCGGCAAGAGTGTGCTGGACTTCGGCTACGCCCACCTGTTCGTGAACGCCCCCGGTTTGCAGAGCAGCGACAACGGCACCACGCTCAAAGGCGAATACGACAGCCAGGTCGATATCCTGAGTGCGCAGTTCACTCACAATTTCTGAGTCTGCCTTGGCCAAACCCATTCCCTTCGACAACCTGCTGACGCGCCTTATCGACGACAGCCACGATGTCGCCCTGCTGTGGCAGCTGGGCGTGCTGGCGGCGTGCGCGCTGGCGGCCTGGGGCGTCATGCGGCTGGCGAAGCCCTATCTCGGCAGGCCGGATACCCTGTGGTCGGCCGGGCGGGCCGGCATCCGCCGCATGGGCTTCCCGTTTGTCATGCTATTGGCGCTGCTGCTGGGGCGTGAAATTGCGGACGTCTGGCTGCCCAACACGCATCTGCTCAACCTGGCGGTGCCGCTGCTGCTGGCGCTGATGGGCGTGCGGCTGGCGATTTATGCGCTGCGCTACGTGTTCGAGCCGCGCGAATCGCTCAGGCTGTGGGAACGCACCGCGGCCTGGCTGATCTGGGGCGCGTTCGCGCTGCACATCACCGGCCTGCTGCCGCGCATCCACGCGGCGATGGAGGCGTTGTCGTTCCAGTCGGGCAGCCATCGCTTCTCGTTGTGGCTGCTGTTCCAGGCGACAGCGGTGATCGTGGTGGCGGTGATCGTCGCGCTGACCCTGGCGCGCATGGTCGAAAGCCGCCTGATGGGCGTCACGCAGATAAACCTGTCGCTGCGCATGGCCCTGTCGAAAGCGGCCCGCACGGTGTTGCTGATCCTGGCGGTGCTGGTGGCGCTGCCGGCGGTGGGGATCGACCTCACCGTGCTGTCGGTGTTCGGCGGCGCGCTCGGCGTGGGCATCGGCTTCGGCCTGCAAAAAGTCGCCAGCAACTACGTGTCCGGTTTCATCATCCTGCTCGACCGCTCGGTGCGGATCGGCGACCTGGTCACGGTCGACAACAAATACGGCCAGGTCAGCCAGATCAACACCCGTTATACCCTGCTCAGGTCGCTGGACGGAACGGAAAGCATCGTCCCCAACGAAACCCTGATCACCCAGACGGTGGTCAACCATTCCCTGTCCAAGCCCAACGTGCGGGTCGCGCTGCCGGTGCAGGTGTCCTATGAAACGGATCTGGAGCAGGCCGAGGCGCTGATGCTGGAAGCGGCGCACGATCAGAAGCGGGTGATTTTCGACGACCCGGACAATATGCCCAGGGTATTTCTGAAGGAATTTGCCGATAATGGCATTCTGCTGGAACTGGCCGTGTGGATACGCGATCCTAGCGAAGGACAGAACAATCTGCGCTCCGACATCAACTGGGCGATCTGGCGGCGCTTCAAGGCCGCCGGAATCGAAATTCCCTTTCCGCAGCGGGTGGTCCACATGGCCCCCGTCTGCCAACCAGGCCGCGAATAATCCTTGATTTTTATGGGATTTATCCGTACATTACTGGACGATACTGTCCTTTTTCAGGAAGCATGAAATGCAATTAGGTTTGTTGGATTTACCCTGGTGGGGTTATGTGCTGGCGGCCCTTGGCCTGACCCACATCACCATCGCCGCCGTCACCATTTTCCTGCACCGTTCGCAGGCGCACCGCGCCGTCGATCTGCACCCCGTCGCCAGCCACTTCTTCCGTTTCTGGCTGTGGCTCACCACCGGCATGGTCACCAGGGAATGGGTCGCCATCCACCGCAAGCACCACGCCAAATGCGAAACCGCCGAAGATCCGCACAGCCCGCAGGTCAAGGGCATCAAGAAAGTCTTCTGGGAAGGCTCCGAGCTGTATCGCGCCGAAGCCAGGGTGGCCGAGACGCTGGAAAAATACGGCCACGGCACGCCCGACGACTGGATGGAACGCAACGTCTACAGCCGCCATTCGGCCAGGGGCATCGTGCTGATGATGGCGATCGACCTCG
>JAMCVR010000170.1:0-8196 GCA_023475455.1 Thermoplasmatota archaeon | reverse complement strand
CAAGTGGTACGAGTTCGATATCGGCTGGCTCTACATCAAGCTGATGTCCTACGTCGGGCTGGCCACCATCCGCAAGGTGGCGCCGACGGTGAAATGGCAGCCGGCCAAGCCGCTGTGCGACCTCGACACCCTGCAGGCCGTCATCACCCATCGCTACGACGTGATGACGCGCTTCGTGAAGAGCGTGCGCGCGGACAGCGCAGCCGAAATCGCCAAGCTGAAGGCGAGCGCGAGCCTGCCGCAGAACTGGAACTTCGACAGCTTCCGCCGCTGGCTGCACAAGGAGCCCGCCGAGCTCGCCGCGTCCGACAAGGCCGAACTCGACACCCTTTTGGGCAAGAGCGAGCGCCTGCAGACGGTCTATCGCATGCGGCAGGAACTGGCGGCCATCTGGGGGCGCTCCACCGCCAGCCGCGAGCAATTGCTCGACCAGCTGCAAGCCTGGTGCAAACGCGCCGAGGAAAGCGGCATCCACTCGTTGAGGGAATTCTCGGTCCGCCTGCGCAGCTACGCCTGACAGGCGGGACGGCCCAAGGGCCGTCCGCGGCAGGGGGCGGTTCTCTTCCCGGCCAATGCCCAACAAAAAACCCGCCGATCGGCGGGTTTTTTGTTGGGCAGCCGACTGAATTACTTCAGCTTGGTTTCCTTGTACATTACATGCTTGCGAGCCTTGGGATCGAACTTGCTGATCTCCATTTTCTCGGGCATGGTTTTCTTGTTCTTGGTGGTGGTGTAGAAGTGGCCGGTGCCCGCAGTGGACTCCAGCTTGATCTTTTCGCGTCCGCCTTTAGCCATGATGGTTCTCCTTACACGGCAACGCCACTGGCGCGCAGCTCGGCCAGAACGGACTCGATGCCGTTCTTGTCGATGGTGCGAAGGGCAGCATTGGACAAACGCAGACGAACCCAGCGGTTCTCGCTCTCGACCCAGAACCGGCGGTATTGCAGGTTGGGCAGGAAACGACGCTTGGTTTTATTGTTGGCGTGGGAAACGTTGTTCCCGACCATGGGCTTCTTGCCCGTCACGACACATACGCGAGCCATGATGCTGCTCCAAAATTGAGGGTTAACCAGTGAGGGTTAACGAAAGGGGTTAACCCGAGAACCGCAATTTATACCACAGCCCGAACGCGGGAGGCAAGTTTGCCGGTTGGCTCACAGGTGGCCGGATTCCATGAACGACAGCGAGGACGCGCCCGCGACGATGAAATGGTCGAGCACGCGGACGTCCACCAGCGCCAGCGCATCCGCCAGTTTGCGGGTGAGGCTGCGGTCGGCCGGGCTGGGTTCGGCCACGCCGCTGGGATGGTTGTGCGCCAGGATCAGCGCTGCGGCATTGTGCGCCAGGGCGCGCTTGATGATTTCGCGCGGGTAGACGCTGGTTTGCGTCAGCGTGCCGCGAAACAGCTCTTCCACCGCGATCACCCGGTTTTGCGCGTCGAGAAACACGCAGCAGAACACCTCGTATTCCTTGCCGCGCAGGATCAGCCGCAGGTAATCGCGAACGGCGGCGGGTGAGGTCAGCGCGTCGCCCGCCCGCATGTCCTCGGCCAGCGTGCGCCGCGCCATTTCCATCACCGCCTGCAACAGCGCATATTTGGCTTCGCCCACGCCGGGGGCTTCGCAGGCCATCTTCCTGTCGGCGCGGCACAAGCCGCCCAGGCCGCCAAAGCGTTCGACCAGTTCGCGCCCGAGGTCGACCGCGCTTTTGCCGACCACGCCCGTGCGCAGAAATACTGCAACCAGTTCGGCATCCGTCAACGCTGCGGCCCCCCGTTTCAGCAGCTTTTCGCGCGGACGCGCGTCTTCCGGCCAGTCGCGGATCGCCATGCCAGCTTCCCTCCCGTAGAATGCCGTCATTATTCATTGAAAGCGGGCCAGGAATCGAGACCGTGTCGCTGGCGACCCAAAAAATCATCCTCGGCGTGACCGGCGGCATCGCCGCCTACAAGGCGGCGGAGCTGTGCCGTCTGCTGGTCAAGGCCGGGGCCGACGTGCGGGTGGTGATGACCGCCGCCGCGCAGCAGTTCGTCACCCCGCTGACTTTTCAGGCGCTGTCCGGCAAACCGGTGCTGACGTCCTTATGGGACGCCGCCCGCGGCGACGGCATGGAGCACATCCACCTGTCGCGCGATGCCGACCTGGTGCTGGTGGCGCCGGCGTCGGCCGACTTCCTGGCCAAACTCGCGCACGGGCGTGCCGACGACCTGTTGTCGACCCTGTGTCTCGCGCGCACCTGCGCGCTCGCCGTCGCGCCGGCGATGAACCGGGAAATGTGGGCGGCCGCGCCGACCCGGCGCAATCTGGAACAGTTGCGCGCGGACGGCGTGCACTTGCTGGGGCCGGCCGCGGGCGAGCAGGCCTGCGGCGAAACCGGCCCCGGGCGGATGCTGGAGCCGGCCGACATCCTGGCCGCCCTGCCGGGCGTGCCGGGTGCGGGGCCGCTCGCGGGCAAGCGGGTGTTGATCACCGCCGGCCCCACCTTCGAAGCGATCGACCCGGTGCGCGGGCTGACCAACCGCAGTTCCGGCAAGATGGGCTATGCGGTCGCGCAGGCGGCAGCCGAGGCGGGTGCCAAGGTATGCCTGGTGTCGGGGCCGACCTGTCTCGCCACGCCGGCGGGGGTGCGCCGCATCGACGTGCAAAGCGCGGCCGGGATGCGCGAAGCGGTGATGGCCGAGTTGCCGAGCGACGTGTTCATCGCGGTGGCGGCGGTGGCCGATTACCGGGTGGATGCGGCGGTGCCGCAGAAAATCAAGAAAAGCGCTGAAGGACTCACGCTGAATCTGATCGCCAACCCCGATATCCTGGCCGAAGTCGCCGCCTTGCCCGATGCCCCTTTTTGCGTCGGTTTTGCCGCCGAGACCGAACGGCTCACCGAGCATGCCGAAACCAAGCGCCTGAAGAAGAAACTGCCGCTGCTGGTCGGCAACCTGGCGCAGGACACGCTGGGGCAGGACACGGCCGAACTGGTGCTGCTCGACGGCCAGGGCCGGCACGCATTGCCGCGGGCCGATAAGCTTACCCAGGCGCGCCACCTGATCCGCCACCTTGCAACCCTGCTCAACTGACGAAATCCCGACGAATATGAAGATGAATGTGAAGATTCTCGACGCCCGCCTGCGCGACCAGCTGCCGCATTACGCCACCGTGGGCTCGGCCGGACTCGACCTGCGCGCCTGCATCGATGCGCCCATCACGCTTTCACCCGGCGAAACCCGGCTGATTCCTACGGGCATGGCCGTCCATCTGGCCGATCCCGGCTATGCGGCGCTGATCCTGCCGCGCTCCGGCCTGGGCCACAAGCACGGCATCGTGCTGGGCAACCTGGTCGGGCTGATCGACTCGGATTATCAGGGCCAGCTCATGGTGTCCGCCTGGAACCGCGGGCAGCAGGCGTTCGAACTGGCGCCGATGGAGCGGCTGGCGCAGCTCGTCGTCGTGCCGGTGGTGCAGGCCGAGTTCAACGTGGTGGAAGAATTTGGCGTGAGCCAGCGCGGCGAAGGGGGATTCGGCAGTACCGGCCGCCAGTAGTGTCGGAAATTTTTACATTTGAGCAACAGTTGCACCCGGCAGGTCAGCCTGCCGGTGCGCGTACATCAGGGCATGGAACTTGCTGCTGTAAGCGCCATGTCGGCAGGTTGCCCGAAGCTGGGGAGGCCTGTCATTGCGGAGAACCATAAATATAAGAAGTTGGAGAATCGGCTGGCGCAGTCATGCACCATACGTCCATATCGCGGTTTGGCCTGATCCTGGCCGCAGCTCTGGTGCTGCTGGCAGGACTCGTCACGTCCGCGATTTATCTGTCGCGGTCGCAGGCCCAGCCCGCGCCGGAAGAACTGGACAAGCCGGTGATGGCCACGCAGATCGAATTCCTGGCCGAGGCCATGCAGCGCACGGCGGCACGGATCGCCGCCCACCCGCAGACGCTGGCGTGTTTCGCCGGCGCCGCGCCGGACGTGTGCCAGGCGCAGGCCGCCAACCTGTACGCCCTGAACCAGGACGCGACCGTGCTGTTCGTCACCGACGGCCAGCGCCAGCTGCTGCCGGGCTTCCTGCCGGGCGACACCCGGCGGCTGCTGGCCACGGCAGGCCGCGCGGGGGCGTCCGCCACCGCCACCTTCAATCTGTCCTTGTCGCACCCGGTGGTGGGCAGCGACGGCAAGCGGCTGGGTTTTGTCATCGTCGAGCAGAGCGTGCCGCAGCTGCAGGTGCTGTTCGACACCCTGCCGCTGCCGGACGCGGCCGCCTATGCCGAGTTGCAGCAGCGCCAGGCGGATGGTGCCGCCATGGTGCTGATGCGGCGCGGCAATCAGGCGATCAAGCGCCATACCCGCCCCACCCTGATCGCGCTGGCCGGCACGCCCTGGCAGATTGCCGTATGGCGCCCGGTCACACCGGTGGTGGAGAGCGTGGCGCCCTACCTGCTGGGCTGGCTGGTGGCCAGTCTGATCATCGCCATCCTGGTGGCGGCCACCATCCTGGCAGTGCGCAATCGGGTGACCGACAACCTGCGCACGCTGGTGAAGCTCACCAACGATCTGCGTCAGCAGCGCTTGCGCGCCGATTACCCGGTCAGCCTCGCGGAGTTCCAGGCACCGCTCGATACCATGCTGAAGCTCGGCAAGGTCATGCTGGGACGGCAGAAGGAAGTATCGTCGCAGGCGCGGCTCGATCACCTGTCGCAGGTCAACAACCGGCGGAGAACCATAAATATAAGAAGTTGGAGAATCGGCTGGCGCAGTCATGCACCATACGTCCATATCGCGGTTTGGCCTGATCCTGGCCGCAGCTCTGGTGCTGCTGGCAGGACTCGTCACGTCCGCGATTTATCTGTCGCGGTCGCAGGCCCAGCCCGCGCCGGAAGAACTGGACAAGCCGGTGATGGCCACGCAGATCGAATTCCTGGCCGAGGCCATGCAGCGCACGGCGGCACGGATCGCCGCCCACCCGCAGACGCTGGCGTGTTTCGCCGGCGCCGCGCCGGACGTGTGCCAGGCGCAGGCCGCCAACCTGTACGCCCTGAACCAGGACGCGACCGTGCTGTTCGTCACCGACGGCCAGCGCCAGCTGCTGCCGGGCTTCCTGCCGGGCGACACCCGGCGGCTGCTGGCCACGGCAGGCCGCGCGGGGGCGTCCGCCACCGCCACCTTCAATCTGTCCTTGTCGCACCCGGTGGTGGGCAGCGACGGCAAGCGGCTGGGTTTTGTCATCGTCGAGCAGAGCGTGCCGCAGCTGCAGGTGCTGTTCGACACCCTGCCGCTGCCGGACGCGGCCGCCTATGCCGAGTTGCAGCAGCGCCAGGCGGATGGTGCCGCCATGGTGCTGATGCGGCGCGGCAATCAGGCGATCAAGCGCCATACCCGCCCCACCCTGATCGCGCTGGCCGGCACGCCCTGGCAGATTGCCGTATGGCGCCCGGTCACACCGGTGGTGGAGAGCGTGGCGCCCTACCTGCTGGGCTGGCTGGTGGCCAGTCTGATCATCGCCATCCTGGTGGCGGCCACCATCCTGGCAGTGCGCAATCGGGTGACCGACAACCTGCGCACGCTGGTGAAGCTCACCAACGATCTGCGTCAGCAGCGCTTGCGCGCCGATTACCCGGTCAGCCTCGCGGAGTTCCAGGCACCGCTCGATACCATGCTGAAGCTCGGCAAGGTCATGCTGGGACGGCAGAAGGAAGTATCGTCGCAGGCGCGGCTCGATCACCTGTCGCAGGTCAACAACCGGCGCAGCTTCGATGAAAAGCAGAAGGAGCTGTTTGCCAGCCTGAAGGACGGCTGGTCGCACAGTTTGCTGATCATGGACATCGACAACTTCAAGCAGGTCAACGACACCTTCGGCCACGAGGCGGGCGATCAGCTCATCATCAAGTTCGGCAATGCCTTGAAGGCCTGCCTGCGCAACAGCGATTTCATCGCCCGCCTGGGCGGCGACGAATTCTGCGTGCTGTTTCCCTTCACTCCGCTGGATCGCGCGCAGGAACTGGCCGAGCGCCTGCGCGCCAAAATGCCCGAAAGCGTTGAGCTTATTCCCGGCGTGACGCAAAAGCTGTCGTGGAGCGGCGGCCTGTCCGAATACAGCCGCGAGGACAAGGAAGAAAACGAAGCGCTGGCGCGTGCCGACGCCGCCCTGCTGGAAGCCAAGCGCAGCGGCCGCAACACCACGCGGATCAGGGCCGCCGCCTGATCGCGATCGCCAGCAGGACGATTCCCAGCACGCCCCACAACGCCAGCACCGGCACATTGCCCCAGCGCACATAGGGCGTGCTCCCGGCATAGCCCTGGATTTCGCCTGAGAGGCTGCCGGTGGTGAAAAGCGGCAAACTCGCCAGGACGCGGCCGCGCGCATCGATGATCGCGGTCACGCCGGTATTGGTGGCGCGCAGCATCATGCGCCCGGTTTCAAGCGCGCGCATCTGCGACATCTGGGCGTGTTGCCAGGGTGCGAACGAATCGCCGAACCAGGCCAGATTGCTGACATTCACCAGCACGCTCGCCTCGGGCAGCTGGCGGATGATTTCCTCGCCGAAGGCATCCTCGTAACAGATGTTGGCCGCCACCCGCTGGCCGCCGATGGCGAGCGGGCGCTGGTCGATGGCGCCGCGCGCAAAATCCGACAGCGGAATGTGCAGCACCCGGATCACCCAGCCCCACACCGCCTTCAACGGAATATATTCGCCGAACGGCACCAGATGGACCTTGTGATAGCGCTGGCTGGGCGCGCTGCCGAAGCTGATCACGCTGTTGTAGTAGGCGCCCGCAAGCGACCCGGTGGGAAGTCCGGTCAGCACGTCGCCGCCGTTTTTCCGGCCGAGGGAAATCAGCCCGTCGCGATAGGCGTCGGGGAGATCGGATTCGAACAGCGGCAGCGCGGTTTCCGGCAGCACGATCAGCTGCGCGGGCGAGGCGGCCGCCATGCGCGCGTAGCTTTCCAGCGTGGCCAGCGTTTTTTCCGGACGCCATTTCATTTCCTGCGGGATATTGCCCTGCAGCAGCGCGACCGTTGTCGGCGCGCCGTCCGGGGTGGTCCAGTCGATGCTGCGCAAGGCCTGGCCACCGACTCCCAGCGCCACGATCGCCACCGCGGCCCAGGCGCGCCGCGCCAGCGGACCGCGCGCCGTCACGCTCCACGCCAGCAGCGCCGCGACCAGCGCCAGCAGGAACGACACGCCGTAGACGCCGACCAGCGGCGCATAGCCTGCCAGCGGGCTGGCCGGCACCTGCGAGTAGCCCATCGCCAGCCACGGAAAGCCGGTGAAAAGCCAGCCGCGCACCCATTCCGTCGCGCCCCACGCAAGCGGAATCAGCAGCAGCAGACGCAGCGCGGGCGGGAGGGGGATGCGCGCCTGCAGCGCGCCGACCATTGCCGGAAACAGCGCCAGCACTGAGCAAAACAGGAAGGTCGCGAGCGCCGCCAGCCAGGTCGCCATGCCGCCGTACACCGACAGGCTGACGAACACCCAGCTCACGCCGGCAATGAAAAACCCCTGCCCCCATGCGAAGCCGGTGAGAAAGCCGGCACGCCCCGAGGCGGTGCGCATCAGCAGTCCGAACAGCACGGCCAGGCTCAGGATGGGCAAGGGCCAGACGCCGAGCGGGGCGAAGCCGGCGACGGCCAGGGTGCCAGCGAACAGGCTGAGCAGCAGCGAAGGAAAGGACGCGAGACGCATGGCGGCGAATTTATCCGCCATGGATGACAGTGAGAAGCTCAGCGCGGGGATTCAAAATCGATATGGCCGTCGATCAGCGTGTAGCGCACCCGGCCCTGCATGGGATGGCGGAGGAAGGGTGTGTTGTCGCCCTGGCTGGCCAGCGTTTTCTGGGTGACGACCCACTCCGCCGTCTCGTCGAAAATGCAGATGTCGGCGCCGCTGCCGACCGCCAGGTTGCCGCCCGGCACGCCCAGGATCTGCGCCGGCCTCCAGGAAATCAGGTCGATCGCCTGGATGAGCGGCACGCCCATTTCGCGTGCCCATTTCAGCGTCAGCGGCAGCAGCATCACGCCGCAGTCTGGACAGCTCCAGTCGTCGGGGATGTCGGCGTAGCGGGTGCCGGGTGCGAGGCCGTGGCCGGGATCGCCGAGCGCGGCTGAACAGAAAGCCCTGCCGACGCCAGGTTGTCCATGATCGACGATTCGGCCGGGTCGGCCAGCGCATCCAGGATTTCACGGCGAAGATAAACGCGCAGACCACCTG
>JAMCVR010000171.1 GCA_023475455.1 Thermoplasmatota archaeon | reverse complement strand
TGCTGATGATCGGATTTGCATTGCTAATCTTCACCTCGGAATACCGGATGCAGCGCATCCTCGGCTTCATGGATCCGTTTGCCGACCCTTACGGCAAGGGCTACCAGCTGTCGCACGCGCTGATCGCCTTCGGCCGCGGCGAATGGTTCGGACTCGGGCTGGGCGGCAGCGTCGAGAAGCTGTTTTACTTGCCGGAAGCGCACACCGATTTCCTGCTCGCCGTGATCGCCGAGGAATTCGGCTTTATCGGCGTCGCCGTGGTGGTCGCGCTGTTCGCCTGGCTGATCGTCAAGGCTTTCCTGATCGGCCATCGCGCGGCCCGGCTCGAGCGCAACTTCTGCGCACTGGTGGCGCAGGGCATCGGCATCTGGCTCGGCGTGCAGGCGCTCATCAACATGGGGGTGAACGTCGGCCTGCTTCCGACCAAGGGCCTCACCCTGCCCTTCCTGTCGTTCGGCGGCAGCGGCATCGTCGCCAACTGCCTGGCGGTCGCCGTGCTGCTGCGTATCGACTGATCGGGCGCGATGCGCCGCTGATCGCAACCGCCATTTCGGGCAGCGGGGTGGAAACCCTTCAGGTGAGCAGTTTGCAGGAAGCCGTCGAACAGGCGCAGCGCCTCGCCCGGCCCGGCGATGCGGTGCTGCTGTCGCCCGCCTGCGCCAGCTTCGACATGTTCCGCAACTACATCCATCGCGCCGAAGTGTTTATCGATGCCGTGAACAAGCTGGCGGCAGAAAGGGCGGCACAGCCCTCACACTCTCCCCTCAAGGGAGATGGGGCAAACGCTGAGCCCGAGGCGACTTGACGATGCTCTACACCGCGCGCGTCCCCAAACCCAGCGGCGAACTCGATTTCAGCCTGCTGTGGCTGGCGTTCGGCCTGCTGGCGCTCGGCCTGGTGATGGTGTATTCGGCGTCCATCGCAATCGCCGAGGCGGCCCGCTACACCGGCCACAACGGCGAATACTATCTGCTGCGCCAGGGCATCTTCATCGCGCTCGGCGTCGGCGTCGGCGTCGCCGCCTTCCAGGTGCCGATGCGGGTGTGGCAGCAGGCGGCGCCCTATCTCTTCCTCGCCGGCCTGCTGCTGCTGGTGGTGGTGCTGATCCCCGGCATCGGCCGCGAGGTCAACGGCAGCCGCCGCTGGATTCCGCTGGGCTTCGCCAACCTGCAGCCGTCCGAGTTGATGAAGTTCCTTGCCGTGCTGTACGCCGCCGACTACACCACGCGCAAGGCCGCCTTCATGCACGACTTCAAGAAGGGCTTCCTGCCGATGGCCGGCGTGATGATGCTGGCCGGCGCGCTGCTGCTGAAGGAGCCGGACTTCGGCGCCTTCGTGGTGATCGTGTCGATCGCCATGGGCATCCTGTTCCTCGGCGGGCTCAACTGGAAGGTGTTCGCCGGCCTGATCGTGGTGCTGATGATCGGATTTGCATTGCTAATCTTCACCTCGGAATACCGGATGCAGCGCATCCTCGGCTTCATGGATCCGTTTGCCGACCCTTACGGCAAGGGCTACCAGCTGTCGCACGCGCTGATCGCGTCCCCAAACCCAGCGGCGAACTCGATTTCAGCCTGCTGTGGCTGGCGTTCGGCCTGCTGGCGCTCGGCCTGGTGATGGTGTATTCGGCGTCCATCGCAATCGCCGAGGCGGCCCGCTACACCGGCCACAACGGCGAATACTATCTGCTGCGCCAGGGCATCTTCATCGCGCTCGGCGTCGGCGTCGGCGTCGCCGCCTTCCAGGTGCCGATGCGGGTGTGGCAGCAGGCGGCGCCCTATCTCTTCCTCGCCGGCCTGCTGCTGCTGGTGGTGGTGCTGATCCCCGGCATCGGCCGCGAGGTCAACGGCAGCCGCCGCTGGATTCCGCTGGGCTTCGCCAACCTGCAGCCGTCCGAGTTGATGAAGTTCCTTGCCGTGCTGTACGCCGCCGACTACACCACGCGCAAGGCCGCCTTCATGCACGACTTCAAGAAGGGCTTCCTGCCGATGGCCGGCGTGATGATGCTGGCCGGCGCGCTGCTGCTGAAGGAGCCGGACTTCGGCGCCTTCGTGGTGATCGTGTCGATCGCCATGGGCATCCTGTTCCTCGGCGGGCTCAACTGGAAGGTGTTCGCCGGCCTGATCGTGGTGCTGATGATCGGATTTGCATTGCTAATCTTCACCTCGGAATACCGGATGCAGCGCATCCTCGGCTTCATGGATCCGTTTGCCGACCCTTACGGCAAGGGCTACCAGCTGTCGCACGCGCTGATCGCCTTCGGCCGCGGCGAATGGTTCGGACTCGGGCTGGGCGGCAGCGTCGAGAAGCTGTTTTACTTGCCGGAAGCGCACACCGATTTCCTGCTCGCCGTGATCGCCGAGGAATTCGGCTTTATCGGCGTCGCCGTGGTGGTCGCGCTGTTCGCCTGGCTGATCGTCAAGGCTTTCCTGATCGGCCATCGCGCGGCCCGGCTCGAGCGCAACTTCTGCGCACTGGTGGCGCAGGGCATCGGCATCTGGCTCGGCGTGCAGGCGCTCATCAACATGGGGGTGAACGTCGGCCTGCTTCCGACCAAGGGCCTCACCCTGCCCTTCCTGTCGTTCGGCGGCAGCGGCATCGTCGCCAACTGCCTGGCGGTCGCCGTGCTGCTGCGTATCGACTGGGAACACCGGCAGATGATGCGGGGGAAGACGTTTTGAACAGCAAAAAAATCTTCACCACAGAGACACAGAGGCACGGAGAACTGCACTTGAACGGTTTTCTCTGTGTCTCTGTGCCTCTGTGGTTAAAAGGTTTGAAAGCATGACTGCCAACCGCACCCTGATGGTCATGGCCGGCGGCACCGGCGGCCACGTCTATCCCGCGCTGGCGGTGGCCGACGCCCTGCGCGCGCGCGGCTGGGACGTGTTCTGGCTTGGCACCCGCGCCGGCCTCGAAGCGCGGGTGGCGCCGGCGGCCGGGATCGACATGGTGTGGGTAAGCATGGGCGGCGTGCGCGGCAAGGGCGTGCTGAAGAAGCTACTGCTGCCGGCGATGCTGCTGGTCGCCTTCTGGCAAAGCCTCGTCGCCATTCTCAGGCGCCGGCCGGACGTGGTGCTGGGCATGGGCGGCTACACCGCCTTCCCCGGCGGCATGATGGCGAGCCTCCTGAACAGGCCGCTGGTGATCCACGAACAGAATTCCGTCGGCGGCCTGACCAACCGCGTGCTGGCCTGCCTGGCCGACCGCGTGCTGACCGCCTTCCCCAGGGCGTTCACCCATGCGCACGACAAGCCCATCCCCTGCCGCCGCGTGGCGACCGAATGGGTGGGCAATCCGGTGCGACCGGACATTGCGGCGGTGTCGGCGGCTGACCGTTCAGGCCGCAGCGGCCCGCTGCGTCTGCTGGTGGTGGGCGGCAGCCTCGGCGCCACGGCCTTGAACGAACGGGTGCCCAAGGCGCTCGCCCTGTTGCCCGCCGGGCAGCGTCCGCAGGTGGTGCACCAGTCCGGTCGCCAGCACCTCGACGCCCTGCGCGCGAACTATGCGACCGCCGGCGTGGAGGCCGAGGTGCGCGATTACATCGAGGACATGGCGGCCGCCTACCGGGACTGCGACTTCGCCATCTGCCGCGCCGGCGCGATGACGGTGGCGGAACTGGCCTGCGCCGGCGTACCCGCGCTGCTGGTGCCCTTCCCTTTCGCGGTGGACGACCACCAGACGGGCAACGCCGAATTCCTCAGCGAAGCAGGTGCGGCCTGGCTGATGCAGCAAAAGGACCTGACTGCGGAAAAACTGGCGGCGCTGATAGCCGGACTCGATCGCGCCGCGCTCGCCGTGATGGCGGACAAGGCGCGCGCACTGGCGAAACCCAACGCGACCCGGCAGGTCGCCGATATTTGCGAAGAACTGGTGAGGAGTGAAGCGTGAGGCGTGAGGCGCTAATGGGTGAGGCGTTAGGCGTGAGACGTGAGGCGCGGAGGGCAGGCGTGCAGAATGCTTCACATCTGATTTGGACTGAGCTTGGGACACGTTCCCGCGCCAGCCCCCGCACGACGTCCGCCTCACGCCTCACCCCTTACACCTCACCCCTCACCAACCGGAGGGCGTCATGAAGCACGCAGTCCGTCATATTCACTTTGTCGGCATCGGCGGCGTCGGCATGAGCGGCATCGCCGAGGTGCTGCTGAACCTGGGCTATGCCGTATCCGGTTCCGATCTGGCAGACAACGCGGTGACGCAGCGGCTGTCCAGGCTGGGCGCGCGCATCCAGCGCGGCCATGCGGCCGAACACATCGCCGGTGCCGACGCGGTCGTCACCTCGACCGCGGTGCAGGAATCCAACCCCGAAGTCGTCGCTGCGCGCGAGAAGAAAATTCCCATCGTGCCGCGCGCACTGATGCTGGCGGAACTGATGCGTCTGAAACAGGGTATCGCGGTAGCGGGGACGCACGGCAAGACGACCACGACCAGTCTCGTTGCCAGCATCCTCGGCGAGGCGGGCATGGATCCCACCTATGTCATCGGAGGCAAGCTCACTGCGGCCGGCACCAACGCGCGATTGGGACAGGGCGATTTTCTGGTCGCCGAAGCCGACGAGTCCGACGCCTCCTTCCTGTATCTGACGCCGGTGATCGCCATCGTCACCAACATCGACGCCGACCACATGGACACCTACGGCCATGATTTCGAGCGCCTGAAAACGGCCTTCGTCGATTTCTGCCAGCGGCTGCCCTTCTACGGCATGGCGGTGTTGTGCGTCGACGATCCGCACGTGCGCGAAATCCTGCCGCGCATCACCAAGCCGATCACCACCTACGGCTTCGACGAAGCGGCGCAGGTGCGCGGGGTCAACCCGCGCTTCGAACACGGCAGGATGCGGTTCACCGTCAAGCGCGAAGGCATGGCCGACCTCGACGTGGTGTTGAACCACCCCGGCATGCACAATGTGCTCAATGCACTGGCGGCCATCGCGGTGGCGACCGAGGTCGGCGCCCATGACGCCGCCATCGTCAAGGCGCTGGCCGAATTCCACGGCGTCGGACGGCGCTTCCAGCGCTACGGCGAATTGCCCGCCAGGGACGGAGGCCATTACTGCCTGGTCGACGACTATGGCCACCATCCGGTGGAGATGGCGGCGACGCTGGCCGCGGCGCGCGGCGCCTTCCCGGGACGGCGACTGGTGCTGGTGTTCCAGCCGCACCGCTATACCCGCACCCGCGACTGCTTCGAAGACTTCGTCAAAGTGCTGTCGGAGACCGACGTGCTGCTGCTGACCGAGGTGTATCCCGCCGGCGAGGCGCCGATCGTGGCGGCCGACGGCCGTGCGCTGGCGCGCGCGGTGCGGGTGGCGGGCAAGGTCGAACCGGTGTTCGTGGAAAACGTCGCCGGCGTGCCGGCCGCGGTGCGCGACCTGGCGCAGGGGGGCGACGTGGTGCTGGTGATGGGTGCCGGCAGCATCGGCCAGGTGGCGCCGGCCCTGGCAGCATACGATTCCACAGGCGCTTCGGCGCCCGGTGGATCGGAGTCCTCCGGGAGGGCGGATCATGCGGCATGACTACCGGATGAGCGAGATCGATCTGAATCCTGCCGCGCATCACCAAGCCGATCACCACCTACGGCTTCGACGAAGCGGCGCAGGTGCGCGGGGTCAACCCGCGCTTCGAACACGGCAGGATGCGGTTCACCGTCAAGCGCGAAGGCATGGCCGACCTCGACGTGGTGTTGAACCACCCCGGCATGCACAATGTGCTCAATGCACTGGCGGCCATCGCGGTGGCGACCGAGGTCGGCGCCCATGACGCCGCCATCGTCAAGGCGCTGGCCGAATTCCACGGCGTCGGACGGCGCTTCCAGCGCTACGGCGAATTGCCCGCCAGGGACGGAGGCCATTACTGCCTGGTCGACGACTATGGCCACCATCCGGTGGAGATGGCGGCGACGCTGGCCGCGGCGCGCGGCGCCTTCCCGGGACGGCGACTGGTGCTGGTGTTCCAGCCGCACCGCTATACCCGCACCCGCGACTGCTTCGAAGACTTCGTCAAAGTGCTGTCGGAGACCGACGTGCTGCTGCTGACCGAGGTGTATCCCGCCGGCGAGGCGCCGATCGTGGCGGCCGACGGCCGTGCGCTGGCGCGCGCGGTGCGGGTGGCGGGCAAGGTCGAACCGGTGTTCGTGGAAAACGTCGCCGGCGTGCCGGCCGCGGTGCGCGACCTGGCGCAGGGGGGCGACGTGGTGCTGGTGATGGGTGCCGGCAGCATCGGCCAGGTGGCGCCGGCCCTGGCAGCATACGATTCCACAGGCGCTTCGGCGCCCGGTGGATCGGAGTCCTCCGGGAGGGCGGATCATGCGGCATGACTACCGGATGAGCGAGATCGATCTGGGCGGCGGCGCCGCACCGGTGCTGCGCGGCCGCTTCCTCTACAACGAGCCGATGAAAAGGCACGTCTCCTGGCGCGCCGGCGGCGCGGCGCAGCGCGTCTACATCCCGGCCGATCTGGAAGACCTGATCTGGCTGGTGCGCTCGGTGCCGGCGCACGAAGACATCCACATGGTCGGGCTGGGCAGCAATCTGCTGGTGCGCGACGGCGGCGTGGCCGGGGTGGTCATTCTGCTGCACGGCGTGCTGAAGAAGCTGGCGATCGAAAGCCGTACGCATGGCCTGCCGCCCGCGCCGGAGGATGCCGACACCGCGCTGGTGTATGCGCAGGCCGGCGTCGCCTCGCCCAGGCTGGCGCGTTTTGCCGCCAATCACGATCTGGCCGGCGGCGAGTTCTGGGCCGGCATCCCCGGCACCGTCGGTGGCGCGATCGCGATGAACGCCGGCTGCTACGGCAGCGAAACCTGGGACAGGCTGGTGCAGGTGCAGACGCTCGACCGCCAGGGCCTGCTGAACGAGCGGCTGCCGGACGAATACGTCACCGGCTATCGCCACGTGGCCCTGAAGCACCCGCAGCAGGAATGGTTCATCGGCGGCTGGTTCCGCCTCGCCCGCGGCGACGGCGCGGCCTCGCGCGAAACGATCAGGGCGCTGCTGAAAAAACGCATCGAGTCGCAGCCGCTGAACCTGCCCAACGCCGGCTCGGTGTTCCGCAATCCGCCCGGCGATTACGCCGCGCGGCTGATCGAGGTCTGCGGACTCAAGGGCTTCCGCATCGGCGACGCGCAGGTGTCGGAGAAGCACGCCAACTTCATCGTCAATCTGGGGCGCGCCACGGCGACCGACATCGAGCGCCTGATGGAACACGTGGAAGACAGCGTGGAGGCGCGCACCAACGTGCGGCTGATCCGCGAAGTGCGAATTATCGGAGAACGGCAGTGAAGAAATTCGCCCCACAAGGGGACTCCGATTTTCTACGGGCTGATACCCCAGAAGAAAAATCGGGCACTAGAGCCCGTGAAAAGTCGTATGGCAAGGTCGCGGTGATGCTGGGCGGCACCTCGGCCGAGCGGCCGGTGTCGCTCAACAGCGGAGCGGCCGTGCTGGCCGCGCTGCAGCGGCAGGGGGTGGACGCGCATGCGTTCGACCCCGCCAACCGCAATCTCGTCGACCTTATCAGCGGCGAGTTCGACCGCGTCTTCATCGCCCTGCACGGCAGATACGGGGAAGACGGCTGCATGCAGGGCGCGCTCGAGTTGCTGGGCATTCCCTACACCGGCAGCGGCGTGATGGCGTCCGCACTCGGCATGGACAAGTGGCGCACCAAGCTGCTGTGGCGCGCGGCCGGTCTGCCGACGGCCGACTGGGACATACTCGACGCCGCCAGCGATTTTGCGGCGGTGGAAAAAAAGCTCGGCCTGCCGATTTTCGTCAAGCCCGCGCGCGAGGGTTCCAGCATCGGCATGAGCAAGGTGACCCAGCCCGGCACGCTGCAGGCGGCGTATGCGCTCGCCGCCGAACACGACGCGCTGGTGCTGGCGGAAAAGTTCATCGACGGCGCCGAATTCACCGTCGGCATCCTCGGCGACGCCGCGCTGCCGCTGATCCGCCTGCAGCCCGCCCAGGACAAGGCCTTCTACGATTTCGAAGCCAAGTATCTGCGCAACGACACCCGGTACCACTGCCCGGCCGGCCTGCCGGAGGCGCAGGAAATGGCGCTGCGCAAGCTCGCGCTCGACGCCTTCCGCCTGGTCGACGGACGCGGCTGGGGCCGCGTCGACCTGATGCTGGACAGTCTCGGCAACCCGTATCTGCTGGAAGTGAACATCTCGCCCGGCATGACCGATCACAGCCTGGTGCCGATGGCGGCACGCGTGGCCGGCCTGGATTTCGACACCCTGTGCCTGAAGATCCTGGAGCAGACGCTCATATGAACCAAAATTCCTCACCACAGAGACACAGAGGCACGGAGAAACCCGAAAGGGCATCGATGTGCTTTTCTCCCCGCCTCTGTGTCTCTGTGGTTAAGGGTTTTCTGAAATGAACAACCCCGAGCTCGCCGCCCATCCGCTGAGCCAGGTCGCCCGCGTGCTGACCTGGGGCGCGCTCGGCCTGCTGGCCTATGGCACGGTCAGCTGGGTGGTGGCGCAGCCGTGGTTGGCGCTGCATGCCATCGAGGTCAAAACCCCGGTGGCGCACGTCACCGAGGCGCAGATCCGGCTGGTGGCCGAACGCCAGGTGCGCGGCACCTTCTTCACCGTCGACCTCGAACGCGTGCGCGTCAGCCTGGAAAAACTGCCATGGGTGCGCGAGGCGCGGGTGGAGCGCCGCTGGCCCGACACCCTGGTGGTGTCGCTCGTCGAGCACGTGCCGCTGGCGCGCTGGAACGATGACGCGCTGGTGAGCACCGCGGGCGAAGTGTTCGTGGCGGCGGTCTCCGACAAGCTGCCGCGGCTGATGGGCCCCGAGGACAGCGCCGACGAGGTGGTCGCCGCCTATCGCCGCCATCAGGCCACGCTGGCGCCGCTCGGCATGCGCATCCAGGAACTGCGGCTGACTCCGCGCCGCGCCTGGCGCATGCGTCTCGACACCGGCATGCAGCTGGCGCTCGGCCGCGACAAGACAGACGCTCGACTGGCGCGCTTCGTCGAACTGTATCCGCGCCTGTTCGGCGCGCAGCGCGCAGCCGACGGCCAGACCGTCGCTGCGGTCGCGCCCGTCACGGTCGATCTGCGTTATCCGGACGGCTTCGCCGTCCGCATGACCGACAACCGCTTGCCGGCCAGCTTCGCCGCGCAGGCGCCGGCCGCCCCCAGCAAACCGAGTTCAACCTGAGCGCCACGCAACATGAGTAAGCCAAGAGACCCCAAAAACCTCGTCGTCGGCCTCGACATCGGCACCTCCAAGATCGTCTGCATCGTCGCGGAAATCAACGGCGAGGACGAACTCGAGATCGTCGGCATGGGCACCAGTCCGTCGCGCGGCCTGCGCCGCGGCGTGGTGGTCAACATCGAGGCCACCGTCAACGCCATTCAGCGCGCGCTGGAGGAGGCCGAGCTGATGGCCGACTGCAAGATCCGCGAGGTGTATACGGGGATTGCCGGCAGCCACATCAAGAGCTTCAACTCGCACGGCATGTTCGCCATCAAGGACAAGGAAATCAGCCAGATGGACGTCGACCTCGAACGCGTGCGCGTCAGCCTGGAAAAACTGCCATGGGTGCGCGAGGCGCGGGTGGAGCGCCGCTGGCCCGACACCCTGGTGGTGTCGCTCGTCGAGCACGTGCCGCTGGCGCGCTGGAACGATGACGCGCTGGTGAGCACCGCGGGCGAAGTGTTCGTGGCGGCGGTCTCCGACAAGCTGCCGCGGCTGATGGGCCCCGAGGACAGCGCCGACGAGGTGGTCGCCGCCTATCGCCGCCATCAGGCCACGCTGGCGCCGCTCGGCATGCGCATCCAGGAACTGCGGCTGACTCCGCGCCGCGCCTGGCGCATGCGTCTCGACACCGGCATGCAGCTGGCGCTCGGCCGCGACAAGACAGACGCTCGACTGGCGCGCTTCGTCGAACTGTATCCGCGCCTGTTCGGCGCGCAGCGCGCAGCCGACGGCCAGACCGTCGCTGCGGTCGCGCCCGTCACGGTCGATCTGCGTTATCCGGACGGCTTCGCCGTCCGCATGACCGACAACCGCTTGCCGGCCAGCTTCGCCGCGCAGGCGCCGGCCGCCCCCAGCAAACCGAGTTCAACCTGAGCGCCACGCAACATGAGTAAGCCAAGAGACCCCAAAAACCTCGTCGTCGGCCTCGACATCGGCACCTCCAAGATCGTCTGCATCGTCGCGGAAATCAACGGCGAGGACGAACTCGAGATCGTCGGCATGGGCACCAGTCCGTCGCGCGGCCTGCGCCGCGGCGTGGTGGTCAACATCGAGGCCACCGTCAACGCCATTCAGCGCGCGCTGGAGGAGGCCGAGCTGATGGCCGACTGCAAGATCCGCGAGGTGTATACGGGGATTGCCGGCAGCCACATCAAGAGCTTCAACTCGCACGGCATGTTCGCCATCAAGGACAAGGAAATCAGCCAGATGGACGTCGACCGCGTGGTGGAAACCGCGCGCGCGGTCAACATCCCGACCGACCAGCAGATCCTCCACACCATCCCGCAGGAATTCATCGTCGACGGCCAGGAGGACGTGCGCGATCCGCTCGGCATGAGCGCGGTGCGCCTCGAGGTGAAGGTGCACATCGTCACCGGCGCGGTGTCGGCGGCGCAGAACATCATCAAGTGCGTGCGCCGCTGCGGGCTCGAAGTCGCCGACCTAGTGCTGCAGCCGCTCGCCTCGGCGATGGCGGTGCTCACCGAGGACGAGAAGGAGCTCGGCGTCTGTCTGGTCGACATCGGCGGCGGCACCACCGACATCGCCGTGTTCACCAACGGCGCGATCCGCCATACCGCGGTGATTCCGGTGGCGGGCGACCAGGTCAACAACGACATCGCGGTGGCGCTGCGCACCCCGCCGAAGGAGGCCGAGGACATCAAGATCCAGTACGGCTGCGCGCTGCGCCAACTGGCCGATACGCGCGACATGATCGAGGTGCCCGGCATCGGCGACCGCCCGCCGCGCACGCTTTCAAGACAGACGCTGGCCGAATTCATCGAGCCGCGCATGGAAGAGCTGTATTCGCTGGTGCAGGCGGAGTTGCGCCGCAGTGGCTTCGAGGAGCTGCTGTCGTCCGGCATCGTCATCACCGGCGGTTCGGCGGCGATGCAGGGGATGGTCGAGCTGGGCGAGGAGGTCTTCCACATGCCAGTGCGCATGGGCTGGCCGCGCTATGCAGGCGGACTGGCGGACGTGATGCGCAACCCGCGCTACGCCACCTGCATGGGCCTCTTGATGGCCGGGCTGGAAGCGCGCGGCCGCGATGCGCCGAAGCTGTCCGGCAACAACTTGAGGGATATTTTCGAACGCATGAAAAGCTGGTTCAAGGGGAATTTCTGACGCCGCTGCGCCGAGGTCGAGCAAGCGACGTCGAAACGGGATTTGGCGGTGGTGCCGGATGCGAAACACATCGCGGCAGACGCGCCAAAGGATTTTTGAGTGTGGTTTTTGATTGGGCAAAAGAGGAGAGCAACATGTTTGAACTGATGGATGTAGACACCCAGGATGCGGTGATCAAGGTGATCGGCGTGGGCGGCTGCGGCGGCAACGCGGTCGACCACATGATCGCCTCGGGATTGAACGGCGTGGAGTTCATCGCCATCAACACCGACGCGCAGGCGCTGAAGCGCAACCAGGCCAAGCTGCAATTGCAGCTTGGCAACGGCGTGACCAAGGGCCTCGGCGCCGGCGCCAACCCCGACATCGGCCGCGAAGCCGCGCTGGAAGACCGCGAGCGCATCGCCGAGCTGATCGACGGCGCCGACATGCTGTTCATCACCGCCGGCATGGGCGGCGGCACCGGCACCGGCGCCGCCCCGGTGGTGGCCGAAGTCGCCAAGGAACTCGGCATCCTCACCGTGGCGGTGGTCACCAAGCCCTTCATGTTCGAGGGCAAGCGCGTGCGCGCCGCCAACACCGGCATCGAGGCGCTGGCGCGCCACGTCGACTCGCTGATCATCATCCCCAACGAAAAGCTGATGCAGGTGCTGGGCGACGACGTTTCCATGCTCGACGCCTTCAAGGCCGCCAACAACGTGCTGCACGGCGCGGTCGGCGGCATCGCCGAAGTCATCAACTGCCCGGGCCTGGTCAACGTCGACTTCGCCGACGTGCGCACCGTGATGAGCGAAATGGGCATGGCGATGATGGGTTCGGCGCAGGCGCTGAAGCGCAACCAGGCCAAGCTGCAATTGCAGCTTGGCAACGGCGTGACCAAGGGCCTCGGCGCCGGCGCCAACCCCGACATCGGCCGCGAAGCCGCGCTGGAAGACCGCGAGCGCATCGCCGAGCTGATCGACGGCGCCGACATGCTGTTCATCACCGCCGGCATGGGCGGCGGCACCGGCACCGGCGCCGCCCCGGTGGTGGCCGAAGTCGCCAAGGAACTCGGCATCCTCACCGTGGCGGTGGTCACCAAGCCCTTCATGTTCGAGGGCAAGCGCGTGCGCGCCGCCAACACCGGCATCGAGGCGCTGGCGCGCCACGTCGACTCGCTGATCATCATCCCCAACGAAAAGCTGATGCAGGTGCTGGGCGACGACGTTTCCATGCTCGACGCCTTCAAGGCCGCCAACAACGTGCTGCACGGCGCGGTCGGCGGCATCGCCGAAGTCATCAACTGCCCGGGCCTGGTCAACGTCGACTTCGCCGACGTGCGCACCGTGATGAGCGAAATGGGCATGGCGATGATGGGTTCGGCGCAGGCGAGCGGCGACAATCGCGCGCGCATCGCCGCCGAGCAGGCCGTCGCGAGTCCTTTGCTGGAAGACGTCAACCTCGCCGGCGCGCGCGGCGTGCTGGTCAACATCACCGCCTCGTCCACCGTGAAGATGCGCGAAATCCACGAGGTGATGAACACCATCAAGGCCTTCACCGCCGAGGAAGCGACGGTCATCGTCGGCCAGGTGCTCGACGACAGCATGGAAGACGCCCTGCGCGTCACCATGGTCGCCACCGGCCTGGGCAGCCCGGTGGCCCGCCAGCAGCCGAAGCCGATGCAGATCATCCGCACCGGCACCGACGATGCGCCGATGATGATGGGCGGCAGCGAAGAGGTGCCCAGCGTGATGACTAATCGCCGCAGCCGCACGGTTCAGGCGATGAGCGATTCCGGCATCGACACCCTGGACATCCCGGCCTTCCTGCGCCGCCAGGCGGATTGAACGTGGTCAAAGTCGCGGGGGTGGGTGAACCCGCGCGGGAAACTCGGCGCTGGGGAACCGGTCATTGCCCGGATCCCCAGCAAATGGCTGCCCGCCCACCCCGACACGTTAAAATGATAGGATGATCAAGCAACGCACCCTGAAAACGCCGGTCAAGGCGACCGGCGTCGGCCTGCATTCCGGCGTCAAGGTCGAGATAACCCTGCGGCCGGCCGGCCCCGATACCGGCATCGTGTTCCGGCGCATGGACCTCGATCCGCCCGCCGAACTCAAGGCCGACCCCTATCTCGTCACCGACACCCGGCTGTGCTCCATGCTCGAGTCCGGCCCCGCCAAGGTGTCCACCGTCGAACACCTGATGTCCGCGCTCGCCGGCCTCGGCATCGACAACCTGCTGGTCGACCTCACCGGCCCCGAAATCCCCATCATGGACGGCTCCTCGGCGCCGTTCGTGTTCCTGCTGCAGTCCGCCGGCATCGTCGAGCAGGATGCGCCCAAGCGCTACGTGCGCATCAGGCAGCCGATCGAAGTGAGGGACGGCGACAAGTGGGCGCGCTTCGTCCCGCACAACGGCTTCAAGGTCGAATTCACCATCGACTTCAAGCACCCCGTGTTCGACAAGAGCGGCAAAACCGTCAGCATCGACTTCGCCGACACCGCCTACACGAAGGAAGTCGCGCGCGCCCGCACCTTCGGCTTCATGCACGAGGTCGAGGCTCTGCGCAACAGCGGCCTCGCCCTCGGCGGCTCGCTCGACAACGCCGTCGTCATGGACGAATACCGCGTGCTCAACCAGGACGGCCTGCGCTACGACGACGAGTTCGTCAAACACAAGGTGCTCGACGCCATCGGCGACCTGTATCTGCTGGGCCACCCCGTCATCGGCGCCTTCGAGGCCTACAAATCCGGCCACGCGCTCAACAACGCCCTGCTGCGCGAACTGCTGCAGCACCAGGAGTCGTGGGAATTCGTCAGCTTCCGGCACGACGAAGACGTCCCGCCCGCCTTCCTCCGGATGTATCCCCTCGCCGCATGATCTCGCTCTGATGATAGTGGCCCGCCTGCTGATCGCCGCCCTGCTCATTGCGGTGGCTGCGCTCGGGCTGGCGTGGCTGTTTACCGGCAACCGCAAATATTTGGGTTATATCGGTCGCGTGCTGCGCTTCGCGCTGGTCGTAGGCGTGGTGGCGGCGCTGTTTTATGTGGTGGAGCGGATGGTGCTGCGGTAGCAGGAACGGATTGGCGCGCCGCGCTTTCAGGTCAAGGTTTTCAAAGAACGGCTCACGCAATGCTCGTCGCAGCGCCGAGCCGGGCATGCAATTCGTCGGCAGGCAGCGGCCTGCTGAAAAGGTAACCCTGGTATTCGTCGCAGCCGTGCTCGCGCAGGAAGGCGAGCTGCGCTTCGGTTTCCACCCCTTCCGCGACCACGCGGATATTCAGGTGGCGCGCCATCGAGATGATTGCCGTCACCATCGCCTCATCGTCCGGATCGGTGGTGATGTCGTGAACAAAGGACTGGTCGATCTTGAGCTTGTCGATGGGAAAGCCGATCGAAGTGAGGGACGGCGACAAGTGGGCGCGCTTCGTCCCGCACAACGGCTTCAAGGTCGAATTCACCATCGACTTCAAGCACCCCGTGTTCGACAAGAGCGGCAAAACCGTCAGCATCGACTTCGCCGACACCGCCTACACGAAGGAAGTCGCGCGCGCCCGCACCTTCGGCTTCATGCACGAGGTCGAGGCTCTGCGCAACAGCGGCCTCGCCCTCGGCGGCTCGCTCGACAACGCCGTCGTCATGGACGAATACCGCGTGCTCAACCAGGACGGCCTGCGCTACGACGACGAGTTCGTCAAACACAAGGTGCTCGACGCCATCGGCGACCTGTATCTGCTGGGCCACCCCGTCATCGGCGCCTTCGAGGCCTACAAATCCGGCCACGCGCTCAACAACGCCCTGCTGCGCGAACTGCTGCAGCACCAGGAGTCGTGGGAATTCGTCAGCTTCCGGCACGACGAAGACGTCCCGCCCGCCTTCCTCCGGATGTATCCCCTCGCCGCATGATCTCGCTCTGATGATAGTGGCCCGCCTGCTGATCGCCGCCCTGCTCATTGCGGTGGCTGCGCTCGGGCTGGCGTGGCTGTTTACCGGCAACCGCAAATATTTGGGTTATATCGGTCGCGTGCTGCGCTTCGCGCTGGTCGTAGGCGTGGTGGCGGCGCTGTTTTATGTGGTGGAGCGGATGGTGCTGCGGTAGCAGGAACGGATTGGCGCGCCGCGCTTTCAGGTCAAGGTTTTCAAAGAACGGCTCACGCAATGCTCGTCGCAGCGCCGAGCCGGGCATGCAATTCGTCGGCAGGCAGCGGCCTGCTGAAAAGGTAACCCTGGTATTCGTCGCAGCCGTGCTCGCGCAGGAAGGCGAGCTGCGCTTCGGTTTCCACCCCTTCCGCGACCACGCGGATATTCAGGTGGCGCGCCATCGAGATGATTGCCGTCACCATCGCCTCATCGTCCGGATCGGTGGTGATGTCGTGAACAAAGGACTGGTCGATCTTGAGCTTGTCGATGGGAAAGCGCTTGAGATAGCTCAGGCTCGAGTAGCCGGTGCCGAAATCGTCGAGCGACAGCTCGATGCCCAGCGCTTTCAGTTCCTTCAGGATGCCGATGGTCACCTCCGGATTTTCCATGATCACGCTTTCGGTGATTTCCAGTCCGAGCCAGCGGGGCTCCACGCCGGTCTCCCTGAACACGCCGGAGAAAATTCGCACCAGGTTTTTCTCGCGGAATTGGCGGGACGAGAGATTGACCACCATGCGCGGCGGCTGGATTCCAAGCGCATGCCACTGTTTGAGCTGCAGACAGGCCTGCCTGAGCACCCACTCGCCCAACGGGGCGATCAGCCCGGAATCCTCGGCGACGGGAATAAATCTGGCGGGGTCGACAAAACCCAGTTCGGGATGCTTCCAGCGCACCAGCGCCTCGGTTGCGACTATGCGTCCATCCGCCAGGCTCACCAGCGGCTGGTAGTGGAGCAGCATCTCGCCGCCAGCGATGGCGCGGCGTAAACTGGTTTCCAGCAACAGACGTTCGGCGGCTGCGACATTCATCTCGTGCGCGAAGAACTGGTAATTGTTACGCCCCGATTCTTTTGCGTGGTACATCGCCGTATCGCTGTTTTTAAGCAGGGTTTCCACGTCGCGCCCGTCTTCCGGATGGATGGCGATGCCGATGCTGGCGCTGGTGTGCAAATCCCGTTCGTTGATGGAATAGGGGGTGGACAGGGCATGCAGTATCTTGTGCGCCACCACGGCGGCATCCTGGGGGAAATCCAGGCTCCCCAGCAATACGATGAACTCATCGCCCCCCTGCCTGCCGACCGTGTCTTCCTCGCGCAAACACGCGAGTATCCGCCCCGCGACCCTTTGCAGCAGCAGATCGCCCATGTTGTGCCCGAGGGAATCGTTGATGGTCTTGAAGTGGTCGAGGTCGATGAACATGACGGCGAATTGGGTCCCGGATCGCTGGGCCCGCGCGATGGCTTGCAGGATGCGGTCCTGGGCCAGATTCCGGTTGGGCAGGCCGGTCAGCGCGTCGTAATTGGCCAGATGCAGGATTTTCGCTTCCGCGGCCTTGCGCTGGGTAATGTCGCGCATGACGCCGATGAAATGCCGGCGTCCCGCCAGGTAAAACTCCGAAATCCGAAGATCCATCGGGAAGATTTCGCCGCCCTTGCGCTGCCCCGTTACCTCGCGTCCGACACCGATTACGTGCGCCTCGCCGGTGCGCAGATAGCGCTCAATGTAGGCATCGTGCTCGCTGCGATACGGCTCCGGCATCAGGAGAGACACATTCTTGCCGACGGCTTCCTCGTTGCGGAAGCCGAACAGGCGCTCCGCCCCCGGGTTGAATAATTCGATTTCCCCCGTCCCGGAAATGGTGACAATGCCCTCGTCCACGTTGTTCAGCATCGCCTGCATGCGGCTTTCGCTGTCGCGCAAGCGTGCGATCGTCTCGCGCGCTTTCTGTTCCGAGCGCACCAATCGGGCCACCAAGGGAGCGAGCTGCCAACGCAGCAACAAAACCGCCGCGGCCAGCACACCGGCCAGGATGGGCAGCATATAACGCGCCTGGCTCCGGACCGGCGCATACAGTTCCGCACGGTCCATTTTCAGCACCATGCCCAGCCCGAAGGGCTTGACCGGGCTGTAGGCGGCCACCACTTGCTGTTGGCGATAATCCTGGGCAACGATGAAACCGGTTTGCCCCTGCAGGGCATGGGCCATGGGCAGTTGCTCGCCACTGACCGATTGGGTTCCCAGGGTAAAAACCCGCGGATTGAGTGTGGTGGGAAAGCACTGCATGCCGGCGCCTGAAGGCGCGCACAGAGCCAATTCACCGGTCTTGCCCAAACGCCTGGCATCTTTGAACATGCCGGTCATTTCGGGCAAGGGCGCCTCCGCGATCACCTTGCCGACGATGGTACGCCCCTCGTTCAGGATGTTCACGTCGGCGCGCAACAGGAAACCGCCCTTCCACAAGAGTTGCGCTTGCCCGGCGGGATCGGGCGGCACCGCCAGTTCGGGCCGTTGCGCAAAGGTCCCTGCCCGGGCCAGTTCCCGCCCGTCCTTGCCGTACAGCGCGATGGCCGAAAAGCCGCTGGAAAGAAAGGATTTGGCGTCGCGCTCGAGCGCACGCACCGCCTCGGCATCGCCGGCGGGCGTGTCCGCGCGTTGAACCTGTTCGACAAGAAAAGGACGGGCGGCCACCGTCACTGCCGCTGCGCTGCGCTGGCGGATTTCGGACTCGGCCCTCTCCACTTTGTTTTGCAGGGACAGCAACAGGCTTTTGCTCAAGAGATTCTCGGCATGGCGTTGCATCAGGAGAAAAACCATGAGCCCGGCGAAGACCGTGGCAACCAGCAGGATCAGCCCGGCAACAAGAACGATCCGCATACAGTTCCGCACGGTCCATTTTCAGCACCATGCCCAGCCCGAAGGGCTTGACCGGGCTGTAGGCGGCCACCACTTGCTGTTGGCGATAATCCTGGGCAACGATGAAACCGGTTTGCCCCTGCAGGGCATGGGCCATGGGCAGTTGCTCGCCACTGACCGATTGGGTTCCCAGGGTAAAAACCCGCGGATTGAGTGTGGTGGGAAAGCACTGCATGCCGGCGCCTGAAGGCGCGCACAGAGCCAATTCACCGGTCTTGCCCAAACGCCTGGCATCTTTGAACATGCCGGTCATTTCGGGCAAGGGCGCCTCCGCGATCACCTTGCCGACGATGGTACGCCCCTCGTTCAGGATGTTCACGTCGGCGCGCAACAGGAAACCGCCCTTCCACAAGAGTTGCGCTTGCCCGGCGGGATCGGGCGGCACCGCCAGTTCGGGCCGTTGCGCAAAGGTCCCTGCCCGGGCCAGTTCCCGCCCGTCCTTGCCGTACAGCGCGATGGCCGAAAAGCCGCTGGAAAGAAAGGATTTGGCGTCGCGCTCGAGCGCACGCACCGCCTCGGCATCGCCGGCGGGCGTGTCCGCGCGTTGAACCTGTTCGACAAGAAAAGGACGGGCGGCCACCGTCACTGCCGCTGCGCTGCGCTGGCGGATTTCGGACTCGGCCCTCTCCACTTTGTTTTGCAGGGACAGCAACAGGCTTTTGCTCAAGAGATTCTCGGCATGGCGTTGCATCAGGAGAAAAACCATGAGCCCGGCGAAGACCGTGGCAACCAGCAGGATCAGCCCGGCAACAAGAACGATCCGCGGGTGGTCGATTTTTTGTTGTTGCATTTCTCTCCGGCGGCGCAAGGACAAGAAGGGTCGGCGGGCAACGGCAGCGTCACGGCCCGTCGGATTGGCCTTCCAGTATGCGTTATTCACTGAGTTCCGGGCCAAACCTACCTGAAACCCATTGGCCGGGCAATGGGGCATGTTGCGGAATCCTCCGCGCGTCCGGGTTTTTCGCTTTGCGTGCATGTCGAAATGGGAGATCGCCGATAGCGGGTTGGAGGAACCCGGTGCCGTCTTGTTTACGCAAGCAGTCGTTTCCGGGTGGGTCATCCGGGCGTAACAGACGCTTGCTAGCGTTGGCGATTCGGCAACTTAAATGGACGGTAACGACATGAACCGAAGAAACTTTCTCAAGGGCCTGGGAACGGCGGGCGCCGTCGCCTGGCTGATGTCCGGCCGCGCCGCGGCCGGGGACGTGCTGGACGGCTACAGCAATCCGGTCGGCTTCGTCGATCCCCTGTCGTACGAGCAGGATTTCCAGATCGATCCGGCCCTCGACCCCGGCCCCGTTTTCAGCCTGGGCGTCGGCAGCGGCGACCCGCGCCCGCACGGGATCGTGCTGTGGACGCGGGCGGATCCCGCCGCCATGGCGGACCCTGCCGCGCCCGGCGCGGTCGCCTTCGAGATCGCGAGCGACCCCGAATTCCGCCAGGGCGATATCGTCATCCGCGGACGGGCGACGCTCGACGGCGCCAGCGATTACACCGTCAAGCTGCCGATCCAGCATAAAAAGCTGGAGCCGCTGCGGACGTATTATTACCGCTTCATCTACAACAAGTGCGCGAGCCGCACGGGACGCTTCAAGACCCTGCCGGACGCCGGCGCCAGCCTGGAGCGGATCAAGTTCGCCTTCCTGTCCTGCCAGGACTATTCCAACGGCTACTACACCGCGCTGGCACACCTGGCGAAGGAGGACGCGGACTTCATCGTCTTTCTCGGCGACTACATCTACGAGACCGTCGCCGACCCCAGCTTCCAGAACGCCCAGGTGCGTCCCGTGCCGCCGCTGCCGAGCGGCGGCAGCGCGGCCGCCGGGCTGGAGGATTACCGGCACCTCTACCGCGTATACAAGTCCGACCCCAACCTGCAGGCGGTGCACGAGCGCTTCACTTTCATCCAGTTGTGGGACGATCACGAGTTCGCCAACGACGGCTACCGGGAGTACCACCCGGACAACAACCCCGACCCTGCCGCGCCCACGCCCGAATTGCGGCAGGCAGCCAACCAGGCCTGGGTGGAATACGGCCTGGCGGACGTTCCCTTCGACCCCGCCGCGTCGCCCCTGGATGCGGTGAAGATCTACCGCAGCTTCCGCTTCGGCAATCTCA
>JAMCVR010000025.1 GCA_023475455.1 Thermoplasmatota archaeon | reverse complement strand
CATCACCGCCCTGCATCACGCCAGCCACCAGCTGGAGCAGGTGACGCTGGCGCTGTTCAACAAGGATGTGGGGCATCCGCTGCCGCAAACCGCGCTGGACGACCTGAACGAACGCATCCTCGCGCTGGGGCGCATGGCGAATACCCATGCCATGGCGACGGCCGGCCTGGCCGCGCGGCACCAGGACCCGCAGCACCTCTCGCCCAACGACATCCGGGTGGGGCAGACTTGGCTGATCGGGCACGACCAGGCGGCCTGGGACGACTTGCAGTCGCAGCTCGGCTATTTCGGCATGCGCGCGACGTTCGCCACCTGGGATCGGCCGCTGCCGGACAGCGCCGGCGCTGCTCCCCTGCTGCTGCTCGACCTGAGCAGCCTGCCCGAAGCCGAGTGGTGCGACCGCATCCAGGCGCTGCGTCGGCAGTTCGCGATGGGACAGCTGATCAGTCTCGGCATGCCCTCCGATTTCGAGCGGCTGCAGCAAGCCCTGCGCGGGGGATGCGACCGCTGCCTGCTGCAAGGCACGCCTTCGCACGCCATCGTCGAGCACATCATGGAACTGAACGAGCGGCATGACCAGGAAGCGTATCGCGTCCTGATCGTGGAAGATTCCAAGACGGCCGGCCACCTGATCCGCCGCACCCTGGAAGAAAACCAGATCGTCTCCGAGATCGTCAACGATCCGCACCAGACGTTGAACGCGCTCAAGCAGTTCAACCCCGACCTGATCCTGATGGACATGTACATGCCCAACTGCACCGGCGTCGAGGCCGCGCGCATCATCCGCCAGCACGACGAATTCCTCAGCACGCCGATCGTCTACCTGTCCGGCGAGACCAACGTCGCCCTGCAGGTCGACGCCATGCGGCTGGGCGGCGACCATTTCCTCACCAAGCCGTTCAACCCGGTGTTCCTCAACGCCATCGTCAAGAGCAAGATCGAGCGCTACCGGGCGCTGCGACGCACCATGTACCACGACAGCCTGACCGGACTGCTCAACCACTCCAGCGGCAAGAACACGCTGGACATGCTGCTGTCCAGCGTGGCGCACGAAGGCGGCTTCCTGTCGGTGGTGATGATGGATATCGACCATTTCAAGCAGGTCAACGACACCTATGGCCACCCCGTCGGCGATCAGGTGATCCGCAGCCTGTCGTGGCTGCTCAAGCAGCGCCTGCGCAAGCAGGACATCCTGTGCCGCTACGGCGGCGAGGAGTTTCTCATAGCCCTCCCGCACACCGATGCCGAACAGGCCTTCGCCACCATGGACCGCATCCGACAGGACTTCGCGCACATTCGCCATCCGTATCGCGACAGCCATTTCCTGGTCACCGCCAGCGGCGGCATCGCCACCTACCCGCTGCATCAAACCAGCGATGCGCTGATCAAGGCCGCGGACGAAGCGCTCTATCAGGCCAAGCGCAACGGCCGCAATCACATCCACGCGGACGCCGACTAGCGGGCGTCACCCTGCGATCAGCTTCAGGCCGATCAGGATCGTCACGATCTCGAACGCCCGCTTGATCCACAGGTTGCCCTTCCTGATCGCCAGGTGGCTGCCCAGATAGCCGCCGAGGATCGAGCCGGCCAGCAGCGCCGGCATCCAGTCCCACGCCACCGTGCCGATCGCGCCCAGCACCAGCGCGCCGGCGCCGTTCCACACCAGCCCGCACAGGATCAGCGTATAGGCCACCGCACGGGTGTAGTCGAGGCCGAACCAGCGGATCAGCCAGATGGTGAGAAACAGCCCGGTGCCGCTGGTGATCGAGCCGTTGAGAAAGCCGACGACGAACAGCCCCGCCATGCCGCCGGCGAGCGCCGCGCCGTGCCGGTTTCTCGGCGCGTGCTCCATGCCGAGCCGGGGCTTGAACACCGAATACAGTCCCAGACCCAGTGTCAGCACGCCCAGCGCCAGCGTGGCCGTGCGCTCGGGAATCTGCAGGATCGTCACCGCGCCCAGCACCACGCCGGGCAGGCCCGCGCCCAGGATGATCAGCGAGAGGCGGCGTTCGAGATGGGATTCCTTCAGATGCCTGAGCGTGGCGCCCAACCCGAGCGCGACGCTGGCGACCTTGTGGGTGGCGAGCGCAACCCCGAACGGCAACCCGAGAAAAATCAGCATGGGGAACTGGATCAGCCCTGCCCCGCCGCCGGACAGGGCCGAAAAGAAATTGGCCGCCAGCGAGGCGACGAACAGGATCAGCTGCTCAAGCACGCTGCTTAAGCAGTGATGCCGATTTCCGCCGGAAATTTTGCGTAGACCAGTTTCAGGCCCGCTTCGGCGATGGCTTGCAGCAACCGGTCGGCCATCGCCGCCTCGACGAAGAACTCCACCACCACCGGCAGTTCGCCCGCCAGTTCGAAGAATCCCGCGTCGTGGCGGCCGTGGCGGCCGAACCCTGCCAGCGCGCGGAACGCCGAGCCGCCGGCGACGCCCATCCCCTGCGCCGCATCGAGCAGCCATTCGTAGGTGAGCTTGCCGTGATGGCGGCTGGCTTCGGACACAAACACCTGCAGGCAGACAGCGTTCATTTGAAAAACCTCATCGAATAAAACCCCAGCCCGGTGGCGAGGAAGGAACCCGTCATGTGGGCAAAGGCGATCAGGCCGCCGGTGAGCCACAGACCGCGCATCAGCGCCGTGACGACTTCGGCGGAAAAGGTGGAAAACGTGGTCAGCCCGCCGAGCAGGCCGGTGATGAGGAAGAGCCGCGCTTCCGGCGGCACCCCGGGATGGTCGGCAAACCAGGCGATGACCAGGCCGATGAAATAGCCGCCGATCAGGTTGGCGGCCAGGGTGCCGAGCGGCATCGAGGGAAACATGGGGTTGAGCCACAGACCCAGCCCCCAGCGCAGCCACGCGCCGAGGGCCGCGCCCAGGCCGATGGCGAGGAAGGCGGTCATGGCTGGCGTGATGCGTGTTGAGTCATGCTCGCATTCTAGCCGACGGTCTACCTGATCAGCGCATGGGCAGGCAACCCGGCGTCATGCAGACGCGTTGGATAGCCGACAAAGGGGAGAGGGTTGCCTAGCTCCGGACATGTCCGTGCCATCGGCTTAATGCCGAGGCCGCGCCGCATCGAGCAGCCATTCGTAGGTGAGCTTGCCGTGATGGCGGCTGGCTTCGGACACAAACACCTGCAGGCAGACAGCGTTCATTTGAAAAACCTCATCGAATAAAACCCCAGCCCGGTGGCGAGGAAGGAACCCGTCATGTGGGCAAAGGCGATCAGGCCGCCGGTGAGCCACAGACCGCGCATCAGCGCCGTGACGACTTCGGCGGAAAAGGTGGAAAACGTGGTCAGCCCGCCGAGCAGGCCGGTGATGAGGAAGAGCCGCGCTTCCGGCGGCACCCCGGGATGGTCGGCAAACCAGGCGATGACCAGGCCGATGAAATAGCCGCCGATCAGGTTGGCGGCCAGGGTGCCGAGCGGCATCGAGGGAAACATGGGGTTGAGCCACAGACCCAGCCCCCAGCGCAGCCACGCGCCGAGGGCCGCGCCCAGGCCGATGGCGAGGAAGGCGGTCATGGCTGGCGTGATGCGTGTTGAGTCATGCTCGCATTCTAGCCGACGGTCTACCTGATCAGCGCATGGGCAGGCAACCCGGCGTCATGCAGACGCGTTGGATAGCCGACAAAGGGGAGAGGGTTGCCTAGCTCCGGACATGTCCGTGCCATCGGCTTAATGCCGAGGCCGCGCCGCCAGCTTGTCCTCCCAAGCCCAAAGACCGATGACCGGCTCGTCCGGCGGCGTCTCCGTCTCGATGCGAAGTTGTCTGAGCGCCCATTCACGCGCACCGGCCGGAAGCCGCGGGTAGAGATCCCGGCGCCCCGCCGTTCGGGCGATCAGGCCGGCGAGTTCATTGTCGATCCGGGCGGCGGGAACATCACGCATGCGCTGCTCAAGCCAGCGCCCGGCCACAACGGAGATGGCTGCGAGCCGCTCGCGCCGCCATCGATCCGGGCGCACGCGTTCAAGCTCGGCACCCGCGGCGAGCACCCAGAACCAATTGTGCGGCAGATCCGGTGCGGACCGTCGTCCCTCGCGCCAGAGGTGGTAGAGGCGGCCGTCGCGCCACATCTCCCGCAGCAGGAAATCCATGGTCTGCGCCGCATAATCGATCGCCTCCCCGTCTCCATTGAAGCGCCCCAGGCGCAGCAGCGCCCAGACCGCCTGCGCGTTGGTGTCGGTGCGCTTGGCCCGGTCCACGGGCGGCGCACTCCGCCGCAAGCGCTCGGGG
>JAMCVR010000212.1:8605-20309 GCA_023475455.1 Thermoplasmatota archaeon | reverse complement strand
CGGCCTTAACTTTCTCCCCCCCCCGACGATTCCTCACACAACGGCGGTTCATGCAGCCCCAGCGGGCAGACCAACGTTGACGGCACGAGCCGGAACAATCGACCCACTCAAGGAGAAATACCATGCCAGCAGTAATCAATACCAACATTGCTTCGCTTAACGCCCAGCGTAACCTGAATGCTTCGCAGTCCTCGCTCAACACCTCGATTCAGCGTCTGTCTTCCGGCCTGCGCATCAACAGCGCCAAGGACGACGCAGCCGGTTTGGCGATTTCGGAACGCATGACTTCCCAGATTCGCGGTCTCAACCAGGCGACGCGGAACGCCAACGATGGCATCTCCCTGTCCCAGACCGCGGAAGGCGCGCTCGGCGAAGCCGGCAATATCCTGCAGCGCGTCCGCGAACTCGCGGTTCAGTCCGCTAACGCGACGAACTCCGCTTCGGATCGTGCCGCCCTCCAGTCTGAAGTAGCGCAACTGACTTCCGAATTGGATCGCATCGCAACCACCACTGAATTCAACGGCACCAAGCTGCTGGACGGCAGTTTCAGCGCCCAGCAATTCCAGGTGGGCGCCAACGCAAACCAGACCATCGGCGTCACCGTGGACGGCGCACGCGCCACGCAACTGGGCTCCGTAGTGAATACGGCGGGCACCCGCAGCGTGACCGTCACCCCCACCCAGACCTTGACTAACGCCACGGATACCCTGACCAGGACGAATTTTGCAGGTGTGGACAACACGGCCATTACCGTGGGCGAGCTCTACATCAACGGCATCGAGGTGAAGAATTCGGCGCAGTTTTCGACCACGAAGCCCGGGCAGACGGCGGAGAGCGCCTATGCCAAGGCAGCGGCGGTGAATGCCAGCAACATTCCCGGTGTGACGGCGATCGCCGACAATACCCAATCCTGGTCTGCGGTGGCGGGTTCGACGGCTGGCACCAACGACGGGATCGACATCACCGCGGGTGATACCGACACCGTAGCGTACAAGCTCGAGATCAACGGCTCAGCCGTAATCGATGCCACCTCGGTCGCCGATACCTCCATCGACAGCCTGGTCACCTCGATTAATGCCTTCAAGGACACGACCGGCGTCGTCGCATCCAAGACCAGCACCGGCGCGTTGCAGCTTCGGGGCGAGGACGGCAGGGACGTCAAGATTAAAGAATCTTTTACCCTGGCTGACTCGGCAGGTACGGCGCTGACCAATGTCAAATCCGTGTTCAGCAGCTATGCCGAAGTCGCGGACGGCGCCTCTTCTGCTGTTTCCGAAGAGACCTACCGTGGCCAGGTGACCTTGCAGTCCGCAAGCAACATCACCTTCAACAGCAGCGCGGCCTCGCAGAACCTGGGCTACGACACGACCCTGCTGAGCCCGGACACCACCAAGTCCATTGCCACGGTGGATATCTCGTCCGTAGCTGGCGCCAATGCGGCCATTCTCGCCGCGGACGCTGCGCTCACCTCGGTCAACGCGAACCGCGCCAAGCTGGGTGCGGTGCAGAGCCGCTTTGATTCGACCATCTCGAACCTGCAAACCACCGCGGAGAACCTGAGCGGTGCGCGCAGCCGGATCAAGGATGCGGATTTCGCTGCCGAGACCGCGATGCTGACACGTGGTCAAATCCTGCAACAAGCCGGTACCGCGATGCTGGCGCAGGCCAACTCGCTGCCGAACAACGTGCTCTCGCTGTTGCGTTAAGTACCGAACAGGCGCTTGAGCGCCTGGGCGAGGCGGCGGAGCAAGGTAAAAACCTTGTTCCGCCTTTGCCGCTAGATAAGGGGATAGAACATGTCTATTGGAAACGTCGATTCAGTTGACCTTGCCGCTATCCGGCAGGCTCCCGCACCCGCAAGGGGTACGCCGCCAGACGCTCGCTCTTCGGGCGGTCTTGGCGCAGCACCCGCCCCGGTTATTCATGCCCCAGCGCGCACGCCCGCGCAGCGCGCCACGCTCGATAATCCCGTTTTCCCGCCCGTACAACCCGCCACCCAGGAAGCATTGGCTGCCGCCGTGCAATCGGCAAACGCCTATGTGCAATCGGTCTCAACCAACATCCAGTTCACACTCGATCAGGACACCGGACGCACCGTCGTCAAGATGGTCGACACCGAGACCGAGGAAGTGCTGCGCCAGTTTCCCAGCGAGGAAATGCTGGCGATTTCCCGATCCATCGATCGCATGCAGGGTCTGCTGATCAACCGTAAAGTCTGAGGAGTCGACAATGCTTTCATCGCCCGGTATCGGATCAGGTCTCGACGTCAACAGCATTGTCGGCCAGTTGATGGCGGCCGAAAGCCAACCGCTGGCTGCGCTGAACAGGAAAGAGGCAACCTATCAGGTAAAGCTCTCCGCCTATGGCAACCTGAAGGGCGCCCTGGCTTCCTTCCAAAGCGCGGCGCGGGGCCTGAACGATATCGCCAAGTTCCAAAAGGTCAATGCCACCTCGGCGGACGCCACGCTGTTCAGCGCAACCGCGGAAAAAACTGCGGCCTTGGGCAGTTATAGCGTTGAAGTCAAGCAACTCGCCGTAAGCCAAAAGTTGGCCTCCAAGGGCTTCACCGACACCACGGACACCGTGGGCACGGGCACGCTGCAGATTCAGTTCGGCACTTACGATTCCGGCGCCAACACCTTTAGCCTGAATGCGGACAAACCGGCGCGTTCCATTGCCATCGACAGCAGCAAGCAGTCGCTGGCGGGGATACGCGACGCCATCAATGAAGCGAATGCCGGGGTGACGGCCTCCATCGTCAACGACGGCAGCGCCAACAAGCTGGTGGTGACGTCCAGCGATACCGGCACCGTCAACAGCCTCAGAGTCCTGGTCAAGGACGACGACGGCAACAACACCAACGACGCGGGGCTGTCGCAGTTGGCCTATGACCCCACCGCAGCGGCCGGCTCGGGCAAGAACCTGAGCGAAAGCACGGCGGCGGCGGACGCCAAGGTGGTGGTCGACGGGGTCACCCTGACCAAGGCGAGCAACACCGTCAAGGACGCCATCGAGGGCGTGACGCTCAACCTGGTGAAGGTCGGCGCCGCAGCCAAGCTCACTGTGGAACGCGACGCCGGGACCGTCAGGAATTCCGCGGACGCCTTTGTCAAGGCCTACAACAGTGCCGTCAAGACGCTCAAGGATCTGACGGCGTACGACCCGAAAACCAGGCAGGCAGGTCCCTTGCAAGGCGATGCGTCCGCCCGGACCATAGGCTCGCAACTCAGGGGCATGCTCAATTCCGCGGTGGCCGCCGTGGGCGGGAAATTCGCCACGCTCAGCGATATCGGGATTTCGTTTCAAAAAGACGGCTCTCTGGCGGTGGACGCCGCCAAGCTGCAAAAGGCCATCGACACCGGCTACAACGACATTGCCGATGTATTCGCGGTGGTCGGCAGGCCGTCCGACAGCGCCGTCAAATACAGCGCCGCGACCGCCGATACCAAGCCGGGCAAGTACGCGGTCGAGGTCACCCAACTGGCGAGCCAGGCCAAATACACGGGAGACGCCATCGCCGGCACGGACATCGTCATCGATGCCGCCAGCGACAACCTCGCCCTGAAAATCGACGGGGTGCAATCCGCCACGCTGAGCCTCCATCGTCAACGACGGCAGCGCCAACAAGCTGGTGGTGACGTCCAGCGATACCGGCACCGTCAACAGCCTCAGAGTCCTGGTCAAGGACGACGACGGCAACAACACCAACGACGCGGGGCTGTCGCAGTTGGCCTATGACCCCACCGCAGCGGCCGGCTCGGGCAAGAACCTGAGCGAAAGCACGGCGGCGGCGGACGCCAAGGTGGTGGTCGACGGGGTCACCCTGACCAAGGCGAGCAACACCGTCAAGGACGCCATCGAGGGCGTGACGCTCAACCTGGTGAAGGTCGGCGCCGCAGCCAAGCTCACTGTGGAACGCGACGCCGGGACCGTCAGGAATTCCGCGGACGCCTTTGTCAAGGCCTACAACAGTGCCGTCAAGACGCTCAAGGATCTGACGGCGTACGACCCGAAAACCAGGCAGGCAGGTCCCTTGCAAGGCGATGCGTCCGCCCGGACCATAGGCTCGCAACTCAGGGGCATGCTCAATTCCGCGGTGGCCGCCGTGGGCGGGAAATTCGCCACGCTCAGCGATATCGGGATTTCGTTTCAAAAAGACGGCTCTCTGGCGGTGGACGCCGCCAAGCTGCAAAAGGCCATCGACACCGGCTACAACGACATTGCCGATGTATTCGCGGTGGTCGGCAGGCCGTCCGACAGCGCCGTCAAATACAGCGCCGCGACCGCCGATACCAAGCCGGGCAAGTACGCGGTCGAGGTCACCCAACTGGCGAGCCAGGCCAAATACACGGGAGACGCCATCGCCGGCACGGACATCGTCATCGATGCCGCCAGCGACAACCTCGCCCTGAAAATCGACGGGGTGCAATCCGCCACGCTGAGCCTCACCCAGGGGACTTACAAGGTAGCGGATCTCGCAAGGGAACTTCAGACCCAGATCAACGGCGACAGCGCCCTGCGCAACGCCGGCGTGACGGTCAAGGTCGAATACGACACCGCCAACAAGAAGTTTCTCATCACCTCCAGCCGCTACGGCTCGGCCTCAAAGGCCGAGGTGACGTCCGTGGACACCGACACCTTGACGAAAACGGGCATCGGGGTGAAGGCCGGCACGGATGGGGTAGACGTGGCGGGCAGCATCAACGGCGTGAGCGCGACGGGTTCCGGGCAATACCTGACCGGCGCGGCCGGCGACAGTTCGGCGGGGGTGAAACTGCAAATCACCGGCGGTGGCACGGGCGCGCGCGGCACGGTTAATTTCTCCAGAGGTTATGCCCATCAACTGGACAAGATGGCGGAAATCCAGTTGTCGAGCGCTGGCCCCCTATCCAGCCGGGCCGAGGGGATCAATCGTTCCATCGAGAGCCTCGGCGATCAGCGCGATGCGCTTATTCGCCGTCTTACCAGCATCGAGAAACGCTATCGCGCCCAGTTTACCGCGCTGGACTCCATGCTCAGCAGCATGAACAGAACCAGCACCTTTCTGACCCAGCAGTTGGCCAATCTGCCTAGCATCCAGAACAACCGATAAGGAAAAGTCATGTATTCGAATTCTCGCGGCGCTGCCCATGCCTACGCCAACGTCGGCCTCGAGACCGGCGTGGTTGCAGCCAGCCCCCACCAACTGATCATCATGTTGTACGAAGGCGCCGAGCTGGCCGTGCGGATGGCCATCAAGCATATGAACGAGGGCAACCTGAGCAAGAAATCCGCTGCCGTCTCCAGGGCCAGCAGCATCATTCTGGAGGGGCTGCGCGCCGCGCTCGATTCCCAGCAGGGCGGCGATATTGCCCGTCATCTGGATGAGCTGTACGCCTACATGAACCAGCGCCTGATGCTTGCGCACGTCAACAATCAGACCGCGCCGCTGGAAGAAGTGCTGGGCCTGCTGCGCGAACTGCACGGCGCCTGGCAACAGATCGGCAGCCCTGGCCATGCCGCGCCCCAAGCGTCCCGCCACCCCATTGCAGCCTGAGCCGGAGAACGTCATGACCAGCAACGAAATGCTCACCGCCTACGAATCGCTCTCCAAATTGACCGGCACCATGCTGAACGCCGCCCGCCAGGGAGAATGGGACTACCTGGCCGCGCTGGAGCAGCGCTGCCAAGGCTACGTCGGCAGCCTGATGCAGGCGGCGCCGGTGCCGCTGAACGAAACCGAGCAGCGCACCAAGGTTGCGATCATCCGCGCCATCCTGAAAAACGACGCCCAGATCCGCGCGCTGACCGAGCCGCGCCTGCACGAACTGCAGCAGCGCCTGAACATGACGCGTAGCGGCCAGCGCGGCATCGAGGCCTACGGCGCGCAGCGGGTCTGACGCCTTTCCCCATGTTCCCGGTTCAGTACCTGGCCCGCGTTCTGGATGTCCCGCCCACGCCGGACACCGCGGGCCGGCCGCTGTCCGGTCTGGTGGGCGTGCAGCCGGTTCTGAACGCCACCGAGCGCGACCAGGCCGCGCCGCGCGCCGCGTTCGAACACCTGGCCCTGGGCCAGGCGCTGACCGGCCAGGTGAAGAGCCTGAGCAAAGGCATCGCGCTGGTCGAAATCGAGGGGCAAACCGTTGCGATGCGACTGCCCCGCGAGACGGCGCCCGGCGACACGCTGCGCCTGCGCTTTGCCGGCCACGTGCCGCAGCCGGTGTTTCTGCTCGTCCCCCCCGAAGCCGCAGCCGGCGATGCGCCGCAACTGAGCCAGACCGCCCGCATGCTGAGCGATCTGATGCAGCGGATGCCGGAGCGCAGCGCCCTGCCGACGCTCACCCCGCCCGGCCCCCTGCTCGACCAGCCGACAACGAACCCGGCCATGCTCGCGATTGCGCTGCGCACCGCGCTGGTCCGCAGCGGCCTGTTCTACGAATCGCACCTGGCCAACTGGGCGGTCGGCGAGGACAGCCTCGACGGCCTGATGCAGGAGCCGCAAAACCGGCCGGCCCTGCCCGGCACAGCGGAAACGGCCGGCCCGAAACCGCTCAACCCGATGCATGCGCTGCTGTCGCAGCAATTGCAGGTGCTCGAGTCGCCGCAATTCGTCTGGCGCGGCGAGGTGTGGCCGGGGCAGTTGCTGGAGTGGCAGCTGCGCCATGAAGCCGGCGCGGCGCGGGATCAGCCGGCGACGGAGGCCGACGAAGCGAACGCCGGGTGGGAATCCCATCTCAAGCTGAGCCTGCCGCAACTGGGCACCCTGAACGTGCATATCCGACTCGATGCGCGCCTGGCCTTCAGCATCCGCATGACGCCGGAACAATCCGGGACCGGGCCCCTGCTGCAGCAGCACCAGGGGCGCCTGATCGAGCAGCTGGCCGCGGCGGGATGCACGCTCAAGACGCTCACGGTGGAGCGCGATGCCAGCGCCTGACAAGCAGCGCGCCGCGGCCGCGATCGCCTACCGCGAGGGCGACGGCGCGCCGCGCGTGGTCGCCAAGGGACGCGGCATTCTGGCCGACGCCATCATCGAACGGGCGCGCGCATCCGGGGTGTACGTCCACGAATCGCGCGAACTGCTGGCGCTGTTGATGCAGATCGATCTCGACAGCCACATCCCGCCCCAGTTATATATCGCCGTGGCCGAACTGCTGGCCTGGCTCCACCATCTGGAAGAGACCGAAAAACGCACCCTTCCGAATCCTGACGCCTGACCCGTATGCCTTCCTCGCCGCACCACCAGACAAGCCCTGCCGACCGCGACGACCTGCTGGCCCGCTACACGCTGCATTCGCGCGCCGAAATCCTGTTCCAGCTGCGTGCGATCCGGAAGCGCAAGCTGCTGGTCAATCTCGATCTGCGGGGCAGCCGGCAGATCATCGTCACCTCGGTGCTGGCGGTGAACGAGGCCAGCAACACGCTGATTCTCGACAGCGCACGCGGCGACGCACTCAACCACGACCTGATGAGCGGCAAGGGGGCGGACTTCGTTGCCCAGCTCGACGGCGTCTCCATTTCATTCACCACCGGCCCGGTCACGCTGTGCGAGTTCGAGAAACTGCCGGCGCTGCGCATCGCGGTGCCCAAATCGCTGGTCCGCCTGCAACGGCGCGAGCATTTCAGAGTGCCCCTGCCGATCGCCAACCCGGTCAAATGCATCGTGCCGCCTGTATCGGAAGAAGACAACGACCCGATCTCCACGCACATCGTCGATATCGGCTGCGGCGGCGTGGCGCTGGCCGATTCCAGCGGGCGCCTGGGCACCGAAACCGGCCGCATCCTGCCCGGCTGCAAACTGCTGCTGCCCGATTCCGATGCGATCTTCACCACCCTGGAAGTGCGTAATTCTGCACAGATACGCCTGCACAACGGCGCCTTCCAGACCCGCCTCGGCTGCAAATTCATCGATCTGCCCAACGACATGGCGGCTCGCCTGCAGCGCTTCGTCATGGATATCGAGCGTGCGCGACGCAACAGCCTCTAGCCGCACTCACCCACCCCATATGAATTCAAGGAGAAACCGCCATGCAAACCATCCAGCAGGAGATTGACGAACGGACCAAGCTGACCAGCTCGAACAAGCTGGAGCTGTTGCTGTTTCGCCTGGGCGAGGACGCCCATCTCGACCGCAACGAACTGTTCGGCATCAACGTCTTCAAGATACGGGAAATCATCCCCATGCCGGCGATCACGGCGGTGGCCGGCTCGCATCCCAACATGATGGGCGTGGTCGACCTGCGCGGCCAGATCATCCCCGTCATCGACTTGCCGGCGGTTGCGGGATGCACCCCGAAGACCGGATTGAACATCCTGCTGATCACCGAGTATGCCCGCAGCACCCAGGCCTTTGCCGTCGAGTCGGTGGAGGACATCGTGCGCCTCGACTGGCGCCAGGTCTTGTCGGCCGAGGGCAACGCCGCGGGCGGGATGGTCACCAGCCTCGCCCGCCTGGACGGCGAAAACAGCGATCGGCTGGCGCAGGTGCTGGATGTGGAAACGATCCTGCGCAAGGTCATGCCGCCGGGCGAAGAGGAAATTGATGCCTCCCGAATCGGTTCGACCGTGAATCTCAAACCCGGTACCGCCATCCTGGCGGCGGACGACTCGCTGATCGCGCGCACCATGATCGAGCAGGGTCTGGAAGCCATGGGCCTGCCCTACATCATGTGCAAGACCGGCAAGGAAGCCTGGGACCAGCTGCAGTCGATCTCCGACAAGGCGCAAGCCGAGGGAAATACCGTGCACGACCGGATCGCCCTGGTGCTGACCGACCTGGAAATGCCCGAGATGGACGGCTTCACCCTGACCCGCAACATCAAGCAGGACCCGCGCTTCGGTTCCATTCCCGTGGTGATCCACTCGTCGCTGACCGGTTCGACCAACGAAGCGCACGTCAAAAAGGTGGGGGCGGATGCCTATGTCGCGAAGTTCGTTGCCGAGGATCTGGCCAATGCCCTGCGCCAGGCGCTGCGCGGTGAGTGAGGGGTCAGGGGTCAGGCGTGAGGCGTGAGGGGTGAGGGGTGAGGAGCGGTCCAGAGGAAGGATTCAGCGTTCAGGTGCGAAGCGCTTCCCCTGACCCCTCACCCTTCCTTAAACGCCCATCGACATGATTTCCTGATAGGCGGCCACCAGCTTGTTGCGCACCTGCACGGTCTGCTGCAGGGCGATGCTGGATTTTTGCAATGAAATCATGGCGTCGGACAGATTGACGGTGGGGTCGCCCATCTCGAACCGGCGGGCGAGCTGCTGCGACCGCAGTTGGGCCTGATTGACCTGGTCGAGCGAGGATTTCAGCGCCGACGAGAAATCGACCGTGCCCGCCGCACTGGTTTGCAAGGGGTTCCCGGCCGCGGGCGTCGTGCGAGCCGCGGCCGCCTTCAGCTGCGCCACCATCGCTTCGATCCTGCCGGTATCGATCATGCCTGCGCTCATCGTGCCCTCCTCTGCTCGTTCAGGCGGTTTTCCACGTGCCCACCTTATCAGTCCGGCGGCCAGCCATAAGCACGATAAGCGCGGAAAACCGGCTTCTATTCCCCCGATTGAAAACCATGGCGCTGCCGATAATTCGGTCACATAGCTCGAAACATTCCCATGGGACAACCCGTATGAATGCGGCGACTGGAAACCGGGCGGCCCATGGCGCCAACACGATGAGGGCAAGAATATGGCGGTAGAAGGTGAGGGGGTGGTTCCGGCCAACGTCATGGATTTCACGCGGACGGCGGGCGGGCGAAAAATCCACTCGTCGCTGACCGGTTCGACCAACGAAGCGCACGTCAAAAAGGTGGGGGCGGATGCCTATGTCGCGAAGTTCGTTGCCGAGGATCTGGCCAATGCCCTGCGCCAGGCGCTGCGCGGTGAGTGAGGGGTCAGGGGTCAGGCGTGAGGCGTGAGGGGTGAGGGGTGAGGAGCGGTCCAGAGGAAGGATTCAGCGTTCAGGTGCGAAGCGCTTCCCCTGACCCCTCACCCTTCCTTAAACGCCCATCGACATGATTTCCTGATAGGCGGCCACCAGCTTGTTGCGCACCTGCACGGTCTGCTGCAGGGCGATGCTGGATTTTTGCAATGAAATCATGGCGTCGGACAGATTGACGGTGGGGTCGCCCATCTCGAACCGGCGGGCGAGCTGCTGCGACCGCAGTTGGGCCTGATTGACCTGGTCGAGCGAGGATTTCAGCGCCGACGAGAAATCGACCGTGCCCGCCGCACTGGTTTGCAAGGGGTTCCCGGCCGCGGGCGTCGTGCGAGCCGCGGCCGCCTTCAGCTGCGCCACCATCGCTTCGATCCTGCCGGTATCGATCATGCCTGCGCTCATCGTGCCCTCCTCTGCTCGTTCAGGCGGTTTTCCACGTGCCCACCTTATCAGTCCGGCGGCCAGCCATAAGCACGATAAGCGCGGAAAACCGGCTTCTATTCCCCCGATTGAAAACCATGGCGCTGCCGATAATTCGGTCACATAGCTCGAAACATTCCCATGGGACAACCCGTATGAATGCGGCGACTGGAAACCGGGCGGCCCATGGCGCCAACACGATGAGGGCAAGAATATGGCGGTAGAAGGTGAGGGGGTGGTTCCGGCCAACGTCATGGATTTCACGCGGACGGCGGGCGGGCGAAAAATCATGCTGGCGCTGGGCGTGGCCGCAGCCGTTGCGGTCATGGGGGCGGTCTGGATGTGGGGCCAGCAGCCCGACTACCGCGTGCTGTTCTCGAATTTCAGCGACCGCGACGGCGGCGCCATCGTCGCCGAGCTGGAAAAAATGAACATCCCCTACCGATACGCCGAGGGCGGCGGCGCCGTGCTGGTGCCCGCCGACCGCGTTCACGACGCGCGCCTGAAACTGGCCTCGCAGGGCCTTCCCAAGGGCGGCAACGTCGGCTTCGAACTGATGGAAAACCAGAAACTCGGCTCATCCCAGTTCATCGAGCGGGTCAACTTTCAGCGAGCCATGGAAGGCGAGCTGGCGCGCTCGATCGAATCGGTCTCCGCGGTGCAGGCCGCGCGCGTCCACCTCGCCATGCCCAAGGATTCGGTGTTCGTGTCCGAGCAGAAAGCCCCCACCGCCTCGGTTCTGCTCAACCTGCACCCCGGCCGCACGCTCGATCCGCAGCAGATCAGCGCCATCGTGCACCTGGTCGCCAGCAGCGTGCCCGAACTGCCGATCAAGAACGTGACCGTGGTCGACCAGAACGGCAACCTGCTGTCCGACACCGGCAAGGCGGCCAGCGTCAACGGCATGGACCCCAGCCAGATCAAGTACGTGCAGGAGCTGCAGCAGAGCGTCGTCAAGCGGATCGAATCGATCATCACCCCGATCGTCGGTCCCGGCAACGTGCGTGCCGAGGCGACCGCCGACGTCGATTTTTCGCGCAGCGAACAGGCGGTGGAATCCTACAAACCGAACCAGACGCCCGATGCCATGGTCGTCCGCAGCCAGCAGACCAGCGAATCGCTGAACGGCGCCGCCAACCCGGGCGGCGTGCCGGGCGCGCTCACCAACCAGCCGCCGGCACCGGCCACCGCTCCCATCAATGCGGCGCCGCTCGCCGCGCCGGCCCAGAACGCCGCCGCGCCGGCCGGCGCGGCGGCGGCCACCAACACGCGCAAGGATGCGACCGTCAACTACGAAGTCGACAAGACCATCCAGTACGTCCAGCAGGGCAGCGGCGGCCTCAAGCGGCTGTCGGTCGCGGTGGTCGTCAACTACAGGAAAACCACCGG
>JAMCVR010000212.1:0-8255 GCA_023475455.1 Thermoplasmatota archaeon | reverse complement strand
CCCTCCCCGGCCAGCGCAACTACGAGGAGAACCTGACGCGCGCACAAAAACTGGCCAGCGAAGATCCGCGCGTCGTCGCCAACATCGTGAAAACCTGGGTGGGCAACAATGAGTGACGGCAACGGCGTCACCAAGGGCGCGATCCTGATGCTGGCGCTGGGCGAGCACGGCGCATCGGAAGTGATGAAATATCTGGGCCCGCGCGAGGTGCAGAAGCTGGGCGAAGCGATGACCAGCATGAAGGCCATCCCCCAGGAGGAGGTGGAGAACGTGCTGGAGGACTTCAACAACGTGGCGGACCTGAATTCCTCGCTGGGCCTGGATTCCAACGACTATATCCGCACGGTTCTCACCCGTGCGCTGGGCGACGACAAGGCCTCGTCGCTGCTGAACCGGATTCTCGGCGGCGGCGGCGATGCCAGCGGCATCGAAAGCCTGAAATGGATGGACGCCGAATCGGTGGCCGACCTGATCCACAACGAGCATCCGCAGACCATCGCAACCATCCTGGTGCATCTGGAACGCGACCAGGCCTGCGAAGTCCTGAACTGCTTCACCGAACGCCTGCGCAACGACGTGCTGCTGCGCATCGCCACGCTCTCCGGCGTGCAGCCGGCCGCGCTGCGCGAGCTGAACGACGTGCTGACCAAGCTGCTGTCCGGCAGCGACGTGCTGAAAAAGCAGCCGATGGGCGGCACCCGCGCGGCGGCCGACATCCTCAATTTCATGGGCGGCGACAACGAGTCGTCCGCCATGGAATACCTGAAAAGCTACGATCCCGAGATGGCGCAGAAGATCATGGACGAGATGTTCGTGTTCGAGAACATCATGGACATCGAGGACCGCGGCATCCAGCTGCTGCTGCGCGAAGTGCAGTCCGATTCGCTCATCATTGCGCTCAAGGGCGCCTCGGAAGACATGCGCGAGAAAATCTTCAAGAACATGTCGCAGCGCGCCGCCGAAATGATGCGGGAAGATCTGGAATCCAAGGGCCCGGTACGGCTGTCCGAGGTCGAGGCACAGCAGAAGGAAATCCTGATGATCGTCCGCCGTCTGGCCGACGAAGGCCAGATCTCGCTGGGAGCGAAGGGCGAGGAACAGTATGTCTAACGTCATTTCCAGCCTGGAGCAGACGGCCTTCCAGCCATGGGAGATGACCAGCTTCGACGCGGAGCCGCATCCGGCGAAAAATGCCGGTCGCACCGCCGTCGTCCTGCCGACGATCGAGCAGATCACCGCAATCCAGGAGCAGGCAAGGCAGGAGGGCTATCACGCCGGTCATGCCGAGGGGCTCGCCGCCGGACGCGAGGAAGCGGCCCGCGAAGCCGCCAGATTGCGCAGCCTGGCCGACACCTTCTCGACGGAAGTCGGCAAGGCCGATGAAACCATCTCGCAGCAGGTCCTCGATCTGTCGATCGACCTTGCCCGCGCGCTGTTGAAATCGGCGCTGGCGATCCGCCCCGAACTGGTCATCCCCATCGTCAGGGAAGCGGTGCGCTACCTGCCGGCGCTGCACCAGCCCGCCCTGCTGTTCCTGAATCCGGACGATGCCGTTCTGGTCAGGGACCGGATCGGCGACGAACTGACGAAAATGGGCTGGCAGCTGGCCGACGACGCGCAGATTGAACATGGCAGCTGCCGCGTGGAAACCGCCAGCAACCAGATCGACGCCTCCCTGACCACCCGCTGGCAACGCCTGACCGCCGCGCTGAGCAAGCAATCGGACTGGCTCGCAGACTGATGAATACCCAGCCGCACAGCGCCCGCTGGAAAGCCTACCTGCAGGATTGCAGCGAACTGCTTGCCATCGCCGAGCCGATGCAGGTGTCGGGGCGCGTCACCCGTGTGGCCGGGCTGGTGATGGAAGCGGTCGGGCTGAAACTGCCGGTCGGCAGCGCCTGCACCGTGCCGCTGCCGAACGGCTCGCAGCTGGAAGCCGAAGTGGTGGGTTTCGCCGGCGAGCATCTCTATCTCATGCCGCAAAGCGACGTCGAGGGCATCGTACCCGGCGCCCGCGTGTTTCCGGTGGAAGTGATTCCCACCCTGCCCGGCCTGGGCCAGGTGAACCATCCGCGCCGCCGCCCGAGCGACCGCACGCGCCACCTGCCGGTCGGCGACGCCCTGCTGGGCCGGGTGCTCGACAGCAGCGGCCGCCCGCTCGACGGCCTCGGCCCGGTACAGACCGGCGCCACCGCGCCGCTCAACACCCGCGCCGCCAACCCGCTGTCGCGCGCCCCGATCACCGACATCCTCGACGTCGGCGTGCGCGCCATCAACAGCATGCTGACGGTGGGGCGCGGCCAGCGCATGGGCCTGTTCGCCGGTTCCGGCGTCGGCAAGAGCGTGCTCCTGGGGATGATGGCGCGCTACACCAGCGCGGACGTGATCGTGGTCGGCCTGATCGGCGAACGCGGCCGCGAAGTCAAGGAATTCATCGAGCAGATTCTCGGCGCGGAAGGCCTGGCGCGCGCCGTCGTGGTGGCGGCGCCGGCCGACACGCCGCCGCTGATGCGGATGCAGGGCGCGGCGTATGCCACCTCGATCGCCGAGCATTTTCGCGACCAGGGCAAAAACGCGCTGCTGATCATGGATTCGCTCACCCGCTATGCGATGGCGCAGCGCGAAATCGCGCTGGCGATCGGCGAGCCGCCGGCCACCAAGGGCTATCCGCCTTCGGTGTTCGCCAAGCTGCCGGCGCTGGTCGAGCGCACCGGCAACGGCAAGCCGGGCGGCGGCTCGATCACCGCCTTCTACACCGTGCTCACCGAGGGCGACGACCAGCAGGACCCGATTGCCGATGCCGCGCGCGCCATTCTCGACGGCCACATCGTGCTGGATCGCGCGCTGGCCGAGAGCGGGCACTACCCCGCCATCAACATCGAACAGTCGATCAGCCGCGTGATGCAGAACATCACCACGCCGGAACACCAGCAGCTCGCGCGGCGCCTGAAGAAGCTCTATTCGCGCTACGAGCGCAGCCGCGACCTCATCAACGTCGGCGCCTATGCCGCCGGCACCGACCCGCTGCTGGACGAAGCCATCCGCCTGCAGACCGCCTTCGAGGCCTTTCTCCAGCAGAACATTTCCGAACGCTCGAATGCCCGTGAAAGCCTGACCGAGCTCGAAGCCCTGTTCAATTAATCATCACCGGACGATAGACACACTCAATGGCGACCCCCTCCGCACTTCATACCCTGATCGAGCTCGCGAACAAGGAAACCGACGAGGCTGCCAAGCTGTTGGGCGCCGCGTTGCGCGCCGGCGAGGAGGCGGAACAGAAGCTCGAACTGCTGATGCAGTATCGCGACGACTATGCCGCGCGCTGCCAGACCAGTCTGACCAGCGGCATCAGCACCACGCACTTCAACAACTTCCAGGTCTTCATGCACAAGCTCGAGCGCGCCGTCGTGGTGGCGGCGCCGGCCGACACGCCGCCGCTGATGCGGATGCAGGGCGCGGCGTATGCCACCTCGATCGCCGAGCATTTTCGCGACCAGGGCAAAAACGCGCTGCTGATCATGGATTCGCTCACCCGCTATGCGATGGCGCAGCGCGAAATCGCGCTGGCGATCGGCGAGCCGCCGGCCACCAAGGGCTATCCGCCTTCGGTGTTCGCCAAGCTGCCGGCGCTGGTCGAGCGCACCGGCAACGGCAAGCCGGGCGGCGGCTCGATCACCGCCTTCTACACCGTGCTCACCGAGGGCGACGACCAGCAGGACCCGATTGCCGATGCCGCGCGCGCCATTCTCGACGGCCACATCGTGCTGGATCGCGCGCTGGCCGAGAGCGGGCACTACCCCGCCATCAACATCGAACAGTCGATCAGCCGCGTGATGCAGAACATCACCACGCCGGAACACCAGCAGCTCGCGCGGCGCCTGAAGAAGCTCTATTCGCGCTACGAGCGCAGCCGCGACCTCATCAACGTCGGCGCCTATGCCGCCGGCACCGACCCGCTGCTGGACGAAGCCATCCGCCTGCAGACCGCCTTCGAGGCCTTTCTCCAGCAGAACATTTCCGAACGCTCGAATGCCCGTGAAAGCCTGACCGAGCTCGAAGCCCTGTTCAATTAATCATCACCGGACGATAGACACACTCAATGGCGACCCCCTCCGCACTTCATACCCTGATCGAGCTCGCGAACAAGGAAACCGACGAGGCTGCCAAGCTGTTGGGCGCCGCGTTGCGCGCCGGCGAGGAGGCGGAACAGAAGCTCGAACTGCTGATGCAGTATCGCGACGACTATGCCGCGCGCTGCCAGACCAGTCTGACCAGCGGCATCAGCACCACGCACTTCAACAACTTCCAGGTCTTCATGCACAAGCTCGAGCACGCCATCGCCGGCCAGCAGAAAGTCGTCGCCGACGTCAAGCGGCGGATTGCCCAGGCGCGCGCCGCCTGGCAGGCCTGCGAGCAGAAGAAAATGTCCTTCGTCACGCTGGCCGACCGCGCCGGCAAGGAAACCGCGCGCCGCGAGCTGTGGCTGGACCAGAAGCAGAACGACGAACACGCCGCCCGGCGCGCGCTCTACAAACGCACCCCTTCCTGAAACCAGACAGGACACACCACCATGAACCTGAAAACCGCATTTGAACCACAGAGACATGTCCCGCAGGGACATATCCCTGCGGTGAGGAATTTAGCGTGAACGCAATTCCCGTGAATCTCAATCCGGGCAATGCCGTTCAGGCCCCGCCCCAGGCCGGCAAGCAGGCGGATTCCACCGCGCCGGAGGTCCCGTTCAGCCAGGTGCTGTCGAATGAAATCGCGCAGAGCCGCAAAAGCGACGAAACCAGACAGGACACCGAAACCGGAACCGAAGCCGGACAGGACACCGAAAACCAGACCGGCGGCACGGCAGAAGCCGGCGCGGCCTCCACCGCGCGCGCCACGGAGAGCGGCGAATCCGCACGCGATCCGCAGGGTGCGGCCCAGGCGAAGGATGCCGCCCCGGTGCCCGAGGCCCTGCAGGGACTGGTGATCCCCACGGGTCAGCTGAAGCCGGAAGCGGCCGGAACAGACCGTGTCGCCGCAGAAGGAGCCCCCGCGTCCACCTTGGCCGCCACCACGCTGCCCTTCCAGAGTGCCCCCAAAGGCCGCGCACCGCTGGCGGCGCAAGCCGGGCCATTCGCCGACAGCGGCCGCGGCCGCCAGAAAATCGACCCGGCCCTGTCCGGCGAGTCCGCCATACAGCCGACCTCGACAGCCGCCGCGTTCACGAGCCAGCTGGCAACCGCGCGGCAGGCCGAGGTGCAGAAAACCGGGGAGTTTCTGTCGGATCTCATGAGCAATCCCGCCATGCGCCCGGCCACGCATGCGCCGCTCGACACCCTGTCCACGCCGGGCGAGATTGCGCCGCCCCGACTGACGCCCATCCTGGGCACCACAGCCTGGGGCCAGGCGCTGGGCGAAAAAATCGTGTGGATGGCGTCAAACACCCAGCAATCGGCCACGCTCACGCTCAATCCGCCCCATCTGGGCCCGCTGCAGGTCGTGTTGAACGTGTCGAACGAGCAGGCCACGGCCAGTTTTTTCTCGGCCCAGCCCGAAGTCCGCCAGGCGCTGGAAGCCGCCTTCCCCAGGCTGCGGGAAATGATGAACGAGGCGGGCATCCAGCTGGGGCAGGCGACGGTGAGCGCGGATACGCCGCAGCAGAACGACGCGTCGGGCCGCCAGGCGCAGCGGGCCGCAACGCCGTTCCCCGGCGCTGACGAGGCTGTCGCGGCCGGTCCGCAGACCGTTCATGCGCCTGTCCAGCGATCCGGACGGGGCCTGATCGACACCTTCGCCTGACGCGGTCCGTCCCCCTGCTTTGCAAGAGATGCGTCCCTTTTCCCCCTCTGTTTGCGGCATCGAAGGCGCGTGTTTCTTTCAATAATGACGAGCATCCGCACAACACTTTCCCTGTAGAGGAACCGCATCGATGGCCAAACCTGCCGAACCTGTCGAAATTGACGAGGCTGCGGAAGCCGCTCCCGCCGGGAAGTCGAAGAAAAAACTGTTCGTCATCCTCGGCACGCTCGTGGTCCTGCTGGGCGGCGGCGCGGCCGCCTGGTATTTCACCCGGGGCGGCGACGCCCACAAGGAAGCGAAGGCCGAACCGGCGAAGGCGCCGGTTTTCCTGCCGTTCGAAACCTTCACCGTCAATCTTCAGGACGGCGAGCAGTATCTGCAGATCGACATCACGCTGCAGGTGGCCGACCCGGTCCAGGTGGACGCCATCAAGCTGCACATGCCGCGCGTCCGCAGCCGCCTTCTGACGCTCCTTTCCAGCAAGCATGCCGAGGAGCTGGCCACCGCGGAGGACAAGGAAAAACTCGCGCAGGAAATCCGGGAGCAGATCAGGCAGCCGTTTTATCCCCAGGGTCAACCCCAGCAGGTCGACGACGTCCTGTTCACCTCATTCGTGATCCAGTAAACGTTTATGGCCGACAATTTTCTCTCGCAGGATGAAGTCGACGCGCTGCTGAAGGGCGTGACCGGCGAAGTCGACGAGGCGCCGGCCGAATCGAACGACCCCTCGGAAGTACGTTCCTACAACCTGGCCACGCAGGAACGTATCGTGCGCGGCCGCATGCCGACGCTCGAGATCATCAACGAGCGTTTTGCGCGTCTGCTGCGGATCGGTCTCTACAACTTCCTGCGGCGCGGGGTGGAAATCTCGGTCGGCCCGGTGCGGGTGTCGAAATACAGCGAGTTCATCCGCAACCTGGTGGTGCCCACCAACCTGAACCTGGTGCAGTTCAAGCCGCTGCGCGGCACCGCGCTGATGATCTTCAACCCCGACCTGGTCTTCCTCATGGTCGACAACCTGTTCGGCGGCGACGGGCGCTTCCATACGCGCGTCGAAGGGCGCGACTTCACCCAGACCGAACACCGCATCATCCAGCGCGTCCTCAACATCGTGTTCGAGGCCTACTCGAAATCCTGGGAACCGGTCTATCCGATCGAATTCGAGTTCATCCGCTCGGAAATGAACACCCAGTTCGCCAACATCGCCACCCCCAACGAAGTGGTGGTCGCGGTCACCTTCGCCATCGAGCTCGGCCAGATCAGCGGCGAAATGCATTTCTGCATGCCCTATTCGATGATCGAGCCGATCAAGGATCTGCTGACCAGCAGCCTGCAGGCGGAAAACCTGGAAGTCGACAAGCGCTGGATCCGCATGATGCGGCAGCAGATCCAGCTGGCTGAAGTCGAGATCGTCGCCGATCTGGGCACGGCCGCGATCAGCCTGCGCGACATCGTCGACATGAAGGTGGGCGACATCATTCCGCTCGACATCCCGAAAACCATCGAGGCCAAGGTGGACGGCGTTCCGGTGATGGAATGCGCCTACGGAAAATTCAACGGCCAATACACCCTGCGCGTCGAGAAACTGCTGTCAACCAGCACGAGCGACACGCAAACAGGAGACCAACATGTCTGAAGACAGCACCCAAACCATCGCCGAAGACGACTGGGCGGCCGCCATGGCCGAACAGGCGACCCCTGCCGTCACGGCGAGCCCTGCTCAATTCCAGGAACTGTCCGGAACCGCGGCATCCGGCGGCCTGGCCAAGGATATCGATTTCATCCTCGACATCCCGGTGCTGATGACGGTGGAACTGGGGCGCACCAAGATTTCGATCAAGAACCTGCTGCAACTGGCGCAGGGATCGGTGGTCGAGCTCGATGGCCTGGCGGGCGAGCCGATGGACGTGCTGGTCAACGGCTGCCTCATCGCCCAGGGCGAAGTGGTGGTGGTGAACGACAAGTTCGGCGTGCGCCTGACCGACATCATCACCCCCGCCGAGCGGATCCGGAAACTCAACAAATGAACCTGAAAACCGCATTTGAACCACAGAGGCACAGAGACACAGAGGAAAAAACAAAGACTTGTATCGCGATGCCCCGTCACCTATCGGGCGAGCGGGCAAGTGCGGATAAGCTATTGATTTCTTGTCTGTCTCTGTGCCTCTGTGTCTCTGTGGTGAGGGATTTAGGATGAAACCTTTCCTTCTTGCCGCTTGGACTTTGCTGAGCCTGCCGGCAGCAGCTTTCGCGGCCGATGCGCCCGATGCCGCGTCTGCCCCTGCCGTCTCCGCCGCCGGCAGCCTGCTGCAGGTGTTCATCGGCCTGGTGGCCGTGCTGCTGCTGATCGCCGCCACCGCCTGGGTCGCGAAACGCTTCGGCGTCACCCGCGGCGGCTCGTCCAGCCTGGTGCAGGTGGTCGGCGGCGCGTCCGTCGGCACGCGCGAGCGCGTCGTGGTGGT
>JAMCVR010000168.1:12877-20358 GCA_023475455.1 Thermoplasmatota archaeon | reverse complement strand
TCTTCCATGCCACTTACGACGACCTCATCGATCGTGTCACCGTGGCACCCGGTGTGCAGCAGCGGCAGAACATCCAGCGCGCCCTGATCAAAGGAGCGGAATTCGGGCTGAAGCACGCCTTCTCCGGCGGGATCAGCGGCAAGCGCTTCAACAGCCTGGAGGGAGGCGGCGACGTCGGCGAACAGAGGCCCACCGCCTACGACGAGCTGGACGGCGACCTGAAGCTGAACTATCGGCCAGCCGGGGGCGGGGAACTGATCTTCGCCCACCAGACCACCCGACAATTCGATGTGCCGAAGACCAGCGAGGTGACCCTGGGGGACAAGCTCAAGTTCAACTACGAGCCCCAGCTGCGCTCGCTGAGCTACCTGGAATACCGGGGCCGGCATGATGAGGCCGCACTGGTCTCCGACGTCAAGCTCAATGTCTCATTCAACCGTCAGCGGGAAGGCGAGGAGATCGTCAAGGCATCCACTCCCACCCTGGAGACGCGTGAAACCACCGACGTGAAGACAGTGGGCGCCACGAGCCAGTTCAGCAGCAAGCTCGGACGCTCCCAGCAGCTTACCTACGGTTTCGACTACTACCGCGACCTGTTCGACACCCGCATGACGCTTACCGATCTGACCACCGGTACAGCGACGGCCATGACGCCCGGCACGCCCGACGGCGCCAGGTACGAAAGCTGGGGCGTCTACCTGCAGGACGAAGTGCGTTTTACCGACCGGTTCGAGACCATCCTGGGCGTGCGCTACGCCCACTTCAAGGCGGAAGGCGCCATCGGCATCAATCAATTGAACCTCTCCGACGGCGAGGCGACCGGGAGCATCAATGCGCTCTATCGGCTCGCCCCCCGCTGGAACCTGGTGGGCGGTGTCGCGCAGGGCTACCGGGCGCCCAGCATGGAGGATTTCTTCGGCCGGGTGGACTTCGTCTCCGAGATTCCCAACACCCGGCTCGTGCCGGAGCATTCGCTGAACAAGGAGATCGGGGTCAAATGCTACTCCCCGCGCACCTCCGGCGACTTCTACCTCTTCCATGCCACTTACGACGACCTCATCGATCGTGTCACCGTGGCACCCGGTGTGCAGCAGCGGCAGAACATCCAGCGCGCCCTGATCAAAGGAGCGGAATTCGGGCTGAAGCACGCCTTCTCCGGGCGCTGGTCGTCGGCCGGCAACCTGAGCTACACGTGGGGCGAGGACCTGGACACCCAACAGCCTCTGCGCCGCATTCCCCCGTTGAACGGCAGCCTGCGCCTGCGCTACGCCCCGGACGAGCGCTCCTGGTACGAGGTCTACGGCCTGTTCGCCGATCGCCAGGACCGCCTGTCCTCCGGCGACCTCTCGGACCCCCGCATCCCCGCCGGCGGCACACCGGGCTACGGCACCCTCAACCTCAAGGCCGGATTCGAGCCTGCGCGGGGGCAGGACCTTGTGGTGAGCCTGGAGAACATCCTCGACGCCAAATACAAGCCCCACGGCTCCGGCGTTTACGCGCCAGGCCTCAACCTCGCGGTGACCTGGCGGCTTGCCCTCCGGTGATCCGCAAACCTGCAACTGAAATGGAGAACATCATGGTACCCAGAATCAAATTTCTTGCCGCTATCGTATCAGGCCTGCTTGTCAGCGGCACGGTCGCCCAGGCGGCCAGCCCGTACCTGCTGACCCGCCCCGCCGGCCCCAGCGCCGACGGCCGGACCGGCATCACGCCCGACAACTGGCAGATCACTCCCGCCGGGGAAAAGATCCGCGTCGGCCACGTGCCTCTGGGCATGATCCTCAGCCCGGACGGCAAGGACCTGCTGATCAGCAACAACGGCTACGGCCAGCACTCCCTGATGCGTGTCGATCGCGAAAACCTCGCCATCCGCGACAGCATTCCCTACGATTCGCCGGAGGGCCTGTTCATCGGCCTGGCCGCCAGCAAGGACGGCAAGCGCATCTATGCTTCGGGCGGCCACACCAACATGGTGCGCGTTTATGAAGTGACGGCTTCTGGCATGGTCGAGACCGGCCAGATCCAGGTCGATCCGCGCCGCAAGGGCGGCTTCGTCACCGGCTTGGCCCTGTCCGCCGACGAGAACCGGCTGTTCGTGGCCAACCACCAGGGCGGCGACGTGGCGGTGATCGACCCGGTCGCCGGCACGGTCGCCCAGGCGGCCAGCCCGTACCTGCTGACCCGCCCCGCCGGCCCCAGCGCCGACGGCCGGACCGGCATCACGCCCGACAACTGGCAGATCACTCCCGCCGGGGAAAAGATCCGCGTCGGCCACGTGCCTCTGGGCATGATCCTCAGCCCGGACGGCAAGGACCTGCTGATCAGCAACAACGGCTACGGCCAGCACTCCCTGATGCGTGTCGATCGCGAAAACCTCGCCATCCGCGACAGCATTCCCTACGATTCGCCGGAGGGCCTGTTCATCGGCCTGGCCGCCAGCAAGGACGGCAAGCGCATCTATGCTTCGGGCGGCCACACCAACATGGTGCGCGTTTATGAAGTGACGGCTTCTGGCATGGTCGAGACCGGCCAGATCCAGGTCGATCCGCGCCGCAAGGGCGGCTTCGTCACCGGCTTGGCCCTGTCCGCCGACGAGAACCGGCTGTTCGTGGCCAACCACCAGGGCGGCGACGTGGCGGTGATCGACCCGGTCGCCGGCACGGTCACCCACCGCATCCCCATGGGCGCCAGCGCCGACCCTTACAACGCCAGCATGTTCCCCTACGGTGTGCTACCCAGCGCCGACGGCAGGAAGCTGTATGTGTCGAACTGGAAGGAGGGCACCATTGCCGTGGTGGACGTGAACAACCCGGATGCTGCCACTGTCGTCAAGAACATCCCGGTTGGCCAGCACCCCAACGCCATGGTCTTCAGCCCTACCGGCGACCGGCTGTACGTGGCCAACGCCAACAGCGACAGTGTCTCCGTAATCGATACCGCCACGGACGCCACGCTGTTCGACATCGACGTGCGGCCCTACAGGAATGCCCCCTCTGGCAGCACGCCCAACGGCCTGGTCGTTTCCCCGGACGGCGAGACCCTCTACGTGCTGAACGCAGGCGAGAACGCCGTGGTGGTGGTCGAACTGGAAGGCCACGAAAAGGAACCTCACAAACACGCCCGCAAATTGGAAGACGAGAAGCGCTACGAGGTGCAAGGCCGCATCCCCACCGGCTGGTACCCCACGGCGCTCAGCATCAGTCCGGCCGGCGACAAACTCTATGTGGCGAACTCCAAGGACGTGGGGCTGGGCCAGAACGCCTATCCCCAGACCTACATCGGCGACCAGATGATCGGCTCCCTGTCGGTGATCGACGTGCCCGACGAGGGCACGCTCAAGCGCTACACCCGCCAGGTCGGCGAGAACAACAGGGTGGCCCGGGGCAAGGCCGCAGTGGCCGGTGGCGAGAAGGGCGAGGGTCATGCCCACGCCAGCCTCCTGAAGCAGCTGCCCATCAAGCACGTGGTTTACATCCTCAAGGAAAACCGCACCTACGACCAGGTGTTCGGCGACCTGCCGGGCGGCAACGGCGACCCCGGCCTGCTCATGTTCGACGACCACAGCGCGCCCAACCACCGCCGCCTGGCCAGCGAATACGTGCTGCTGGACAATACCTATTGCGACGCGGAGATCAGCAAGGACGGCCATGAGTGGTCCATGGGCGGCAATGCCACGGACTACACCATGAAGGTCTGGCCGAGCGACTACTCCGGCCGTGGCACCCTGATCAACCGGGCCTTGATCGCCATCACCAACGTGCCCGGCGGCTATCTGTGGGACGCTGCCAAGGAGGCCGGCATCAGCTACCGCTCCTACGGCGAATACGTGATCAACGGCAAGAAAAACGCGGACGGCAGCTACGCGCCGGCCACCACCCGCATGCCCGCCCTGGCGGATCATTTCTCGCCCATGTACCGCACCTACGACCTCAAGCACATGGACAAGGCGCGCGCCGATGTCTGGCTCAAGGAGTTCGAAGCCTACAAGCGGACCGGCGACTTCCCCAACCTGTCCATCATCAGCCTGCCCAACGACCACCTGGCAGGCACGCGTCCCGGCTATCCCACACCCCAGGCCATGATGGCGGACAACGACCTGGCCCTCGGGCGCATCGTCGATGCCATCTCCCATTCACGCTTCTGGCCCAATACCTTGATCATGGTCATCGAGGACGATACCCAGGACGGTTTTGACCATGTTGACACCCATCGCACCCCGGCCCTGCTTATCGGTCCCTACGTCAAGCGCAAGGCCGTGGATAACACCCATTACAGCACCGTGTCCATGATTCGCACGGCCGGGGTGCTGCTGGGCCTCAAGCCCATGAGCCAGTTCGATGCGGCAGCCGTCACCATGGAGAACAGTTTTACGGTCAGGCCGGATTTCACGCCTTACGAGCATGTCGTGCCCACCCAGAATCTCTACGAGATGAATCCCGCCCTGGCGGCGCTGCAAGGGGAGAAGCGCCAGCTCGCCGAGCGTTCCATGAAGCTCGATCTGGCGGAAGTGGATGCGGCGGATATGCGCGAATACAACGACATCCTGTGGAAGGCAATCAAGGGTGCCCGGCCCATGCCGCACCTGGTCCACCGGCAGCGCGAACCTGGGATTCGCGAAGTGCTGCTGCTCTCCCGGCTCGACAAGTAACTGCGGTTGACGCAAACCGCAAGCCGGCCCCCGTGGGCCGGTTTTTTTCGGTACGCCCTGCCGGGCGCACCAAAAAAAAGAGGGCGGGATTCCGCCCTCCCGCTCACCCTGAGCAGCCCGATCAAGCCGTTTGTGATGCGGCCTTCTCGAAACTGAACACCCCGTTCTGCGCATCGATCCGGATGGTGTCCTTGGGTGCGAAGCGTCCGGACAGGATTTCCTTCGCCAGCGGGTTTTCGAATTCGCTCTGGATCGCGCGCTTGAGCGGCCGCGCGCCGTAGACCGGGTCGAAGCCGGCCTTGGCGATTTCGGCCAGCGCGGCGTCGGTGACCTCGAGCTTCATCTCCATCTGCGCCAGGCGGGCTTCCAGCGCCTTCAATTGAATCCGCGCGATGCTGGCGATGTGCGATTCGGACAGCGCGTGGAACACGACGACTTCGTCGATGCGGTTGATGAACTCGGGGCGGAAGTAGGACTTGACTTCGCCCAGCACGGCGAGCTTCACCACCTGGTAATCGTCGCCCGCCATCTGCTGGATCATCTGGCTGCCGAGGTTGGAGGTCATCACGATCACGGTGTTGCGGAAGTCGACGGTGCGGCCCTGGCCGTCGGTGAGGCGGCCGTCGTCCAGCACCTGCAGCAGCACGTTGAAGACGTCCGGGTGCGCCTTTTCGACCTCGTCCATCAGGATGACGGAGTAGGGTTTGCGACGCACCGCTTCGGTCAGATAGCCGCCTTCCTCATAGCCGACATAGCCGGGCGGCGCGCCGATGAGGCGGGCGACCGAGTGCTTCTCCATGAATTCGCTCATGTCGATGCGGATCATGTGGTCGGCGGAATCGAACAGGTATTCGGCGAGCGTCTTGCACAGCTCGGTCTTGCCGACGCCGGTGGGACCTAAAAACAGGAAGGAGCCGAGCGGCCGGTTGGGATCGCTCAAGCCGGCGCGCGAACGGCGGATGGCATCGGAGACGACGCGCACGGCTTCGTCCTGCCCCACCACGCGGCTGTGCAGTTTCTCTTCCATGTGCAGCAGCTTGTCGCGCTCGCCCTGCAACATCTTGGAGACAGGGATGCCGGTCGCCCGCGAGACGACCTCGGCGATTTCCTCGGCGCCGACTTCGGTGCGCAGGAGCTTGAACGCGGGTTTTTCGCCCGTGGCTTCGGCGTGCTTCAGTTGCGCTTCCAGCTGCGGCAGCTTGCCGTACTGGATCTCGGCGACCTTGTCCAGCTTGCCCTGGCGTTGCAGCTCGACCATTTCGCCGCGCAGGCGGTCGATTTCTTCCTTGATGTGGGCGCTGCCCTGCACCTGGGCTTTTTCGGACTTCCAGATTTCCTCCAGGTCGGCGTATTCGCGGCTGAGTTTTTCGATCTCGTCTTCCAGCAGCGCCAGGCGTTTTTTCGAGGCCTCGTCGGTTTCCCTCTTCACCGCCTCGCGCTCGATCTTCAACTGGATGATGCGGCGGTCGAGCTTGTCCATCACCTCCGGCTTGGAGTCGATTTCCATCTTGATGCGCGCCGCAGCCTCGTCGATCAGGTCGATGGCCTTGTCGGGCAGGAAGCGGTCGGTTATGTAGCGGTGGCTCAATTCGGCGGCGGCGACGATCGCCGGGTCGGTGATGTCGACGCCGTGGTGCAGTTCGTAGCGTTCCTGCAGGCCGCGCAGGATGGCGATGGTCGATTCGACGCTCGGTTCGTCGACCATCACCTTCTGGAAGCGGCGCTCCAGCGCGGCGTCCTTTTCGATGTACTTGCGGTATTCGTCGAGCGTGGTCGCGCCGATGAGGTGCAGTTCGCCGCGCGCCAGCGCCGGCTTCAGCATGTTGCCGGCGTCGATCGCGCCTTCGGCCTTGCCGGCGCCGACCAGGGTGTGGAGTTCGTCGAGGAAGACGATGTAGCGCCCGGGATCCATCGCCAGTTCCTTCAGCACCGCCTTCAGGCGTTCCTCGAATTCGCCGCGGTATTTCGCCCCGGCCAGCAAGGCAGCCAGGTCGAGCACCAGCACCTTCTTGCCTTTCAGCGTTTCCGGCACTTCGCCATTGACTATCCGCTGCGCCAAACCCTCAACAATTGCTGTTTTTCCGACGCCGGGCTCGCCGATCAGCACCGGGTTGTTCTTGGTGCGGCGCTGCAGGATCTGGATCGAGCGGCGGATTTCGTCGTCGCGCCCGATCACCGGGTCGAGCTTGCCTTCGCGCGCACGCTCGGTGAGATCGAGGGTGTATTTCTTCAGCGCCTCCCGCTGGCCTTCGGCTTCCTGCGACTGTACGGCTTCGCCGCCGCGCACGGCCTGGATCGCCTGCTCCAGCGCGGCCTTCTGGGCGCCGTGCTGCTTCATCAGGCGCCCGGTTTCACCCTTGTCGTCGAGCGCCGCCAGCAGGAACAGTTCGGAAGCGATGAAGGCGTCGCCCCGCTTCATCGCTTCCTTGTCGGTCAGGTTCAGGAGGTTGTTGAGTTCGCGCGAGATGCTCACCTCGCCGCCCTGGCCCTCCACCTTGGGCAGCCGCGCCAGCGCCTGGGTCAGCGCCGCCTTCAGGCGTTCCTCGAATTCGCCGCGGTATTTCGCCCCGGCCAGCAAGGCAGCCAGGTCGAGCACCAGCACCTTCTTGCCTTTCAGCGTTTCCGGCACTTCGCCATTGACTATCCGCTGCGCCAAACCCTCAACAATTGCTGTTTTTCCGACGCCGGGCTCGCCGATCAGCACCGGGTTGTTCTTGGTGCGGCGCTGCAGGATCTGGATCGAGCGGCGGATTTCGTCGTCGCGCCCGATCACCGGGTCGAGCTTGCCTTCGCGCGCACGCTCGGTGAGATCGAGGGTGTATTTCTTCAGCGC
>JAMCVR010000168.1:0-12704 GCA_023475455.1 Thermoplasmatota archaeon | reverse complement strand
CCCGCTTCATCGCTTCCTTGTCGGTCAGGTTCAGGAGGTTGTTGAGTTCGCGCGAGATGCTCACCTCGCCGCCCTGGCCCTCCACCTTGGGCAGCCGCGCCAGCGCCTGGGTCAGCGCCGCCTTCAGCGCGGGCACCTGCACGCCGGCGCGCGACAGGATCGCCGCCGCGCCGCCGCCTTCCTGATTCAGCAGCGCCAGCAGCAGGTGCTGCGGCTCGATGTAGGCATGGTCGCCGCCGACGGCCAGGCTTTGCGCATCGGAAAAGGCTTGCTGGAACTGGGTGGTGAGCTTGTCGAAACGCATAAGTGACCTCGTGCTTGGGGTATATTCAATGCCTCCCAAATAGAGGCATTCCGGCCGATTTCAACCCGCCATGTCTGAATTGATTGCTTCCGCCGTCGAAATCGACGTTGCGCGCGCGCTGGCCGAGGATGTCGGCAGCGGCGATCTCACCACCCTGCTCATCCCCGCGACGCGAACCGCGCGCGCCCGAGTCATCACCCGCGAAACCGCCGTGATCGCCGGCCGGCCGTGGTTCGACGCCTGTTTCAGGACGCTCGACCTCGCTTGCGCCATCGACTGGCAGGTCAACGAGGGCGATCAGGCCGAAGCCGGCAGCGTGCTGGTGGAAATCAAGGGGAATGCGCGCGCGCTGCTGACCGCAGAGCGCCCGGCGCTGAATTTCCTGCAAACCCTGTCGGGGGTGGCCACCGCGACGCGGTCGTATGTCGAGGCGGTGCGCGGCACCCACGCCGTCATCCTCGACACCCGCAAGACCCTGCCCGGCCTGCGCCTAGCCGAAAAATACGCGGTGCGGGTCGGCGGCGGGCAGAACCAGCGCACGGGCCTGTACGACGGCATCCTGATCAAGGAAAACCACATCGCGGCGGCGGGCGGCATCGCGCAGGTGCTGGAAGCCGCGTTCAAGCTGGCCGAGGGCAAGGTCGGCGTGCAGATCGAAGTGGAAAATATGGACGAGCTCGAACAGGCCCTGAGTGCCGGCGCGCCGCTCATCCTGCTCGACAACTTCAGCTTCGCCGACATGCGCCACGCGGTGCAGGTCACCCACGGCCGCGCCCTGCTCGAAGCTTCCGGCAACATCACGCTGGACACCGTGCGCGCGGTGGCGGAAACCGGGGTCGACCGCATTTCCGTCGGCAGCCTCACCAAGCACATCCGCGCGGTGGATCTGTCGATGCGGATCGACACGCAATGAACCAGGATTGTCCCTTGAATAAAACTGCGTCATTCCGGCGGAGCGTGGTTGTTGCCGCTTTAGCGGCTTTACAACCACGGCCTGCCCGTTGCGGGCGGAAGCCGCAATCCAGTATGAAAAATGCCCGCGCAAAGCGACAGGACGGTGATGTTGTCCCGCTTGCGCGGGAGATTATTAATCCGCTGGATTCCGGCCTTTGCCGGAATGACGTGCTAATGGATTATTGGGATGATCGAGGTCATTCGCGCGCGCTATGACAACCCGTCGCACGCCGCCGCACTGGTCGACCTGCTGGACGTCTACGCGCGCGACCCGGCAGGCGGCGGCGCGCCGCTGTCCGATTTTGTCCGCGGCCATCTGGTCGACGAACTCGCCGCGCGGCCCTTCGTCTTCAGCGTGCTGGCGTTCGACGGCGACGTCCCGGTCGGCCTCGTCAACGCCATCGAGGGCTTTTCCACCTTTGCCTGCCGGCCGCTGGTCAACGTACACGACGTGGTGGTCGCGGCGAGCCATCGCGGGCGCGGCATCGCCGCGCAGCTGTTCGCCGAGGTCGAAGCGATTGCCCGCGAACGCGGCGCCTGCAAGCTGACGCTGGAGGTGCTCTCCGGCAACCGCGCCGCGCGGGCGCTGTACGAAAAGCTGGGGTTCGACGACTACCGGCTCGACCCGGGCATGGGTCACGCGCAGTTCATGCAGAAGTGGCTGGACTGAGGCGCGCCACGCGAGCAGGCGCCGCCCATCGGCACGCGCATCCCTATCGCTTCCAGCACCTGACGAAGAAAGGGGTGCCGCGTTTTCCGCGCTACCCGCGCGTGCGCGAAGGCTTCTATTGATCCAGCCGGATGAAGTTTGAAGTTTCGTCATTCCGGCAAAGGCCGGAATCCACTCTGGTTGACTGGACCCCGGCCTTCGCCGGGGTGACGGCCATAAACCTATTCGTAGCGGATCAATGGTGCATTACGCCAGCCAGATCAGCGACGCCATGCGCCCCGTCACGCCGTCGCGGCGGTAGGAATAGAAGCTGTCCGCCTCGGCGAACGTGCAGCGCCCTCCACCGTAGACCGCCTGCACCCCGACATGATTGAGGCGGATGCGCGCAAGCCGGTAGATGTCGGCGAGCCATTTGCCCGGCGCAGGCCGGGGAACGAAGGCTGCGGCCGCCTCGGCGTGCTGCGCGACGAACGCCTCGCGCACCTCGTCGCCCACCTCGAACGCCTGCGGGCCGATGGCGGCGCCCATCCAGGCGAGCACGTCTCCCGGCGGCACCTGCATCGCCGCCACCGTGGCCTCCAGCACGCCGCCCGCCAGCCCGCGCCAGCCGGCGTGCGCGGCGGCCACGACGCTGCCGGCGCGGTCGCAGAACAGCACCGGCAGGCAGTCGGCGGTGAGCACGGCGCAGACCTGCCCCGCCTCGCGGGTGAAGGCGGCATCGGCTTCGGGATTCGGCTCGCGCCCGAGTTCGACCACCCGGGCGCTGTGCACCTGCCTGAGCCAGCCCGGTTCGGCCGGCAGTTGCCGGCGCAGGCGCGCGCGGTTTTCCGCAACGCGGGTCGGATCGTCGCCGACATGGTCACCGAGGTTGAAACGGGTCCAGGGGCCGCCGCTCACCCCGCCCCTGCGGGTGGTCATCCCGCTTTTCACCCGCGGCGGCGCGGGCCAGTCGGGCAGAATCAGGCTCACTTAACCCAGTCGGTGTTGTCGCGCAATGCTTGCAGCAGCGAGGCGAAGTCGGGCGGCAGGGGACATTCCCACTGCATGAATTCCTGGGTGAGCGGATGGATCAGGCCCAGCTTTTCCGCGTGCAGCGCCTGGCGCGGGAACGGAATCTTGAGGTGGCTGCGGCGGCTGGCGCTGTAGACCGACTCGCCGACCAGCGGATGGCCGATGTGCTGCATGTGGACCCGGATCTGGTGGGTGCGCCCGGTTTCCAGCTTGCAGCGCAACAGCGTAATCCCGGGAAAGCGCTCGACCACGTCGTAATGCGTGACCGCTTCCTTGCCCATGCTGTGCACGGTGCGCTTGGTGCGGTTGTGCGGGTCGCGCGCCAGCGGCGCATCAATCGTGCCGGCCCGGTCGACTTCGCCGTACACCAGGGCGAGGTATTCGCGCTTGACGGTGCGCGCCTGCAGCTGGCGCACCAGGTCGGTGTGCGCACTCAGGGTCTTGGCGACGACCAGGAGGCCGGAGGTATCCTTGTCGAGCCGGTGCACGATGCCGGCGCGCGGCAGCTCGGCCACCTGCGGCACCCGGTGCAGCAAGGCGTTCAGCAGCGTGCCCTGGCGGTTGCCGCTGCCGGGGTGAACCACCAGGCCGACCGGCTTGTCGATCACCAGCAGCATCGGGTCCTCGAACACCACGTCGAGCGGGATGGCTTCCGGCGCATCGGGGGTGGCGTCCGGGTCCGGCTCGATCTCGACCCGCACCCATTCGCCGCCGCTGACCTTCATCCTGGTGGTGCCCCAGGCGTCGTCCACCGCGATCTTGCGCGCGCGGATCCAGTTCTGGATGCGGTTGCGCGAGAATTCGGGCAGCAGGGCGGCCAGTGCCTGGTCCAGGCGCTGGCCGCCCTGCTCGCCGGGAATCACCAGCTGGCGGATATCGCCTTCGGTATTTCCCTTATAATCGTCAGACAAATTTTCTGTGTCTTTTCCCATGCTTAAGCAACGTTCATCCGGTTTTAACGCTTTCAATCGGGCGCCTGGCCTCAATCGGGTGTTGGGCAGTCTGCTGCTGGCCGCCGCGCTCACCCTGGGCGGCTGCGGCCTGTTGCCCGAAGTCCAGGATGAAACCGCGGGCTGGTCGGCGCAAAAGCTCTATGCCGAAGCCAAGGATAATCTCAATAGCGGCAACTACGAACGCGCGGTCAAGCTGTTCGAGACCCTGGAATCGCGTTATCCCTTCGGCCGCTACGCGCAGCAGGCGCAGCTGGAAGTCGCCTACGCCTACTACAAGGACGACGAGCCGATTTCCGCCATCGCCGCCTGCGACCGCTTCATCAAGCTGCATCCCAATCACCCTAACGTCGATTACGCCTACTACCTGAAGGGCCTGGCGAATTTTAACGACGATCTCGGCCTGCTGGGCAACCTGGTCGACCAGGACATGAGCGAGCGCGACCCCAGAGCCGCGCGCGATGCGTTCCTGGCGTTCAAGGAACTGGTCACCCGCTTCCCCGACAGCAAGTATGCCGCCGACTCGACCGCGCGCATGAAATACCTGGTCAACGCGCTGGCCGGCAACGAAATCCACGTCGCCAAGTATTACCTCAAGCGCGAAGCGTATGTGGCTGCCGCCAACCGCGCCAAGGAAGTGCTGAAGACCTATCCCGAAGCGCCCGCGCTGGAAGAGGCGCTGGCGATCATGGTGGTGGCCTACGACAAGCTGAAACTCACCGACCTGCGCGACGACGCGCAACGGGTGCTGACGCTGAACTTCCCCAACAGCAAGTACGCCAGAGGGGTCAGCACCGAAGGCAAGGCCTGGTACCGGTTCTGGTGATTCGTATCCGGAAGTGAAGCCGGTTTAGATCGCGGCTTCGCCCGATTCCCCGGTGCGGATGCGCACCACCTGCTCCACCGTCGTCACGAAGATCTTGCCGTCGCCGATCTTGCCGGTGCGCGCGGCGCTGATGATCGCTTCCATCGCGCGGTCCAGCAGGCTGTCGGCGATCACCACTTCCAGCTTCACCTTGGGCAGGAAGTCCACCACGTATTCGGCGCCGCGATAGAGCTCCGTATGGCCCTTCTGGCGACCGAAGCCCTTGACCTCGGTGACGGTGAGGCCGGTCACGCCGATTTCGGACAGCGCTTCGCGCACTTCGTCCAGCTTGAACGGCTTGATGATGGCTTCGATTTTCTTCATGGCAAGTCTCCGTTAATCGCTTTGGGCATTACGTTTGCTCCCTCTCCCCCCTCTCCCGCTTGCGGGAGAGGGGGGTGTGGCCGCGCCCAACCCGATTGACGAGGGTTGGGGAGGGGAAACTCGTTTAGCGTAAATATTCATCATGTCAGAAAGTGGCGCTAAGCGAGGTCGGGTCGGTATTTCGAGGTGATCGGATAGCGGCGGTCCTTGCCGAAATTGCGCGGCGTGATGCGCGGGCCGGGCGCGGCTTGACGGCGCTTGTATTCGGCGAGGTCGACCATGCGGATGACTCTTTTCACCGTAGCGGCGTCATGCCCCAGCGCGATGATGTCGCGCGCCGACAGGTCGCGCTCGACATAGGCCGCCAGAATCGGGTCGAGCACATCGTAGGGCGGCAGGCTGTCCTGGTCGGTCTGATCGGGGCGCAGTTCGGCCGACGGCGGACGGTCGATGATGCGCTGCGGGATGACCTGGGACAAACGATTGCGATAATTCGCCAGCCGGTAGACGCGGGTTTTCGCCACGTCCTTCAGCACCGCAAAGCCGCCCGCCATGTCGCCGTACAGGGTCGCGTAGCCGACCGCCATTTCGCTCTTGTTGCCGGTGGTCAGCACCAGCGTGCCGAACTTGTTGGACAGCGCCATCAGGAGCGTGCCGCGCGTGCGCGCCTGCAGGTTTTCTTCGGTGGTGTCGGCAGCCAGACCGGCAAATTCGCCGGCCAGTTGCGCCACGAAGGCATCGAATATCGGCTTGATGGCGATTTCGGAATAGCGCACGCCGAGCCGTTTGACCATATCCCTTGAATCCTCGACGCTGATGCTCGCGGTGTAATCCGACGGCATCATCACCGCGTGAACCTTGTCCGCGCCCAGCGCGTCTACCGCGATCGCCAGCGTCAGCGCCGAATCGATCCCGCCCGACAGGCCGAGGTGGACGCCCTTGAAGCCGTTCTTGACGAAATAATCGCGCACCGCCAGCACCAGCGCGTCGTAGACGGCGGCCTCCTCGCCCGGCAGGGCATGCTGCGGCCCGGTGCAGGTGCCGCCGGCAAGCTCGACATAGAACACCCCTTCCCGCCAGGCCGGACACTGCGCCGCCACGTCGCCGTCGGCATTCATCGCAAACGACGCGCCGTCGAACACCAGTTCGTCCTGCCCGCCCACCATATTCGCGTAAACGATCGGCAGGCCGGCCTCCAGCTGGCGCGAGCGCGCCACGGCAACGCGCTCGCGTTCCTTGTTGAGATGATAGGGCGAGGCGTTGGGCACCAGCAGCCAGTCGGCGCCGGCCTCCATCGCCCGCGTCGCCGGCCCCGGCTCCCAGATGTCCCCGCAGATGTTGAGGCCGAACTTCACCCCGCCGCAGGCGAACACGCAGGGGGCGTCGCCGCGGTCGAACACGCGCTGCTCGTCGAACACGGAATGATTCGGCAGGTGGTGCTTGCGATACACCGTTTCGATCCGGCCGCCGCGCAGCAGCACCGCGGCGTTGAACAGGCCGTCGTCGCTGCGTTCGGGGTAGCCGACGATCAGCGCGAGTTCGGGCGGCGCAGCGGCGGCCAGTTGCTGGACGGCCGCCGCGCACGCCGCGGTGAAATCGTGGCGCAACACCAGGTCTTCGGCCGGATAGCCGCAGATCGACATCTCGGGGGTGAGCAGCAGGGCCGCGCCGGCGGCGTGCGCCTCCCGCGCCGCGCCCAGCAGCCTGGCGGCGTTGCCGGCGATGTCGCCGACGGTGAGGTTGAGTTGGGCGATGCCGAGTTTCATCGGGCCGCCAGCGCCACCTGCACCGCCTCGCCCAGCCCCGCCGGGCTGGGCGCGACGACGGCCCCGGCGGCTTCCAGTGCGCGGATCTTGGCATCGGCCGTACCGGCGCCGCCGGCGATGATCGCACCGGCATGGCCCATGCGTTTGCCCTTGGGCGCGGTGCGCCCGGCGATGTAGGCAGCGACCGGTTTCTTCATGTTGGTGCGGATGTATTCGGCCGCTGCCTCCTCGCGGCTGCCGCCGATTTCGCCGACCAGGATCACCGCCTCGGTCTGCGGGTCGGCCTCGAACATTGCCAGACAATCGATGAAGTCCAGCCCCTTGATCGGGTCGCCGCCGATGCCGACGCAGGTCGATTGTCCCAGCCCCAGTTGCGTGGTCTGGTGCACCGCTTCGTAGGTGAGCGTGCCGGAGCGCGAGACGATGCCGATCCTGCCCTTTTGGTGGATGACGCCGGGCATGATGCCGATCTTGCATTCGCCCGAGGTGATCACACCAGGACAGTTGGGGCCGATCAGCCTGGTGCCGTTGGCGCGCAACGCAGCCTTCACGTTCAGCGCTGTTTTAACTTGAAGCATGTCGAGCACCGGGATGCCCTCGGTGATGCAGACGATGACCTCGACCCCCGCATCGGCGGCTTCGAGGATGGAATCCGCCGCGAACGCGGCCGGCACGTAGATCATGGTCGCGTTGGCGCCGGTCTGCCGCACCGCGTCGCGCACGGTGTTGAAAACAGGAAGATTGAGGTGCGTCTGCCCGCCCTTGCCGGGGGTGACGCCGCCGACCATCCGCGTGCCGTAGGCGATCGCCTGTTCGGAATGGAACGTACCCTGCTTGCCGGTGAAGCCCTGGCAGATGACCTTGGATAATCTCAACGACGTGCCCGACGAGGGCACGCGGTGCTGGAGGAATTCAACGTCACCGCGGCGCCGCAGTCTCTGAGGCGCCGCCCTCTGCCCACCTTCGCCTCCGGCCTCCTGGTCGTCGCCAAGACCCTGAGTGCGCACACCGACCTGGTGCGCCAGCTGCAGGCGCGCACCGTCAAGCGCGAATACCTCGCTCAGCGCCTGCCGCCGAGCCGTAATCCCGCCAGCCCCAATGACCCGGACGTCGAGTTCTGCGGGGAGGTCGGCTGGCGGCAAAAACTGGCTGCGCTTGGCCATTGCCGTGGTCGCCGAACGGCACGATGAAGACCAGGGTATCGCATGTTACTCGGTCAAGATCAGGAGGCCTGTCGCCCGCGCCAGGCGCTGCACGCGGAAAAGCTGGGCCTGACGCCAACGGCAACCCCTTGGAACACGACGACAGTTGGGGCCGATCAGCCTGGTGCCGTTGGCGCGCAACGCAGCCTTCACGTTCAGCGCTGTTTTAACTTGAAGCATGTCGAGCACCGGGATGCCCTCGGTGATGCAGACGATGACCTCGACCCCCGCATCGGCGGCTTCGAGGATGGAATCCGCCGCGAACGCGGCCGGCACGTAGATCATGGTCGCGTTGGCGCCGGTCTGCCGCACCGCGTCGCGCACGGTGTTGAAAACAGGAAGATTGAGGTGCGTCTGCCCGCCCTTGCCGGGGGTGACGCCGCCGACCATCCGCGTGCCGTAGGCGATCGCCTGTTCGGAATGGAACGTACCCTGCTTGCCGGTGAAGCCCTGGCAGATGACCTTGGTGTTTTTGTTGACGAGGATGCTCATAAGACCTTCACCACAGAGACACAGAGGCACGGAGAAACCCGGAAGAAACTCCGTGCCTCTGTGCCTCTGTGGTTAATTGTTTTTTTCACCGCGCCGCCGCCACAGCCTGCCGGGCCGCATCGGTGAGGCTCGCCGCCGCGATGATCGCCAGTCCCGATTCAGCCAGCAATTTCCGGCCCGGTTCGGCGTTGGTGCCTTCCAGCCGCACGATCACCGGCACCTGCACGCCGACCTCCCTCACCGCCTGGATGATGCCTTCGGCGATCACGTCGCAGCGCACGATGCCGCCGAAGATGTTGATCAGCACCGCCTTGACATTGGGGTCGAGCAGGATGATCTTGAAGCCCTGCGCCACGGTCTCCGGCGTGGCGCCGCCGCCGACGTCGAGGAAGTTGGCCGGCGCGCCGCCCTCTAATTGAATCAAATCCATCGTCGCCATCGCCAGGCCGGCGCCGTTGACCATGCAGCCGATGTTGCCGGTGAGCGCGACGTAGTTCACGTTGGCCGCGTTGGCCGCCGCTTCCTTGGCGTCGATCTGGCTGTCGTCGCGCAGTTCGGCGAGCGCCTTGCGGCGGTACAGCGCGTTGTCGTCCACGCTCATCTTGCAGTCGAGCGGCAGCACGCGGCTGTCGGTCGTCACCGCCAGCGGATTGATTTCGAGCAGGGAGAGATCGTTGGACAGGAACACACGGTAGAGCTGCGGCAGCAGGCGGCAGAAATCCCTGTAGGCCTCGCCCGTCAGTTCCAGCGCGAAGGCCAGTGCGCGGCACTGGAAATCCTGCACGCCCAGCAGCGGGTCGCAGGTTTCGGCCAGGACTTTTTCCGGCGTGGCGCGGGCCACTTCCTCGATGTCCATGCCGCCGGCCGCGGAGGCGACGATGGCGACGCGTTCGGTTTCGCGGTCGACCAGCAGCGACAGGTACAGCTCGCGCGCGATCGGCAGGCTTTCTTCCACCAGCACCTGCTTCACCGGCTGGCCGTCGGGGGCGTTCTGGCTGGTCACCAGCGGCTTGCCGAGCAGCGATTCGGCCATCGCGCGCACGTCGTCGATAGTTTTCACCACCTTGACGCCGCCCGCCTTGCCGCGTCCGCCGGCGTGGATCTGCGCCTTCACCACCCAGGCGTCGCCGCCCAGTTCGCGAGCGGCTTCCAGCGCGGCCTCGGCACTCGCTGCGGCGATGCCGCGCGGCGTGTTAATGTTGCCCGACCGCAAAATTTGTTTGGCCTGATATTCATGCAGGTTCATTGTTGGTTTAGAGAGCTCGCCAAAACGTGCATTTTGAAGCAAAGCCCCCCGGGACGGAAGCCAAAGCCGCAGAAACAGTAGCCCGCGTCGTTCCGCGCATAGCCGAGCTGTCTGCCGACGCCTGGAACGCCCTGGCCGGCGATTCGCCCTTCGTGCAGCACGCTTTTCTGCACGCGCTGGAAGCCAGCGGTTGCGTCGGCGCCCACATCGGCTGGGAGCCGGTGCATCTGGCACTGTTTCGCGGCGATCGGCTGGAAGCCGCGATGCCGCTCTACGTCAAGCACCATTCCTGGGGCGAATTCGTGTTCGACTGGGCGTGGGCCGACGCCTACCGCCGCCATGGGCTCAACTATTACCCCAAGCTGGTGTGCTGCGTGCCGTTTTCGCCGGTGCCCGGTCCGCGCCTGCCGGCGAAGAACGACGCCGACCGCGCCGCGCTGGTCCAGGCCGCGCTCAAGCTCACCCGCGATTTGAACTGCTCGTCGTTCCACATCCTGTTTCCCACCGAGCCCGACCATGCCGCACTAGAAGCTGCACCACTCCTGCACCGCAGCGGCTTCCAGTTCCACTGGCATAACACAGGCTACGCCAGCTTCGACGACTTCCTCGCCGCAATGACGCACGACAAGCGCAAGAAGATTCGCCAAGAGAGAAAGAAGCTCGCCGGTCTGGGGGTGACGTTCCGTTGTATCGAAGGCACGGAGAGCACCGACGCCGACTGGGACCATTTCTACCGCTGCTACGCCGACACCTACGCCCGCCACCGCAGCGAACCGCATCTCAACCGCGCCTTCTTCGCCGCGCTGCGCGAGACGATGCCGGACAATCTGCTGCTCGTCATTGCGGACAGGGACGGCGAGCCCATCGCCTGCTCGTTCTGCATGAAAGACAGCCAGCGGCTGTATGGCCGCCACTGGGGCACCCTGGAATACGTGCCCGGCCTGCACTTCGAAACCTGCTACCAGCAGGGCATCGAATACGCCATCACGCACGGGCTGGAAGTGTTCGAAGGCGGCGCGCAGGGCGAGCACAAGCTTTCACGCGGGTTGGTCCCCACCGCCACGCATTCCTGGCACTGGCTGGAAAATGCCGAATTCCGCGAGGCGGTCGACCGCTTCCTGGAACGCGAAACCGACGCCATCAGCCACTACATGGACGAACTCGACGGGCCGTTCCGCCGCGAGCCGCCGACCTGAGTCGGCTCGGGCGATTCACAAGGAGGACGCGGAGGAGAAATCTCCTCAGCGTCCTCCGTGTCCTCCTTGTTCAGTTTCTGCCTTAAATCAGCACCGCGGCCAGATAGCTCACATACAGGGCGCCGTTGACGAACAGGTGCCACACCCGCAGGCCGCCGCTCAGCGCCGCCCAGCGCAGCCAGAAGGCCGCAACCAGGGTGATCCCGACGCCCAGCAGCACTTCCTTCTGCGGCGCCCACGGCGTGAGCGAAATGCCGATGGCCGGCAAGAGCGTGCCCTGGAACACCATGGCGCCGGTGATGTTGCCGAAGGCCAGGGTGTCCTTGTGCTTGCGGATCCACAGGATCGAATTCACCTTTTCCGGCAGCTCGGTCGCGATCGGGATGATCATCAGCGACAGCAGCAGCGCGGAAATGCCGATGACGGGCGCGGCGGCTTCCACACCGTGGATGAAGCCCTTGGCGCCGGCGACCAGCAGCGCCAGGCCCAGCACGAGCTGCACCACGATGAAGAACAGGTTCTGCGGCAAGCCCAGACGGGTCAACAGCATCGGCGACCCGGCCTCGGTGGCGTGGCCGTCTTCCACCAGCCTGGCCGACGCGCGCAGGGTGAGCATCACGTACACGAAGTAGGTCAGCACCATGACGAAGGCGAGCGCGCCGCGCACCCAGCCTTCGCCGTGCGGGACGAACATGGCGACGAAGGCCAGCAGGAACGCCATCAGGAAAAAATCCAGATCGCGCTTGAGGCCGGTCTTCTCGGGCGTGAGATGGCCCAGCAGGCCGCGTCGTTTCAGCACCGCCGCGCCCATCAGGAACAGCGACAGGGTCGACAGCATGAGCGGCGCGCCCAGAATCGCGCCGACGCCGATTTCGTGATTGGTGGCGGTATTTCCGGTGCCGGCAAAGATCGCCAGCAGCGGCACCAGGGTTTCCGGCATGGCGGTGCCGACCGCGGCGAACAGCGAGCCGGTCACGCCTTCCGATATTTTGAGTTTTTCGCCCAGGTGTTCGAGCGCGTTGACAAAGATTTCCGCCGCCACCAGGATGAGCAGCAGATAACCGAAGAGTTCGAGAAACAGCATGAGGGCCAGCCAGAAGGAAAACCGCGATTCTACCAGCCCGGATGCGTTCATCCCGGCCGGGTTTTCGCGTCTGGCCGAGGGCGAATTTCACACCCGGCTCGCCGCCTCGCCCGGCATCGCCGTGGTGCTGTTCAGCGCGCCGCACTGCGGGGCTTGCCGGGCATGGAAACGGCTGTTGCCCGAGGCGCTGGCCGGTGTCACGGATGCCTTGTTTGAAGTCGATGTCGCTGAAGCCACCGGCGTCGCCCGCTACTACGGCATCTTTCACTTGCCCACCGTGTACCTGTACCGCGACGGCCGGTTTCATGCCGAGCTGCAATGCGAAGCGCGGCGGGAAGCCATCCGGCAGACGGCGCAAAGCCTGCTGGCTGCGGCACCGCAGGATGAGCCTTGATTAAGCGAGCCCCCGCCCGAGGAACACCACCGCAATCGTCAGCAGCCCCAGGCTGAGGTTGATGCCGATCAGCCGGCGGATTCGCGCCAGCGCGGCGCCGCCGGCTTTCCAGTTCTGCTCGCCTCGCCCGGCATCGCCGTGGTGCTGTTCAGCGCGCCGCACTGCGGGGCTTGCCGGGCATGGAAACGGCTGTTGCCCGAGGCGCTGGCCGGTGTCACGGATGCCTTGTTTGAAGTCGATGTCGCT
>JAMCVR010000004.1 GCA_023475455.1 Thermoplasmatota archaeon | reverse complement strand
CAACCGACGCCACCGCCCACGGCGGCGTAATCCCCAAGGCAGATTCAAACAGCTTGGCAGTCATCAATTCACCCGTCCCAGTTGATCAATATGGCGTCAGCTTACCCACTCAAATTTCAAGAGAGGCTAAAAAACTGAATGCCCCGGCGACACGGCGGGATGGCACCATACGGGATTCGCATCCGTCGTGTCCGAACCGCATGTCCCCGCTCCCTCTCCGTTCACCTCGCCGGCCGCGCTGGAACACCGCTTGCCGACGGGCTCGCCGAACCGATCCCGCCGGGGCGGCGGGATCGGTCTGGATGGCTTGTTGCTGTCGGCCCGAAGATTTCCCGGCGTCCCCCAGCGTCGTCCCGTTTGCCTTTGCAAAGCAAGAACGCGCTCGAAACCCGGATGATCCTCAACCACAATTGAGAGCGTTGTTATGGAAGATGGCCTGATCTCCCCCGCCGTGCTCGAAAGCCTTGCCGGCACCACCGCCTTCCGGCGTGGTGAAGCGTATTTTTCCGTCGGCGCGGCCGGGCGATTGCGTGCGACCGACGGCAAGATCACTTCCCCGAACGTCCCGGCAACCGCCTGCGCGATTTCCTGGCGGCGGCCCACCTCAAGCGCAAACGCAGCGATGAGGCGCTGCAACTCACCTGGGTTCGGTTCGAGAAACGTCCGGTGCTTGAACACTACAAGAAGCTGCGCGATGTCGCCGGCAAGCTCGGCGTCTGGCCGGTACCACGGGAGCGTGCATTGACCAGGGGCGGCCGAGGCGGTTGCTCGCGAGGCAACGACGACGAGCCGATGGAAGCCGAAGCCGTCGACGCCCAACTATTCGCTGCGGGTGGAAATCGCCTTGTGGGAGAACGGCCTCGATGCGGCCCGGGCGGGTGCGCATCGAGGCATCTGCGACCGGAACCAGCTGATCGCGCTGGCCGGCAAGCTGGAACCTTCTCGCCTGGGGGATGCCGTAAGCCTGTATCGGCGCGTGGTGCCGCCCATCGTCGAGCAGACCGACAACGCGGCCCGCGAGGAGGCGATCAGGCTGATCCGCAAGGTGGGTGGACTGATGAAAGCGCGGAATCAGTCTCGCCGGTTTGGCGGCTGCCTGGCCGAGTTGCGGGTCCAGTTCAAGCCGAAACGGAATTTCATCAAGCTGCTGGACGGCGTGGTGCAGAGTGCTGCGGAATGAGTGCCGGCACGTCGATCCCGCTCTCCGGAATGGCTTCCGTAACCGTGGGAATCCATCGGTGCGCATTGTGCCATTCCGGTGTTTGACGCGAGTCGCAACAATAGCTGCAAGGTCATGATTGGAAAGCTAATGGTTAAGGTTCTTTTTATCTGCATGGGCAATATCTGCCGTTCGCCGATGGCGGAAGGCATGTTTCGCAAGGCCATCGAGGAAGCCGGGCTGGACCGGCACGTGGAGGCCGATTCCGCCGGCACCCATGCCTATCACGTCGGCTCGGCGCCCGATCCGCGGGCGCAGCAGGCGGTACGCCGGCGCGGGGCGGACATCGGCCGGCTGCGCGGGCGCAAGGTGGCGGACGAGGATTTCGAACTCTTCGACTACATTCTGGTGATGGACGGCGACAATTACAGCAAGCTGATCCAGCGCGCACCGGCCCGCCATCACGGCAAGATCCGGCGCCTGCTCTCGTTTAGCCGCAAATATCCCAACCTCGATGTGGTCGATCCGTATTACGGCGGCGTCCAGGGCTTCGAGGAAAACCTCGACATGATCGAGGATGCGGTACAGGGCCTGATCCGGGACATCACCGGCGGCACCCAGGTGAAAATGCGTTCAGGCAGTTGACCGCGTCCTGCCATTCGCAACAAACGACGAGGGCCGCGCGAAGCGGCCCTCGTCGTTTTGTGGCGCAGTCTTTATTTCACCTGGGTTTCCACCTGGACCAGCGGTTCCCGCACTTCGCTCACCGGCGGACGCGTCCGCCGGCGGGTGGGGTGGGGCGCTGCCGGCATGGGCGTCTCGACGGCGCTCGTGGCGGGCGCCGTGGTTTCCACCTGCATCAGGCCGACAGCCTCGGCTTCGGGCTTGGCCGCAGGACGGCGGCGGCGGCGCGGGCGCCCCGATTCGCTGCTTTCGGTCGTGCCGGCCGCCGCGGCGGCCCGGGTTTCCACCTGCTGCAGGTCGGCCGTGCTGGCCGCCAGATCCGCCAGGATGGCAGCGGGCGACGCAGTGACCGCACCTGGCAGCGGTGCGGCCGCCGTTTCCAGTGGCAGGATCTGCTGCGCCGGCGCAAGCGGTGCGGGGGTCGCCTTGGGCGCGCCCGCGATTTCGATGATCGCGTGGAAGCGGACCGCCGTGGGTGCCGTGGTGTTTTCGACGACGGCGTGGGATATCGCCTCGCCAGCGCTTGTTGCGGTTTCCGGACGCGCTTCGCGCGGGCGGCGATTGCCGCGCCCGCGACGGCTGCGCGGCTCGCGTTTTTCCTCGCTGCCGGGTTCACGCGGGGTTTCGGCCGGCTCCGCTGCGCGCGATGCGGCTTCGGCCTCGGGACGCGGTTTCGGCGGGCGCGGCGGGCGCGGCTGCTTGGGCTGCTCGCCGCCGCGCGCCTCGGCACGACCCTCGCGCGGCTCCTGCTGGCGTGCTTCACCGTTGCGCGCCTCGCCGCGCCCTTCGCCGCGACTGCGACGCTGACCGGGCTTGCGCTCACGCCTCTCGCTCGGCCGTTCGCTGCGTGCAAGGGCGGGAACCGGTTCGGCCGCGGCCGCGGGCGCTTCTTCGCCACGCTTCTTCAGCCAGCCGAAAATACGCTCGAACAGGCCGCCCTGTACCTGCGGTTCGGCCGGCACGACCGGCCGCGCGGCCGGGACGGGCTGCGGCGGCGCGATCGATTTGACGGCGGCGACCTGGCGCGCCGGCGCAGCCTCATGCGCCGTCTGGTAGACGGATTCGGCCTCCGGCAGGACTGCCATCCTGTAGCTGGGCTCGGCCGCCCCGCTCAGGTTGAGTTCGTCGTGGCGCAGCCGGGTGATGGTGTAGTGCGGGGTTTCCATGTGGACGTTGGGGATCAACACCACATTCACCTTGAGGCGCGATTCGATGGTGTGGATATCGACGCGTTTCTCGTTCAGCAGGAAGGTGGCGACGTCGACCGGCAACTGCACGTGCACCGCGCCGGTGTTTTCCTTCATCGCCTCTTCCTGCAGGATGCGCAGGATGTGCAGCGCCGACGATTCGGTGCCGCGGATGTGGCCGGTGCCGTGGCAGCGCGGGCACGGCGTGTAGCTGGTCTCGCCGAGCGAGGGCTGCAGCCGCTGGCGCGACATTTCCAGCAGGCCGAAGCGCGAGATCTTGCCGGTCTGCACGCGGGCGCGGTCGTGATGCAGGGCATCGCGCAGGCGGTTCTCGACTTCGCGCTGATGCTTGGGGTTTTCCATGTCGATGAAATCGATCACGATCAGGCCGCCCAGGTCGCGCAGGCGCATCTGGCGGGCGATTTCGTCGGCCGCTTCGAGGTTGGTGTTGTAGGCGGTCTGCTCGACGTCGCTGCCCTTGGTGGCGCGCGCCGAGTTGACGTCGACCGACACCAGCGCTTCGGTGTGGTCGATCACGATCGCGCCGCCGGACGGGCACGGCGTGTAGCTGGTCTCGCCGAGCGAGGGCTGCAGCCGCTGGCGCGACATTTCCAGCAGGCCGAAGCGCGAGATCTTGCCGGTCTGCACGCGGGCGCGGTCGTGATGCAGGGCATCGCGCAGGCGGTTCTCGACTTCGCGCTGATGCTTGGGGTTTTCCATGTCGATGAAATCGATCACGATCAGGCCGCCCAGGTCGCGCAGGCGCATCTGGCGGGCGATTTCGTCGGCCGCTTCGAGGTTGGTGTTGTAGGCGGTCTGCTCGACGTCGCTGCCCTTGGTGGCGCGCGCCGAGTTGACGTCGACCGACACCAGCGCTTCGGTGTGGTCGATCACGATCGCGCCGCCGGACGGCAGGTTCACCTGGCGCGAATACGCCGACTCAATCTGGTGCTCGATCTGGAAGCGCGAGAACAGCGGCACGTCGTCGCGGTAGAGCTTGACCTTGTTGACGTTGGCCGGCATCACGTGCGCCATGAACTGCTGCGCCTGCTCGTAGATGTCCTCGGTATCGATGAGGATCTCGCCGATGTCGGCCGAGAAGTAGTCGCGGATGGCGCGGATCACCAGACTGCCTTCCTGGTAGATCAGGAAGGCGCCTTTTTGCGAGGTGGACGCGCCGTCGATGGCTTTCCACAGGCTCAGCAGGTAGTTCAGGTCCCACTGGAATTCCTC
>JAMCVR010000122.1 GCA_023475455.1 Thermoplasmatota archaeon | reverse complement strand
AGGTGCTGCCGGTCTCTGGACAATTCAGCCAGGCTCGCTGCGAACAGCCGCGGCCGGGTTCGGGCCTTGTGCAGGGCGAGCCACGCCATCCCGGCGCCGGCGATCAGAAAAAGTCCGGTCAACCCGCCCAGCGCCAGGAGCCGGTGCGACTCCCAGAAGGCGACCACAATCATCAATGCCAGCAGCAGCACGCCCACGCCCAGGCAAAACAGTGCAAGCAGCGCCAGCAGCAGGAATGCGATCAGGTGTTCACGCTCTTCGGCAATGTCCGTGGACAACAACTCGAGACGGGTATGAACAATGCCGATCAGGCTGGCTGACAGCGTTTTCAGGGATTCGAACAATCCCCCTGCCGCAGCGTGAGATTCCTCTGCCATCGCCTGGTTCAGCGCCGCCCGATGAGCAGACCGATCACCACGCCGACACTTGCAGCGATGCCGATGGCCTGCCACGGATGTCCGTGGACATACTCGTCCGTTGCCTTGGCGGCGGCCTTGGTCCTGGCGACCAAGGCCACTTCGGCGTCGGTCATTTTTGCTTTTGCCGCCGCGAGAGACGCTTCCACCTTGGCGCGCATTGCCGACATCGCCTCGCCGCCCTGGCCGGCCGTGGCCTTCAGCAGGGCTTCCGCATCGGCAACCACCACCTTGAAATCGTGGATCAGCTGTTCTTTCGTCACCTCGGCCGGATCGGTTTCAACCGGTAGATTTTTAGTGCTCATGGATTTTTTCCTCTCGTTATTAAAGAACTGCTCACTCGAATGACGCCCCAGACACACTTAACCTTAGTCACTGCTGACGCCATTACAAATGGCCCGCCTGCGCGGGCTTTGTTCAAGCCGCTTAACTTGGGGAGAACTGAAGTGTGGCGGGATGTGTGGCTATCTGCTTCCATGAAACCGCGTCTCAGCCCAGCGTCACCCCCAGCCAGGCGCCGACGAAATACGTCGCCAGTCCCGCCGCGCCGCCGATGCCGAGCATGCGCAAGCCGGAGAGGAGGGCATGGCGGCCGGTGAACAGGCTCATGCTGGCGCCGACGGCGAACAGGCCCAGCGCCGTGAGCGCAATCGAGGCGGCGAGCGTTTCGCCGTGGCCGAACAGGAAGGGCAGCAGCGGCAGCGCCGCGCCGGCGGTGAATGCGGCAAACGATGAGCTTGCCGCCAGCCAGGGCGATCCGAGTTCGTCCGGGTTGAGCCCGAGTTCCTCGCGCGCGAGGGTGTCGAGCGCGCGCTCCGGGTCCTGCATCAGGGTATCGGCCACGCGCCGCGCCTCGGCAGCCTCCATGCCCTTGGCGGCGTAGATCAGCGCCAGTTCGGCGGCTTCTTCGTCCGGATAGGTTTCCAGTTCGTCGCGTTCGAGGCCGATCTGGAATTCGAACATTTCGCGCTGCGAGCGCACCGACACGTACTCGCCCGCCGCCATCGAGAATGCGCCCGCCAGCAGGCCGGCGACGCCGGTCAGCACGATGACCGACGGCTCCGGTGCCGCGCCGGCGACGCCGTAGATCAGCGCGGCATTCGACACCAGACCGTCGTTGACGCCGAACACGCCGGCGCGCAGGGCATTGCCGGCGGCGCCGTTCCGGTGGCGCTTACCGATGTCGTCGCGTTTGAGCGGCACGGGGTGCGGCGCGGCATGCGTGTAGAGCGCCATGCCGCGCACCTTCATCGCCGCCAGCACGCCGCGCATGGCGCGCGGCTTGAAGGTGCGGGTGAGGCGGGCGACGATGCGGGTGCGCAGGTCGGGCCGGAATGCAGCCGGTTCCTCGCCGCCGTTTTGTGTGATGGTTCGTAGCCAGATCCCGGCCTGCTCGTCGGCCGCCTGCGCCAGTTCGTCGAACAGTGCCGCGCGCGGCGTGCCGCGTTCGCAGTCGGCCACCACCCGGTAGAGCCAGGCCGAGCGTTTTTCTTCCTGCCAGGATTCGTATGGGTCGCTCATTTTGTAAAAAATGCTTGAACCACAGAGACACAGAGGCACAGAGAAAAGACACGTTGAGTGCGATGCGCTACGTGACCACCCAATCCAGAGTAAGCAGCGAATCGAATGGGTTTCTCTGTGTCTCTGTGTCTCTGTGGTGAGAGTTCTTTATTCATGCGGCTCCCCGCCGGTATTGGATGGCCTCTGCCAGATGCGCGGACGTAATGGCGTCGCTGCCGGCCAGATCGGCCACGCTGCGCGCCAGCTTGAGCACGCGGTGGTAGGCGCGCGCCGACAGGTTCAAGCGGACAATCGCCTGCTTCAGCAGGGTTTCGCTGGCCGCATCCAGCGCGCAGTGCAGGTCGATTTCCTGCGTGCCGAGCGCGGCATTGGGTTTGCCCTGGCGCGCCATCTGGCGCTCGCGCGCTGCCTGCACGCGAGCGCGGATGGCGGCGCTGGGTTCGCCCACGCCGGCCTGCATCAGTTCGTCCTGCGTCAGCGTCGGCACGCTGATCTGGATGTCGATGCGGTCGAGCAGCGGTCCGGAAATGCGCCCCCGGTAGCGCGCGATCTGGTCCGGCGTGTCGCGGCACGCCTGGGTGGGGTGGCCGAGATAGCCGCAGGGGCAGGGGTTCATCGCTGCCACCAGTTGAAAGCGTGCAGGAAAGTCGGCCTGCCGCGCCGCGCGCGAAATCGTGATGCGGCCGGTCTCCAGCGGCTCGCGCAGCACTTCCAGCACCTGCCGCGAAAACTCCGGCAGCTCGTCGAGGAACAGCACGCCGTGGTGCGCCAGCGAGATTTCGCCCGGCCGCGGATTGCCGCCGCCGCCGACCAGCGCCACCGCGGAGGCGGTGTGATGCGGCGCGCGGAAGGGGCGGCGGCGCCAGTGATCAAAGCGGAAGCCGCCGTTGAGCGATTGCACCGCCGCGGCTTCCAGCGCCTCGTTCTCGTCCATCGCCGGCAGGATGCCGGGAAAGCGCGCGGCGAGCATCGACTTGCCGGTGCCGGGCGGCCCTGCCATCAATACCGAGTGGCCGCCCGACGCGGCCACCTCGAGCGCGCGCTTGGTGGCGGCCTGGCCCTTGACGTCGGCGAAGTCGGGGTAGTCCGGTGCGGCGCAGATCTGGTCCGACACCGGTTCGAGGAGCGTGCCCTGGCCCGCAAGCCACGCGCACACCTCCAGCAGGCTCGTCGCCCCGAGCGTATCGACTCCACTGGCGAGCGCCGCTTCGCTGGCCGACGCTGCGGGCAGCACCAGCAGCCGGCCGGCGCTGCGGGTCGCCAGCGCCATCGCCAGCGCGCCGCGCACCGGGCGCAGTTCGCCGGTCAGCGCCAGTTCGCCGGCGAATTCGGCGTGTTTGAACTTGTCGGATGGGATCTGCCCGGAGGCGGCAAGGATCGCCAGCGCGATCGGAAGGTCGAAGCGCCCGGATTCCTTGGGCAGATCGGCCGGGGCGAGGTTGACCGTGATGCGCCGCGCCGGGAATTCGTAGCGCGCGTTCTGGATCGCCGCGCGCACGCGGTCGCGCGCTTCCTTCACCTCGGTTTCCGGCAGGCCCACCAGCGTAAACGCCGGCAGGCCGTTGGCCAGATGCGCCTCGACCACCACCTCGGGCGCGTCCATGCCGTTCAACGCCCGGCTTTTGACGACGGCGACGGCCACTTAGTCTTCTTCGCGCTGCTGCTTTTCCAGTTCGGCCTGGCGCGCTTCATGCGCGCCCGATTTTTCCAGTTGAAGCAGGCGCGCTTCCAGCTGCGCCAGCTTCTCGCGCGTGCGCGCCAGCACTTCGGTCTGCACGTCGAATTCCTCGCGGCTCACCATGTCGAGCTTGCCGAGCATCGAGGTCACGCCGGCCTTGAGGTTCTGTTCGATGTCCTTCGCCGGCGACTGCTTCAGCACCTCGCCCAGCTTGTTGACCAGATCGTTGATGAAAGCGGGATTGGGGAATTTCGGATTCGGGTTCATGGCGACCTCCAATTCAAGCGGCGAGTGTAGCAAGCACCACGCTGCGGCGCGTAGCACAAAGAGGGTGCATGACGTTTTCATGGTGCACCACGAAAGTGCAGTCTACGCCGGGTTCTGCGGGGGGTTAAATGTAACTACATGTTTTTAAATAAAAAATAATCTGGCACGGCTTGTGCTGAGCGTGTAGTGCGATTTTGCGCGCCTTCACTTTCGGAGACATTTATGAATAAACTCGTACACGCTTTGGTTCTGACCGGTCTGGTGGGCGTGTCCACCTCCAATTCAAGCGGCGAGTGTAGCAAGCACCACGCTGCGGCGCGTAGCACAAAGAGGGTGCATGACGTTTTCATGGTGCACCACGAAAGTGCAGTCTACGCCGGGTT
>JAMCVR010000228.1 GCA_023475455.1 Thermoplasmatota archaeon | reverse complement strand
CCTTTCCGCACGGTGGTGCTGCCGACCTATCACGGGGTGCGCGAACATCCGCACCTCACCCCGCTGCTGGCGCTGCTGCTGAAAAGCTTCGGCATCCCGGTGCTGGTCCACGGCGTGCTCGAAGGCGTGGACGCGGCCTCGCTGCGCGCCTGGATGCTGGCGCCGGTGGCGCGCCCGCCGGCAGGCGGGGCGGGGCGCGGGCGCGTGGTGTGCAACTGCCTGAACGTGGCCGAGCCCGACATCGTCGCGGAGATTGCGGCGGGCGCCGATCTGGCAACACTGCAGGCCACGCTGAAATGCGGCACCGAGTGCGGCTCGTGCGTGCCGGAACTGAAGCGGCTGCTCGCCGGGAATCGGGCGGCGGCATGAAAACCATTTCACCGCAGAGGCACAGAGGCGCAGAGAGAAAGCGAAAGGAATCCGGGGTTCTCCGTGTCTCTGTGCCTCTGTGGTTCAGGTTTTTTTCGGGTGGACAGCCATGAGCTACGCGACCCTCATCCGCCGGATCGAAGCCGGCGAAGATCTGGGCTACGTCGAGGCGCGCGCGCTGGGCGCGGCCCTGCTCGACGGCGGGGTGCCGGAGCTGGAAACGGCGGCCTTCCTGGTCGCGTTCAACCAGCACGATCCGGGGCTGGAGGCCTGGCTCGGTCTGCATGCGGCGCTGGCCGAGCGGCTGCCGAATTTTGCCGCGCCGTCCGGCCCTTTCCGCACGGTGGTGCTGCCGACCTATCACGGGGTGCGCGAACATCCGCACCTCACCCCGCTGCTGGCGCTGCTGCTGAAAAGCTTCGGCATCCCGGTGCTGGTCCACGGCGTGCTCGAAGGCGGCGGGAGGATGGCGGCTGCCTACGTGCTGCGCGAACTCGGCATCATGCCGTGCGGCAGCGCGTCGCAGGTCAATGCCGCGCTGATCGACGAAGGCATCGCGTTTGCGCCGGTGGCGCTGCTGAGTCCCGGCCTGGCTTCACTGCTGGCGCTGCGGTCGCGGCTGGGCGTCGATGGCTGGGTGACGCGGCTGGCGATGCTGGCCGACGTGCTGGGCGAGCACTCGGTGCGGGTGACGCCGGTGGGGGCGGCATCCGACATGTCCTCCGTGCGCGCGGTGCTGGAAGCCCTGGGCGGGCACGCCCTGCTGCTGCAGGGTTGTGAGGGCGAGGCGTTTGCCGACCCGCAGCAGCGGCCGGACATGGTGCTGGTGCAGGACGGGCAGGGACGGCAGGTGTACGAATCGCAGTCGACCGCGTCCGCACCGGCGAATCTGCCCGAGGTGGACGCGCGGGCAACCGGTGCGTGGATAGACAGAATCATGCGCGACCACTTGCCGCTGCCGCTGCCGATTCGCAACCAGCTGGCGGTGTGTTTGTTTGCGGCGGGCTATACCGAGGATCTCAACCAGGCGCGCGCGATCACCGCGATCAACGGGTTTGGGCTTGGCGTTCGCGCCCTCTCCCTCCGGGAGAGGGTTGGGGAGAGGGGCGCGTAGCGCAACGGCTTTGGCCGGGCGGCGGCGTAGATTTTGGTGCATCTTGCCGCCGGCGCCGTGCACCGCCTCCGTCACCTGCCGCCAACCTGCGATCACCGAATCGCCGTCTTCCATCTTCACCGGCTTGCCGTCGGGCGGCAGGATCGCCGTGGCCTTGACGAATTCGTCGCTCTCGCCGATAAATTGGGCTATGTGCTGCACCGTCCCCTATTTCCGCCCCGCACAACGCCGGCGAAGTGCCGGTGCAAGGGCAAGTGCCGGGCACCGCCACCGTACGGGCCGAACTCAACGGCACGGCCGCCCGGCCATTGCGGCCGGCGCTTCGGCCAGAGCGGCGACGGCTGTTGGCTCCCCAACTGGTTCGTCGGCGAACTCGGTGCGGATGCGGATCGCGTTCATCGTCGGCACGATTTCGAACCAGGCTTCGAGGTTCTGGATGGTGGGGGACTTCGTGTCGAGTGCGGCCTGGCTGATGAATTTCTGCTGGAACAGCTGCTGCTGGCGCTCGTAATTGGCGCGTGCGTTGGCCAGGTTGGCGGCGGCCTGCGCCACCTGCGCCTGACTGCCCGCCACGGCGGACGACAATTCCTGCGCCGACAGCCGGACGATGACGGTCCCCGCCTTGACGTAATCGCCCGCGTCGAAATTGACTGCCGCCACCCGCCCCGATACCTGCGCCGAGACGGTGGACTGCCTGACCGCTTCGACCGTGGCTTCGGCGGAGTAGCCGGTATCGGCCACCTGGTACTTCACGGATGCAACGGCGAAAGGCAGCGCTGCCCATGCGGGGGGCGAAGCCAGGATGACGCAGGCCAGCAGACGGGCGGGATTCAGCACGGGTACACCTCCGGGAAAATGTCCATTAGATTATTCTAATTAATTATTTAATTCAATAGCTTGGATGGTATTTGTCAGGCGAATGGCCAGCGGCGCAGCCCTCCGCGGTTTCAAGTATGCCTCACAAGGGAAGCCCGATCTATCAACGCGCCAACGTGCGTGCAGCGCCGAATTCGGCATAAACAAAAGCCCGGCACGCTTGTGTGCGTGGCCGGGCCGGGGCTGGCGCTGCCGCCGGGGCGCCTACTTGGTGAAGCCGCAGAACACGTCGCGCATCATGCCCAGCAGCTTGAGCGTGCGGGTGTCGCCCACCCGATAAAACACGCGGTTGGCGTCCTTGCGGGTGCGCAGCACGCCCTTGTCGCGCAGGATGGCCAGATGTTGCGAGATATTGCTTTGCGAGGTGCCGACGTGGTCGACGATATCCTGCACGCTGATTTCCTTGTCGCCCAGGACGCAGAGGATTTTCAGGCGCAGCGGGTGCGACATGGCCTTCATCGCACGCGAGGCCTGCTCGATGTGCTCATCCTTATCCATCAGATCCACTTCGTCCCAGTCAGCTGCCATATTCATAACCTCGATCCGATTCGTGTAGTACCCTGATACGGTCCGGTTTCCAGGTGGAAACGCAGGCCGCGCACGGCACTTTTCAAGCAAGATTTGACGATGCGTATAGATTAGCAATCACGCATATATTAAAATAATCCCACAAAAGCAAGCCAGGTTATATAAATTTTTTCATGAAGACCACGCCGGTTCTCCTCATCATCCTCGACGGTTTTGGTTGCCGCGCGGAGCGCGCCGACAACGCGATCGCCCAAGCCAGCAAACCCAACTGGGACCGGCTGTGGAAACACCATCCGCATACGCTCATCCACGCGTCGGAATCCGAGGTGGGTCTGCCCAAGGGACAGATGGGCAATTCCGAGGTGGGGCATCTGAACATCGGCGCGGGGCGCGTGGTGTACCAGGAATTCACCCGCATCGACCGTGCCATCGAGTCCGGCTATTTCTACACCAACCCGGCCCTGCTGGATGCGGTGCATCTGGCGCGCGACCACGGCAAGACCCTGCATGTGCTGGGCCTGCTGTCGGACGGCGGGGTGCACAGCCACGAGTCGCACTTTCACGCGCTGCTCGATCTGGCGGCGCGCGAAGGACTGAACAGGGTATGCCTGCATGTGTTCCTGGATGGCCGCGACACGCCGCCGAAAAGCGCCGAAATCTACCTGCGCCGCCTGAATGAAAAAATCACGCAGACCGGCGTCGGCCACATCGCGTCGATGATCGGCCGCTACTACGCGATGGATCGCGACCGCCGCTGGCAGCGGGTCAAGTCCGCTTATGATTTGCTGACGCAGGGGCGCGCCGAGTTCTGGGCGGAGAACCCGCTGGCCGGTCTTGCGGCCGCCTACGCGCGCGGCGAGAGCGACGAATTCGTCAAGGCCACGGCGATCCTGCCGCCCGACGGCAAGCCGGTGAAGATGGAAGACGGCGATTCGGTGATCTTCCTCAATTTCCGTTCCGACCGCGCGCGCCAGTTGTCGCGCCCCTTCATCGAGCCCGATTTCGGCGAATTCGAGCGCGAGGTCACCCCGCGTCTGGCGACGTATTGCACGCTGACCGGCTACAGCGACGACTTCGACCGCCGCTGGCAGCGGGTCAAGTCCGCTTATGATTTGCTGACGCAGGGGCGCGCCGAGTTCTGGGCGGAGAACCCGCTGGCCGGTCTTGCGGCCGCCTACGCGCGCGGCGAGAGCGACGAATTCGTCAAGGCCACGGCGATCCTGCCGCCCGACGGCAAGCCGGTGAAGATGGAAGACGGCGATTCGGTGATCTTCCTCAATTTCCGTTCCGACCGCGCGCGCCAGTTGTCGCGTGCACGACGACACCATTGTGCTCAACGATATCGAAGCATTGCGGCGTTTGAGCTGAAGAGCAATCTCGGCATGGCGTGCCTCGCGGCATAGACCGAGTTCGCCGCGCGCCTCGGCAAGCGGCTTG
>JAMCVR010000188.1 GCA_023475455.1 Thermoplasmatota archaeon | reverse complement strand
CCCCCATGGCGCTTAAAGCCACCATCTACAAAGCCGACCTGCAGATTGCCGACATGGATCGGCACGTCTACGGCGACCATGCGCTGACCATCGCGCGCCATCCCTCCGAAACCGACGAACGGATGATGGCGCGCGTGCTCGCCTACGCGCTTTACGCCCAGGACGGCATCGCCTTCACCAAGGGGCTGTTCGACGTCGACGAACCGGACGTGTGGGTGAAAAACCTGGCCGGCGAGGTCACCCTGTGGATCGACCTCGGCCAGCCCGACGGCGCGCGCATCCGCCGCGCCTGCGGCCGAGCCGACCGGGTCGTGGTGTTGTGCTACGGCAACAGCTGCGAGGTGTGGTGGAAGCAGATCGCCGGCAAGCTCACCCGCTTTGCCAATCTGGCCGTTCTGCAACTGCCCGCCGAAACCAGCCGGGCGCTGGCGGCCCTGGCCGAACGCAGCATGCGCCTGCAGTGCATGGTGCAGGACGGCGAAATCTGGATCAACACGGATACGCAGAGCGTGCCGGTGAAGCTGATCGCGCTTCAGCCTTCGACCTGACCCCCTCATTTTTCAGGCGGGCAGTTCCTGATGCAGACCGTTTCGCTCACCCGCTGGCCGCCGCAGCCGACAAAGCAGGCGTCGTAGGCCGGCAGGCAGCCGCAGTCGTCCCGGCAATTCGACTTCGCCAGCTGCGCGCGCACGCTCTCCCGCGTCGGCATCAGCGGCTCAGGATAAGGCGGCGGAAAATAGGGCCCCGGCCACGGACCCCACCAGTAGGGATGGCGGAAGGGATAACTGTTCATCCATTCGAAACGCAGCTGCATTTCATAGTGGCGCAGCGCCGCGGCATACCGTTTCAGATCCAGTTCGTATTGCTTCAGCGCTTCGGCATAGCGTGCCTCCACCTGCGGCTCGATGGCCTTCGCGCAGGCTTGGTAGCGGGTCTGGCAATCGGTCTGGCAGGCGGTTTTCCGGGTTTCGCAATCCTGCACGCAGGCGCGGCCCTGAGGGTCGGCCGGCGGAATCAGGCGCACGGTCGTCTGGTACTGCGGCGTGGCGCAGCCCGCCATCACGGCGGACAGCACCAGCACGGCGAAGGAAAAGGGCAGGGCAGGCAGGCGCATCGGGCAATCCATACAACTTACGCTTAGAAGCATAGGCCGTTTTACGGATTACAGCGGGGCGAGAAAGCGTCCGCATGCGTGTCATTCCGGCGCACGCCGGAATCCAGTCAAATCAAGAAGCTGGACCCCGGCGTACGCCGGGGTGACGGGCGTTTGGCGGCATGCCTCCCCAAGTCAAGTCGGCGTCGGAGCGAGAAAGCGTCCTTCGAGTTCCTGCAGGTTGAGTTCCTGGAGGATCCGCTGGAGGCGTTCGCGCGCGTTGCGGCGCGGCGTGCTGGTGCGGGTGGCGACGATGAGTTCGTTCTTCAGCGAGTGCTCCCAGCCGACCAGTTCGGTGACGGTGACCTGGTAGCCGTGCGATTCCAGCTGCAGGCAGCGCAGCACGTTGGTGAGCTGGCTGCCGAATTCGCGGGTGTGGATCGGGTGGCGCCAGATTTCAGACAGCGGGGTTTTGCCGAAGGATTCGTTCTTGTTCTTGCGCAGCACCGCCGCCACCTCGGCCTGGCAGCACGGCACCAGCACGATGTGGCGGGCCTGTTTGGCGAGCGCGAACTGGATAGCGTCGTCGGTCGCGGTGTTGCAGGCGTGCAGCGCGGTGACGATGTCGATGCTGGCCGGCAGCTGGTCCGAGCGGATCGAGTCGGCCACCGTCACATTGAGGAAGGACATGCGCGGAAAGCCCAGGCGTGCCGCCAGTTCGCGCGATTTTTCCACCAGTTCGTCGCGCGTTTCGATGCCGTAGATGTGGCTGCCGGCGCGCTCCTTCAGATACAGGTCGTACAGGATGAAGCCCAGATACGATTTGCCGGCGCCGTGGTCGGCCAGCGTCAGGGTGTCCTGCCGGCCCAGCACGTCGTCGAGCAGCGGCTCGATGAAATGGCACAGGTGGTAGACCTGCTTCAGCTTGCGGCGGCTGTCCTGGTTGAGCTTGCCTCCCCAAGTCAAGTCGGCGTCGGAGCGAGAAAGCGTCCTTCGAGTTCCTGCAGGTTGAGTTCCTGGAGGATCCGCTGGAGGCGTTCGCGCGCGTTGCGGCGCGGCGTGCTGGTGCGGGTGGCGACGATGAGTTCGTTCTTCAGCGAGTGCTCCCAGCCGACCAGTTCGGTGACGGTGACCTGGTAGCCGTGCGATTCCAGCTGCAGGCAGCGCAGCACGTTGGTGAGCTGGCTGCCGAATTCGCGGGTGTGGATCGGGTGGCGCCAGATTTCAGACAGCGGGGTTTTGCCGAAGGATTCGTTCTTGTTCTTGCGCAGCACCGCCGCCACCTCGGCCTGGCAGCACGGCACCAGCACGATGTGGCGGGCCTGTTTGGCGAGCGCGAACTGGATAGCGTCGTCGGTCGCGGTGTTGCAGGCGTGCAGCGCGGTGACGATGTCGATGCTGGCCGGCAGCTGGTCCGAGCGGATCGAGTCGGCCACCGTCACATTGAGGAAGGACATGCGCGGAAAGCCCAGGCGTGCCGCCAGTTCGCGCGATTTTTCCACCAGTTCGTCGCGCGTTTCGATGCCGTAGATGTGGCTGCCGGCGCGCTCCTTCAGATACAGGTCGTACAGGATGAAGCCCAGATACGATTTGCCGGCGCCGTGGTCGGCCAGCGTCAGGGTGTCCTGCCGGCCCAGCACGTCGTCGAGCAGCGGCTCGATGAAATGGCACAGGTGGTAGACCTGCTTCAGCTTGCGGCGGCTGTCCTGGTTGAGCTTGCCGTCGCGCGTCAGGATGTGCAGTTCCTTCAGCAGCTCGATCGACTGGCCGGGGCGCAGCACCTCCGCCAGCGGGTCGGCGTAGGCGGTCTTGGGTGCGGGCGTGGCGGAGGGCGTGGGGCGCTTCATGGTCGGGAAAGATCAGGGGAAGGCCGAAGGGTATCAAAACCGTCGGCATGGCAGCACCGCTCCGTATAATGCCGTCTTGCTGAAAGGTTTTTTTACCGTGTCCGTCGTCAACATTTCCTGCTACAAGTTCGTCACCCTCGCCGACCGCGAGGCGCTCAAGGCCGGCCTCTCCGCGCGTTGCCTCGACCTCGGTCTCAAGGGCACCATCCTGCTCGCGCCGGAAGGCATCAACGTGTTCCTGGCCGGCTCGCGCGCGGCGATCGACGCCATCGTCGCCACGCTGCGGGCCGACCCGCGCTTCGCCGATCTGCAGCCCAAGGAAAGCCTGTCCGCCGAACCGCCGTTCAAACGGATGCGGGTGCGGCTGAAAAAGGAAATCATCACCATGAAGCATCCGCTGATCCGCCCGGAAGCCGGCCGCGCGCCCTCGGTGGCCGCCGCCACGCTGAAGCAATGGCTGGATCGCGGGGTGGACGACGAGGGCCGAGCGGTGGTGATGCTGGATACGCGCAACGACTACGAAGTGGCGGCCGGCAGCTTCGAGAACGCGGTCGACTACGACATCGGCATCTTCAGCGAATTTCCGCCGAGCCTGGCCGAACATCGCGCCGACTATGCCGGCAAGACCGTGGTGTCGTTCTGCACCGGCGGCATCCGCTGCGAAAAGGCCGCCATCCACATGAAGGAAATCGGCATCGAGCGGGTGTACCAGCTCGAAGGCGGCATTCTCAAATACTTCGAGGAGGTGGGGGCGCGCACTACCGCGGCAATTGCTTCGTATTCGACGAGCGCGAGGGGCTGAGTGCGGATTTGCAGCCGGCGGCGGGACGCCTGCATCGCTGACCGCCCGGGGCGGCCTCATTTGGTGCAGGCTGCAACAGGATGGTGCATGGCGCGAGGTTCCGGCGAGGGCCGGCCGACCCTTGCACGAATAAAAACACGACAAAACAACTGCTTGTAAAAAACCACCCGATTGGCACAGGGCTTGCCCGCTACCTGGGGCATTGTTGATCGAACGGGTGTGAGTCGCGCACCCATGGGCATCCAAACGATGCGCTCATATCCGGAGCATGGGCCATACGACGATGGAGCAGACAGGCAGGGACCATCCACCCAAGGCGCTCCAGCGTGTTGTCAAGGTCCGCCGCGACTACAACACCTGGGTCGCCAACGAGACCATGGAAGATTATGCGTTGCGTTTTACGCCGCGCAGCTATCGCAAATGGACCGAGTCGCGGGTTGCCAACACCGCCTTCGGCGCGGCGGCCTTTTTGGTGCTGGAGGCGGTGGGCGCGACGCTGCTGGTGAATTACGGCTTTCTCAACGCCGCGCTGGCCATCCTCGCAACGGGGCTGATCATTTTCATGGTGGGTCTGCCGGTGAGCATTTACGCTGCCCGCTACGGGCTGGACAT
>JAMCVR010000106.1 GCA_023475455.1 Thermoplasmatota archaeon | reverse complement strand
TGCGCGCTGCCCTTGCCGACGTCGCCATAGCCGGCGACCACGGCGATCTTGCCGGCGACCATCACGTCGGTCGCGCGCTTGATGCCGTCGACCAGCGATTCGCGGCAGCCGTACAGGTTGTCGAACTTGGACTTGGTGACCGAATCGTTGACGTTGATCGCCGGGAACTTGAGTTCGCCGCGTGCGTGCATCTGGTACAGGCGGTGCACGCCGGTGGTGGTTTCCTCGGTGACGCCTTTCACGGCGGCGAGGCGCACCGAATACCAGGCCGGATCGGCCGCCAGCTTGGCCTTGATCGCGGCGTACAGCACGCGCTCCTCCTCGCTGGTCGGGTTGGCCAGCACCGAAATGTCCTGCTCGGCGCGCGCCCCCAGGTGCAGCAGCAGCGTCGCGTCGCCGCCGTCGTCGAGGATCATGTTGCTATACATGGTTGAGCCATCGCCGCCGTCGGCCCACTCGAAAATGCGGTGGGTGTAGTCCCAGTAGTCCGTGAGCGATTCGCCCTTGACCGCGAACACCGGGACGCCGTCGGCGGCAATCGCGGCGGCGGCGTGGTCCTGGGTGGAGAAGATGTTGCACGATGCCCAGCGCACCTCGGCACCCAGCGCGGTCAGCGTCTCGATCAGCACCGCGGTCTGGATGGTCATGTGCAGCGAACCGGTGATGCGCGCGCCCTTCAGCGGCTGGCTGGCGGCGAATTCCTCGCGGATCGCCATCAGGCCCGGCATTTCGGTTTCGGCAATGCGGATTTCCTTGCGGCCCCAGTCGGCAAGCGCCAGGTCGGCGACGACGAAATCGGTGAATTGGGTAGAAGCAGATACTGCATTCATGGCGAGTCTCCTTGAATGACAGCGGTCGGGGGTGCTCGTTCGCCCGCAGAACCGCTGCAAGTCAACGAGCGCCGTTGGAACATCGCCCGTGCCGAGCCTGGCGGATAAACCGTCGCAGCGCTCCTCGGCACAGGGGGGCGAAGCCTTCGCCCAAACAGGAAAGCGGATTATGCCATGTTTGACTACAAGCCCGCAGCCGCGCCGAACTATAAGCCTGCGGCGGCTTTGAGCGCGGCCGCCTTGTCGGTGACCTCCCAGGTGAATTCCGGCTCGTCACGGCCGAAGTGGCCGTAGCTCGCGGTACGGGTGTAGATCGGCCGAATCAGGTCGAGCATCTGGATGATGCCCTTGGGACGCAGGTCGAAATGGCTGTGGATCAGCTCGACGATCTTGGCTTCGGGAATCTTGCCGGTGCCGAAGGTGTCGACCATCAGCGAGGTCGGCTTGGCGACGCCGATGGCGTAGCTCACCTGAATGAGGCAACGCTCTGCCAGCCCTGCGGCGACGATGTTCTTCGCCACGTAGCGCCCGGCGTAGGACGCCGAACGGTCGACCTTGGACGGATCCTTGCCGGAGAATGCGCCGCCGCCGTGCGGGGCTGCGCCGCCGTAGGTGTCGACGATGATCTTGCGGCCGGTGAGGCCGGCGTCGCCCATCGGCCCGCCCACCACAAAACGCCCGGTGGGGTTGACCAGATAGCGCGTGTCGGCGGTGAGCATGGCTTTCGGCATTACCGGCTTGATGATCTCCTCGATCACCGCCTCGGTCAGCACGGCGTGCGAGACTTCGGGGTGATGCTGGGTGGAGAGCACGACGGTGTCGATGGAATGCGGCTTGCCGTCCACGTAGCGGATCGATACCTGCGATTTGGCGTCCGGGCGCAGCCACGACAGGCGGCCATCCTTGCGCAGTTCGGACTGGCGCTCGGTCAGCCGGTGGGCGAGATGGATCGGCATCGGCATCAGCACCGGCGTTTCATTGCAGGCGTAGCCGAACATCAGCCCCTGGTCGCCGGCGCCCTGGTCGAGGAACAGGCCCTCGCCCTCGTTCACGCCCCGCGCGATGTCGGGCGACTGCTTGCCCACGGCGACCATCACCGCGCAGGTGTTGTAGTCGAAGCCGACTTCGGACGAGTCGTAGCCGATGCGCTTGATGGTCTGGCGCGCGACCTGGTTGAAATCGACCACCGCCGAGGTGGTGATCTCGCCGGCGATGACGCACAGGCCGGTGGTCAGCAGCGTCTCGCACGCCACGCGCGCATGTTTGTCCTGGGTTAGAATCGCGTCGAGCACCGCGTCCGACACTTGATCCGCCATCTTGTCGGGATGCCCTTCAGACACCGACTCAGACGTGAAAATGAAATCCTTCTGCATGACCGCTCCTGTTGTCCCGGTTACCGACTGCGCAACCGGCTCGGGGGACAGACAGAGCGGCGACGCTTTAGCTGTATTTGTATCCCGCCCGCAAGTTGTCAAGATTAACGCGGCGGCGACTGCCGGTGCATTGTGCCGCGCCTCCTCCCCCTCCGTCAATTCCCACAGCGGGACTCCGATCCACTACGGGCTAAAGCCCGTGTGGAGTCGTATGCCCGCATGATGTTCCTGTTCAAGCTGCTGGCCCGCCTGCCGCTGCCCGTCCTGCACGGCATCGGCATCGTCCTGGGCTGGCTGGTCTACTGGGCGCCGGGCCGCCATTCCGGACGCATGCGCACCAACCTGCTCGACAGCGGCCTGTGCACACCCGGACGCTCTTGCCGCCGCCTGCTGCGCCAGAGCATCGGCGAATCCGGCAAGGCCGTCGTCGAACTGCTGCCGGTGTGGCTGCGCCCGCATAACCAGGTGCTGAAGCTGGTCAGGGGCAGCAGCGGCTGGGAGCACATCGACGCCGCGCGCGCCGCGGGCAAGGGGGTGATCGTCATCGCGCCGCATATCGGCTGCTTCGAGATCATCAATCTCTATTACGCCGCGCACCACCCCTTCACCGCCATGTACAAGCCGCCGCGCCGGCCGATTCTGGAAACGCTGATGCTGGCCGGGCGCCGGCGCGGGCAGGCGACGCTGGTCCCCACCGACCTGTCGGGCGTGCGCGCCCTGCTGGCGGCGCTGAAGCGCCACGAGGCCATCGGCATCCTGCCCGATCAGGTGGCGACCGGCGGCGACGGCGTATGGGCGCCGTTCTTCGGCCGCCCGGCGTACACGCCGACGCTGGTCGCCAGCCTGCAGCGCAAGACCGGCGCGGCCGCGTTCTTCGTCGCCGCCGAACGGCTGAGCTGGGGGCGCGGCTATCACCTGCACGTGACGCCGCTGGGCGACGATCTGCCGGAAGACAAGGCCGCGGCCGCCGCGCGCATCAACCAGGGGGTGGAAGACGTGGTGCGCCGCCTGCCGGCGCAATACCTGTGGAGCTACAACCGCCACAAGCGTCCGGGCGGCGTTGCCCTCCCCCCACCCGAAGCATGAAGCCCGCCGCTTCCGGCATGCTGCTGCGCCCGTCCTTGCTGCCGGTCTGGCTCGGCGTGGGATTCCTGTGGCTGCTGCACTGGCTGCCGCTGCCGCTGCAGGCGGCGCTGGGCAACGCCCTCGGCTGGCTGCTGGCGATGAAGCCGGGCAAGCGGCGGCGCGTCGTCGCCGCCAATCTGGCCCTGTGTTTTCCCGACGCCCCGAAAGCGCTGCGCCGCCGCTGGCTGAGACAGACCTTCCAGGCCTCGATGCGGGCTGTGCTCGAACACGGCGTGCTGTGGTGGGGTTCGGAAGCGCGCCTGCGCCGCCTGGTCAAGATCGACAATCCGGAGGCCGCGCTCGGCGACGGCGTGCGTCCGGTGATCTGGCTGGCGCCGCATTTCGTCGGGCTCGACATGGGGGGCGTGCGGCTGGCCATGGATCACCGCGCCGCTTCGATGTACGCCCCGGCCAAGGACCCGGTGACCGACAAGTTCATGCTGCACGGCCGCAGCCGCTTCCTGCCGCCCACGCTGGCTTCGCGGGGCGAAGGCATCAAGCCCGCCCTGAAAGCCCTCAAGGATCATCTGCCCTTCTATTACCTGCCGGACCAGGACCACGGCCGCCGCAACGCGGTGTTCGTGCCTTTCTTCGGCGTTCCGGCCGCCACCGTGTCGGCGCTGCCGCGACTGGCCAGGCTCACCCACGCCCAGGTCGTTCCGGTCATCACGCGCCAGCTGCCGGGCGGGCGCGGCTACGCGGTGCGCTTTTATCCGCCGTGGGACAACTACCCGAGCGACGATGCTAAAGCCCACACGCTGACCGGCTTCGCCCGCATGAATGCCTTCATCGAGGACCGCATCCGCGAAATGCCGGCGCAATACCTGTGGCTGCACCGCCGCTTCAAGACCCGCCCGGCGGGCGAACCCGGTCTCTATGAATGAACCCGGCGTGCAGCGGTTGACGGCGGCCGACGCCGACGCCGTCGGCGCGCTGGCGAGGATAGTGTGGCAGGCCACCTACCCGCCGCTGATTTCGCAGGCGCAGATCGACGCCATGCTGGCCGACCGCTATGCGCCGCAGCGCATCCGCAACCAGCTCGACGATCCGCGCCAGGCCTGGTGGGTGGCCAGGCAGGCCCACACGCTGACCGGCTTCGCCCACGCCGTCCTCGATGAAAGCGGATGCAAGCTCGACAAGCTCTACGA
>JAMCVR010000070.1:4145-4475 GCA_023475455.1 Thermoplasmatota archaeon | reverse complement strand
CCCTAGCCCCTAGCCCCTAGCCCCTAGCCCCTAGCCCCTAGCCCCTAGATGGAATTCGACCTCATCGCCAAACACTTCACCCGCGCCACCCCCGGCGCGGTGCTGGGCGTGGGCGACGACTGCGCGCTCTTGGCGCCGACGCCGGGCATGCAGCTGGCGGTGTCGTCCGACATGCTGCTCGAAGGCCGCCATTTTTCGCCGCAGGACAGTCCCGCCGGGCTCGGCCACAAGTCGTTGGCGGTGAACCTGTCCGACCTCGCCGCGATGGGCGCGACGCCGCGCTGGGCGACGCTGGCGATCGCCCTGCCGGAGGAAAACGACGCCTGGCTG
>JAMCVR010000070.1:0-4135 GCA_023475455.1 Thermoplasmatota archaeon | reverse complement strand
TCCGACGGCCTCCTGGTTTTTTCCGCATGGCCGACCGGCACGGCATCGAGCTCGTCGGCGGCGACACCACGCGCGGCGCGCTCACCCTGTCCATTACCGTCATCGGCGAAGTGCCGCCGGGGCAGGCGCTGCGCCGTGACGGCGCGCAGGCCGGCGACGATGTCTGGGTGTCCGGCGTGATCGGTTCGGCGGCGCTGGCGCTGGCCTATCGCCAGGGCCGCCTGTTCATGGAACAGATCGACGCCGCCAAGGTACTGCCCGCGCTCTACCTGCCGACGCCGCGGGTGGAACTCGGCATCGCGCTGCGCGGGGTCGCGACCAGCGCGATCGACATTTCCGACGGCCTCCTGGGCGATCTCGGGCATATCCTGGAACGCTCGCGCGTCGGCGCCAGCCCTATCGGGGCGAGGCTCGAATTCGCCGCCCTGCCGACGCTGCCGGTGGTGCAGGATTACCTGCATGAAGCCGTTGCGCGCGACTGCGTGCTGGCGGGGGGCGACGACTACGAACTCTGCTTCACCGCCCCCGCCGACCGGCGCGATGCGGTGGCAGCCGCCGCGCAGTCTGTGGGCGTGGCGGTGACGCGCATCGGCCGCATCACCGCCGGGCCCGGGCTGACGGTCATTGGCCCCGACGGCCGGCCTTTACCCTTCGAACACACCGGGTATGACCACTTCGCCGCATAGTCCCTCCCCCGCAGGCGGGGGAGGGGTTGGGGAGAGGGCCAATCTCCGCTTCCTCTTCGCGCATCCGGCGCACCTGATCGCCTTCGGCTTCGGCAGCGGGCTCGCGCCCAGGGCCCCCGGCACCGTCGGCACCCTGCTCGGCCTGCCGCTGTTCTGGCTGGTCGCCGCCGTTGCGCCCGACCTGCCGAACCGGATCACGCTGCTGATCGCCGCATTCCTCATCGGCATCTGGGCCTGCGGCCGCACCGGCCGCGCGCTCGGCGTCGCCGATCACGGCGGCATGGTGTGGGACGAGATCGTCGCCTTCGCTCTGGTGTTGCTGTTCACCCCGGCCGGCTGGCTGTGGACTGGACTGGCATTTGCACTCTTCCGCCTGTTCGATATCCTGAAACCGTGGCCGATCCGGCTGGCCGATGCGCACCTGAAAAACGGCCTCGGCGTGATGTTCGACGATCTTCTGGCGGCGCTGTATGCAATCGCCGCCATCGAGGGACTGCAATGGCTCGTGTAAGCGACGCAGAACTGCACCGGCTCGCCGCCGAACTCGGCGAGAAGCTGCATGCGCGCGGCTGGATGCTCGCCACCGCCGAATCCTGCACCGGCGGCTGGGTCGGGCAGCTGCTCACGTCGCTGCCCGGCAGTTCGCAGTGGTACGAGCGCGGCTTCATCACCTATGCCAACGCCGCCAAGATCGAGATGCTCGGCGTGCCCGCCGGGACGATTGGAACCTGGGGCGCCGTTTCCGAAGAAACCGCCGGCGCGATGGCGGCCGGCGCGCTGGCCAGGAGGCTCGAATTCGCCGCCCTGCCGACGCTGCCGGTGGTGCAGGATTACCTGCATGAAGCCGTTGCGCGCGACTGCGTGCTGGCGGGGGGCGACGACTACGAACTCTGCTTCACCGCCCCCGCCGACCGGCGCGATGCGGTGGCAGCCGCCGCGCAGTCTGTGGGCGTGGCGGTGACGCGCATCGGCCGCATCACCGCCGGGCCCGGGCTGACGGTCATTGGCCCCGACGGCCGGCCTTTACCCTTCGAACACACCGGGTATGACCACTTCGCCGCATAGTCCCTCCCCCGCAGGCGGGGGAGGGGTTGGGGAGAGGGCCAATCTCCGCTTCCTCTTCGCGCATCCGGCGCACCTGATCGCCTTCGGCTTCGGCAGCGGGCTCGCGCCCAGGGCCCCCGGCACCGTCGGCACCCTGCTCGGCCTGCCGCTGTTCTGGCTGGTCGCCGCCGTTGCGCCCGACCTGCCGAACCGGATCACGCTGCTGATCGCCGCATTCCTCATCGGCATCTGGGCCTGCGGCCGCACCGGCCGCGCGCTCGGCGTCGCCGATCACGGCGGCATGGTGTGGGACGAGATCGTCGCCTTCGCTCTGGTGTTGCTGTTCACCCCGGCCGGCTGGCTGTGGACTGGACTGGCATTTGCACTCTTCCGCCTGTTCGATATCCTGAAACCGTGGCCGATCCGGCTGGCCGATGCGCACCTGAAAAACGGCCTCGGCGTGATGTTCGACGATCTTCTGGCGGCGCTGTATGCAATCGCCGCCATCGAGGGACTGCAATGGCTCGTGTAAGCGACGCAGAACTGCACCGGCTCGCCGCCGAACTCGGCGAGAAGCTGCATGCGCGCGGCTGGATGCTCGCCACCGCCGAATCCTGCACCGGCGGCTGGGTCGGGCAGCTGCTCACGTCGCTGCCCGGCAGTTCGCAGTGGTACGAGCGCGGCTTCATCACCTATGCCAACGCCGCCAAGATCGAGATGCTCGGCGTGCCCGCCGGGACGATTGGAACCTGGGGCGCCGTTTCCGAAGAAACCGCCGGCGCGATGGCGGCCGGCGCGCTGGCCAGGAGCCACGCCCAGGCGGCGCTCGCCGTCACCGGCATCGCCGGCCCAGGCGGCGGCACCCCGCAAAAACCCGTTGGCCTGGTCTGCTACGGCTGGGCGCTGGCGGACGGCGCGCTCATGACGTCCACCTGCCGCCTCGACGGCGACCGCGAGGAAATCCGCTCGCGCGCGGTGGCTGCGGCCTTGCGCGGACTGATTGAATTGATGGGATAGGGATCAGGGAAAAGCGTGGCGCGTGTTATGCAAATCAACAAGCGCGGCGAAGCCGCACAAAGCCCCCTGAATCCTGATCCCTAGGTGCCTGTCGGACTTCCCCCTCATCCCGTAAAATCCGACTCACCCCATCCCGTGCATAGCTGATCACCATGGCTCGCTTTCTTCCGATAGACCGAGACAGCGTCTACCTCTTTCCGCCCTCCGTACAAGACTGGCTGCCCGAGACCCACCTGGCGCGCTACATCGCCAACGTCATTGAAAGTCTCGACCTCTCCGCCATCGAACGCGCCTACGCCAGTCGCGGCAGCGACGCCTACCATCCCGCCAGCCTGATGAGCCTGCTCATCTACGGCTACGCCACCGGCGTGTTCTCCAGCCGCCGCATCGAGATGGCCACCCACGACTCCGTCGCCTTTCGCTACCTTGCCTGCAACCGCCACCCCGACCACGACACCCTCGCCACTTTCCGTCGCCGCTTTGGTGAACAGTTCCAGTCGCTCTTCGTACAAGTCCTGCAAATCGCCCAGACCAACCGGCTCAGCCGATTCGGCAGCGTCAGCCTCGACGGCACCAAACTCCACGCCAACGCCAGCCGTCACAGCGCGCTTTCTTATGAACACGCGGGCAAGATCGAAACCCAGCTCAAGCAGGAAGTTCAGGAACTGCTTGCCCTGGCCGAATCCGCCGACCGGAGCGAACACCCCGAAGGCTTGAGCGTCCCCGCCGAGATCGCCCGTCGCGAAGACCAGCTTGCCGCCATCGCGGCGGCCAAAGCCAAGATCGAAGCGCGTGCCAAAGAACGTTACGTTCGCGAGAAGGCCGAATTCGATGCCAAGTTAAAAGCGCGCGAAGAGAAAGCAGCAAAGACGGGCCGAAAGCCTCCCGGCAAACCGCCCGCGCCGCCCAGCGAAACGCCGCGTGCCGAGGATCAGGTCAACCTCACCGACGACGAATCACGCATCATGAAAGTGGCGGGCGGCGGTTTCGAGCAGTGCTACAACGCCCAGGCGATGGTCGATACCGAAACCATGCTGGTCGTGGTCTCGGAGGTCACGCAAGCGGCCAACGACCGCCAGCAGGTTGAGCCGATGCTGAAGAAGCTCCATGCGCTGCCCGCAGGCTTGAATAACCCGGCCACGCTGCTGGCCGACACCGGTTACTTCAGTGCGGACAACGTCGACACCTGCCGCAAGGCCAGGACCGAACCGCTGATCGCCGTCGGCCAACGCCAGCCGTCACAGCGCGCTTTCTTATGAATACGCGGGCAAGATCGAAACCCAGCTCAAGCAGGAAGTTCAGGAACTGCTTGCCCTGGCCGAATCCGCCGACCGGAGCGAACACCCCGAAGGCTTGAGCGTCCCCGCCGAGATCGCCCGTCGCGAAGA
>JAMCVR010000176.1 GCA_023475455.1 Thermoplasmatota archaeon | reverse complement strand
ACTTGCAGGTCGACACGGGCAAGCAGTTGCTTGACGTGGAAATCGGCCTCGACGCCGCGTGCGATCAGACTGTCGACAAAGCCGACGCACGCCCACCAGAACGTTTGCGAGGCCTGCGACGGCGCAATGCGCTCGATGGCAACCAGGGCATCGCGCATGCGTTGCAGCCCCTGTTCCGCCCCGGCATTGCGGAGAAAAGCCAGCAGACCGCGCTGGAACTGGCCGCGCGCGGTTTTGACTTCGGCCGACAGCGCCTCCTGGGTCAGGCCATTGCCGGAGATCTTGCCTTGCGCCCGCGAACGCAGATCGGGAAAAAACAATTCGCCCTCGAACACCCGCTCGGCGCCTTGCAGTTCGCGCAGACGCCTGTAGAGGGGAAACAGCGCCAGTTCGCCGCTGCCGCGTCCGTCCGCCAGATCCTTGACCCAGCGCTGCAGGCCTTCCATGGCATTGCGCAGGGCGCGCAGCACGTCATCGCCTGCCGCGATGCGATTCGCGTTGAGGTCGCCCAGGACGGATTCGATCGTGGCCGCCAGCGTCGCCGCACCTTCCAGTCCGACCATGCGCAACGCCCCGGTTACCTGGTGCGCATCATCATGCGCCAGCCGCAGGGCATTGGTGAGATCGGCATCCACGCTGTAGGCCTGGACGCGCCCGAGGGCGGCTTGCAGGGCGGCGTCGATGTCCCCGCGCACCCAGTTCAACGGGCCGGTGTCGTAATCGAGTAAGGCGCTCATGGTGTGTTGTTCCTGACGTTGATTGCAGTGGCCGTGACGGCTGCTCGCTTCGCTCGATCAGGCGAGCTTGAAGCCCGAAACCGAGTTCTTCAGGTCTTGCGCCAGCTGCTTCATGCCCCCGATCGACTCGGCCGTCTGCTGCGTGCCGCTGCTGGTCTGCGCCGAAATGGACTTGATGTCCTGCATGGTTTCGGCGACCTTGGCGGTCGATTCCGCCTGGCTTTGCGTGGCCGCAGAAATGCCGGCAATCAGGCCGGCCAGTTTCTTCGACACGTCGCCGATCTCGGCCAGCGTCTGGCCCGCCGCGTCGGACAGCTTGGCGCCTTCGACCACGCCCTGGGTCGAGACTTCCATCGCCGCCACGGTATCGTGGGTATCCGACTGAATGGTCTTCACGATCGCCGCGATCTGCTTGGTCGCGTCGGCCGAGCGTTCCGCCAGCCGCTGCACTTCTTCGGCCACCACCGAGAAACCGCGCCCGGCTTCGCCCGCGGACGCCGCCTGGATGGCGGCGTTGAGCGCCAGCACGTTGGTCTGTTCGGTAATGTCGGAAATCAGTTCGACGATCTCGCCGATCTCCTGCGACGATTCGCCGAGGCGCTTGATTCGCTTCGAGGTTTCCTGGATCTGTTCGCGCAGGCCGTTCATGCTGGCAATGGCGTTGGCCACCGCCTGCTGGCCTTTTTCGGCAGCGGCCAGCGATTGTTCGGCCACGCGGGCGGATTCGGCGGCGTTGCCCGACACCTGTTGCACCGACTGCGCCAGGTTCACCACCGCAGCCGAGGTTTCTTCGATTTCCTCGGTCTGGCGGCGCGCCGCCTGTTGCAGCGACTCCGACACCTGGCCGGCCTGGCTGGCCGCCTGGTCCATCTGCAGCGTGGCGTTGTTGATCCCGCGCACCAGGCTGCGCAACTCTTCCACCGTGTAGTTGATCGAGTCGGCCACCGCGCCGGTGATGTCCTCGGTCACGCTGGCGTTGATGGTGAGGTTGCCTTCGGCCAGTTCGCCCAGTTCGTCCATCAGACGCAGAATCGCTTCCTGGTTGCGGCGGTTTTCCTCTTCGCTCTTGCGCGCCCGCGATTTGGTCTCGTTGATGTTGACCAGCCCCAGCATCACCAGCGAACCAATTGCCAGCAGGCCGAACAAGGCGGCCAGCAGGTAGCCGGTACCGCCGACGGATTGATAGTCCCGCGACAACTGGTTCGTGTCCTGCAGCAGGCTGTCGCTGCCGGCGAACAGGCTGTTGGCGGCCAGCTTGGACTGCAACAGCGGCTGCGTATTGGCAAGCACCTCGCCCACCGCTTCCACCATGTCGCCCATGTTGGCACCCAGGTCTTCCAGCGTCAGCAGGCTGTCTTCGCTGCGGCTGGCCGAGCCGGCCATCAGCGCCTGCACCGTATCGCGGAACGAGGTCGTGTCCTTTTCCAGCTGCAGCACCACTTGGGGGTCGATCAGGTCGGCCGACAGCAGCAGGTTGGCGTTTTTCGGCATGCGCTGGCTCAGCATGACCAGGTGGTTGGCGCGCGACACCTCGCGCACGCTCGACCCGGCATCGGCCAGCTGGCTGGCGAGCTGTTCGGCCACTTCCTGCAGATCGATACTCAGGGCGTTAATGCGCCTGACGTTTTCGTTCAGTTGCACCAGGTTTTTCTGTTGCGACAGAATCTGCACCACCTGCGGATCGAATGCCTTCCACTGCGCGCTGATCTTCTCCAGCGTGTCGCGCGCCGCGCCGCCCGAAGCGGGCACCTCGTCGTCGCCCTCGATCAAGCCGGTCAGCGTTGTTTGAAACGCGACCTTGCCTTCGGCCAGCCGCTTGAAGGCGGCGGCGTTGCCCAGCACCGACTGCTGGGCCGTCAGCGGCAAGCGCTGCGACAGCACTTTCAGGTCACCCGCCTTGGTTTCGTAACCGGTGCGGTTGTCGAGTTGGATCAGGCTGTAGATCGTGAACCCGGCCGCGAGGAGCAGCGAGGCGATCAGGGTGCCGCCGGCGTAGAGATATTGCTTGTCGACCGGCATATGCCCGATCAGGGGCGCCTTGCCGGGTTCCTTGTCCGCCAGCTTGCGCACGGTCTGCATGATCATGGCGGTATGCTCGCCACCACTCTTGCCCGTGACCTTTTCCGTCATGCGGCCGGCCAGCCCTTTGAGGCCGTTCATCGTTGTCGCCATGTTCATCGCTCCTAACCCTCCACTCATCGGCGCCAGCGCGCCCTGTTTTCAATGTTCTTCAGTTGCCGAACTGCGCTTCCACCTTGAGAAATTCGGCGTTTCCCAGCAATGCCCCGAAATCCATGTCGCACCAGTCGGCGCCCGCCTCGTCGGAATAGCGGCGGGCAATCCAGGGATGGGGCGCGGTGCGATCGCTGCGCGGTCGATAGCGGCTGATGTTTTTCAGACCCAGGGTGCAACGCACCAGCAGCGCCGCATTCACGCCGAAATCGTGATGCGGAATCAGCAGGCGACAATCCGAGTGGTCGGGCGTCACGCCCTGCCCCATGAAATCGGAAAAATCGCTCACTGCGAACAGGTTGCCGCGGATGTTGGCGACGCCGCGAAACCAGCGGCACGCACCGGGAACCCTGACGATGGGCGGCACCGGGATGACCTCCTCGGTATCGGAGAGGCTCACCAGCCAGTTCACGCCGGCCACCTGGAAGCCCAGGCGGGATCCGCTGTTGTCGCGGCTGGCGGCGGCCTGCAACTGCTGCGAGAGCGTGGTCTGAAATTCGCGCAGGTTGAATTTCTTGGCCATGCTGGTCCGCTCAGCCCAACGCCTTGATTTGCGACAGAAGGTCTTCCGGCTTCACCGGCTTCACCAGGTAGGCTTTCGCACCCTGACGCATGCCCCACACCTTGTCGGTTTCCTGGCCCTTGGTGGTGCACATGATGACCGGAATGTGCCTGGTCGCCTCTTCCTTGGTGATCATGCGCGTGGCCTGATAGCCGTTCATGCCGGGCATCACGACGTCCATCACGATCAGATCCGGAAGCGTCTGCCTGGCCTGCGCAACGGCCTCTTCGCCGCTTTCGGCCATGCTGACCAGATAACCGTTCTTGACCAGCAATTCGGACAGGAAAAAACGTTCGGTGGGGGAATCGTCCACAACCAGAATTCGGCTGATCGCCATATCTATGCTCCTTGAAAAACTTGTTAGGCCCTGGAACAGGCGTGCTCGCGCACCGCCGTCAGCAGCGTGTCCTTGGTGAAAGGCTTGGTCAGATACTGATCCGACCCCACCATGCGGCCGCGCGCGCGGTCGAACAGCCCGTCCTTGGACGACAGCATGATGACCGGCGTGGTGCGGTACCTGGCATTGCGCTTGATCAGCGAACAGGTCTGGTAGCCGTCGAGGCGCGGCATCATGATGTCGACGAACACGACATCCGGCTCGTGATCGGTGATTTTCGACAGCGCATCGAAGCCGTCCTGCGCCAGAATGACCTCGCAGCCAGCCTGATTCAGGAAAATTTCCGCGCTGCGACGTATGGTGTTGCTGTCATCGATGACCATCACCTTGACGCCTTTCAATGCTTCGTTGTCCACACGCTTTCTCCACCAGAATCCGGGCGGGCGGCACCTGCCGCGCACCCTGCGTGCATACCATTACGGCAACGGCTCCGGCTTCTTTAGCGTCTGCCGCCGCCAACGCGCTCCATTCCCGACCGAATCGGGATAGGGGACGGTCAATCCTGACCGCACCCCTCCCACACCACCCGGCATGCGGGTCCGCACCGGGCGGTTCGAGAAGTTGAGGTCATGAGAGTCGGGGTACGCCGAGTTTGTCGAAATAGGC
>JAMCVR010000153.1 GCA_023475455.1 Thermoplasmatota archaeon | reverse complement strand
CTGCCGGGCAGCGACTTCCCCACCGACAAGATCACCTTCGAGATCACGGAAACCGCCGCCATCGGGAGCTATGGCGCCGCGCAGGACTTCATCCGCGAAATTCGCCGCTACGGCTGCAAGTTCTCGCTCGACGATTTCGGCAGCGGTTTCACCTCCTATGCCCATCTGAAAAACCTGCGCAGCGATACCCTCAAGATCGACGGCAGCTTCGTCAAGGACATGCTGCAGAATCCCGGCGACTACGCCATGGTCAAGTCGATGAACGACATCGGCCACTCGCTGGGCCTGCGCACCGTGGCCGAATTTGTCGAATCCCCCCGGATACTGGATGCACTGCGGGAAATCGGCGTCGATTATGCCCAGGGCTACGCCATCCACAAGCCCTGTCGCATCGACGAGATCGCGAGGGCCAGGGAAGGGGTATAGGGCAAAAAACGGGCAGAAAAAACGCCGCTTGCGAGCGGCGTTTTTTTACAACTGGTGCCGGCGATCGGAATCGAACTGACGACCTTCGCATTACGAATGCGCTGCTCTACCAACTGAGCTACGCCGGCGAAAAACAGCGCGCATTATAGCGGAATCGTCCGCCACTGTGGCGACCTATAGCGCCGCTTTCAGGCGCGCCACCACCTTGTCGCGGCCGATCAGTTCCAGCGTCGCGTCGATCGCCGGGGTCTGCGCCTCGCCGGTGACCAGCACGCGCACCGGCATCGCCAGCCTGGGCATCTTGAGGCCGTGCGCGGCGAGCGTTTCCTTGAACGCGGCGCTGATGGCGGCGCGTTCCCAGGCCAGGGATTCGAGCCGCGCGGCGAGGTCGGCGAGCGCCGGCAGCACCTCGGGGGTGACGTGCTGCGCCAGCAGTTCGGGCGTCGGGTGCAGGGTGCGATAGAACAGCGTGGCGGCGTCGGCCAGTTCCTCGATGGTGGCGGCGCGCTCCTTCACCAGCGCGCACACCGCGGCGAGATCGGGGCCGTCGTCCGGGTTGGCGCCGTTGCGCACGAGGAAGGGGCGCACGAGCCCCGCCAGCCGCGCGTCGTCGGCGGCCTTGATGTACTGCTGGTTGAGCCAGCGCAGCTTCTCGGTGTTGAACTGCGCGGCCGACGGCGTGATGTGGTCGAGGTCGAACCACTGCACGAACTGCTCGCGGCTGAACAGTTCGGCGTCGCCGTGCGACCAGCCGAGCCGCGCCAGGTAGTTGATCACCGCTTCGGGCAGGTAGCCGTCCTCGGCATACTGCATCACCGACACCGCGCCGTGGCGCTTGGACAGCTTGGTGCCGTCGTCGCCGAGGATCATCGACAGGTGGGCGTATTGCGGCACCTCGGCGCCCAGTGCTTTCAAGATATTGATCTGGCGCGGCGTGTTGTTGACGTGGTCGTCGCCGCGGATGACGTGGCTGATCCGCATGTCCCAGTCGTCGATCACCACGCAGAAGTTGTAGGTGGGGGTGCCGTCGGCGCGCGCGATGATGAGGTCGTCGAGTTCGGCGTTGGCAAACTCGATGGTGCCCTTGACCAGGTCCTTCCACGCCACCGTGCCATCGATCGGATTCTTGAAGCGCACCACCGGCTGCACGCCGGAGGGCGGCACCGGCAGCGTCTTGCCGGGCTCGGGGCGCCAGCGGCCGTCGTAGCGCGGCTTTTCGCCGCGCGCGCGCTGCGCCTCGCGCATCTCGTCGAGTTCCTCGGTACTGCAGTAGCAGTGATAGGCCTGGCCGTTGGCCAGCATCTGCTCGATCACTTCCTTGTAGCGATACAGGCGCCGGGTCTGGTAGAACGGGCCTTCGTCGTGATTGAGTTCCAGCCAGGCCATGCCGTCGAGAATCGCCCGCACCGCCTCGGGGGTGGAGCGGGCGATGTCGGTGTCCTCGATGCGCAGGATGAACTGGCCGCCGTGATGCCGCGCGAACGCCCACGAGAACAGCGCGGTGCGGGCGCCGCCGATGTGCAGGTAACCGGTGGGGGAGGGGGCGAAGCGGGTGCGGATCATGGCGGGGCCGGACGGAAAAGCCGCCATTTTACCCGGCTGGGTTAAATACGGGCGGGCGTCCTGAAATTGACCTCGTCGGGTCGGATGTGGTTTAATTCGCGCCGCTTCGGGGCAGTTAGCTCAGCGGTAGAGCATCGCCTTCACACGGCGGGGGTCACAGGTTCAAACCCTGTACTGCCCACCACCCGAACATCTTCTGTCCGGCTGATTCAGCCAGACCGCCCGCTTCCACCAATCGATGCGGGTTTTCGCCCGATCTCACGATCACTTTCGTCTGCCTCGATTGGTGTTGCCACAAGCGCAACAGGCCGTCGCAGGAAAAATAACATGACTGCTGAAACCACCTTTGCCAGCCTGGCGCTGGCCGAACCCATCTTGCGTGCCATCGCCGATGCCGGCTACGCCACGCCCACCCCGATCCAGGCGCAGGCGATTCCGCAGGTGCTGGCGGGCGGCGACCTGCTCGCCGCCGCGCAGACCGGCACCGGCAAGACCGCCGGCTTCACCCTGCCGATCCTGCATCATCTGTCGACCAAGCCCGTTCTTCAAGGCAAGTCCGGCCGCCCGCGCTGCCTGATCCTGGTGCCGACGCGCGAGCTCGCCGCGCAGGTCGAGGAATCGGTCAAGACCTACGGCAAGTACCTGCCGCTCACCTCGATGGTGATGTTCGGCGGCGTCAACATCAACCCGCAGTTCAAGGCGCTGAAGTCGCGCGTCGACATTCTCGTCGCCACGCCGGGCCGCCTGCTCGACCACCTGGGGCAGAAGACGGTGGACCTGTCCGGCGTCGAAATCCTGGTGCTCGACGAAGCCGACCGCATGCTCGACATGGGCTTCATCCGCGACATCAGGAAGGTGCTCGCGGTGCTGCCGAAACAGCGCCAGAACCTGCTGTTCTCGGCGACCTTCTCCGACGAGATCCGCACCCTGGCCAACGGTCTGCTGCACAACCCGAAGAGCGTCGAAGTCGCGCGCCGCAACACCACGGTGGAAGTCGTCGAACAGGCGATGCACCGCGTGCCGCAGGCGCACAAGCGCGACCTGCTGGCGCACCTGATCAGGCACCACGACTGGCAGCAGGTGCTGGTGTTCACCCGCACCAAGCACGGCGCCAACAAGCTCGCCGAAAAGCTGGTGAAGGACGGCATCAGCGCCGCCGCGATTCACGGCAACAAGAGCCAGTCGGCGCGCACCAAGGCGCTGGCGAGCTTCAAGGGCGGCGGCGTGCGCGTGCTGGTGGCGACCGACATCGCGGCGCGCGGTATCGACATCGACCAGCTGCCGCAGGTGGTCAACTTCGAACTGCCCAACGTGCCGGAAGACTACGTGCACCGCATCGGCCGCACCGGCCGCGCCGGGGCAACCGGCTCGGCGCTGTCGCTGGTGGACGACGAGGAAATGAGCTACCTGCGCGATATCGAGAAGCTGATCAAGCGCTCGATCGTGCGCATCGAGATCGAACCCGGCTTCGTGCCGCCCGCCAAGGCCGACCTGATGTCCGACGAGCGCCCGCCGCGTCCGCCGCGTCCGCCGCAGGGGCGCGGTGGTCGGCGTCAAGGGCAGGGTGCAGGTCAACGTGGCGCGCAGCCCGGCAGTCGCAATGCCTCAGGCCGCGCGCCGCAGGGCAAACCCGCAGCGGGCGGTGCCAAGCCCGCAGCCAGCCGCGGCGCCGCGCCGAATGCGCCCGCGCAGCCGCGCAAGCCGCGTCCGCAGGCGGCGCTGTTCTCGTCCAAGCCGGGTTCGCGCGGGCATTAAATCTCTTTCCATGGCGGCGCTACAATCGCCGCCATGGACACCCTCGCCAGCTACGACGAACTCCCCTACGACAGCCTGCCGCTGCCCGAAACCCAGCCGGATTTCCTGGCGGCGGTGGCAAAGCTGCACGGCTTCGACGCGCCCGACCCGAGCCGGGCGCGCATCCTCGAACTGGGTTGCGCACAGGGTGGCAACCTGATCCCGCTGGCATGGCGCTGGCCAGAATGCGAATGCGTGGGTGTCGAACTGTCGCGCGTCCAAGCGGAAGCAGGCGCGGCATTCATCCAGGCGCTGGGACTGTGCAACGTCCGCATCCTGCACGGGGACCTCGCCGCGCTGCCAGCCGATCTTGGCGAATTCGACTACATCATCGCCCACGGCGTATACTCCTGGGTGCCGCTGGCGGTGCAGCAGGCGCTGCTCGACGTGTGCCGGCACCACCTGTCAGCCCAGGGGATTGCCTACATCAGCTTCAACGTCGACGCTGGCTGGCAAGCTCTGCAGCCGCTGCGCACCGTCCTGATTGAACGCACCGCGGCAGATCTGCCGGCGCCGGCGCGTCTGGCGCAGGCCCTGCGCGTGCTGGACCAACTGCAAGCCGAATGGAGCGATCCGTTTCTGCTCAAGGAAATCGCCTATCTCAAGACGGCCGCGCCGTCCTATCTTTTCGAACTGGGTTGCGCACAGGGTGGCAACCTGATCCCGCTGGCATGGCGCTGGCCAGAATGCGAATGCGTGGGTGTCGAACTGTCGCGCGTCCAAGCGGAAGCAGGCGCGGCATTCATCCAGGCGCT
>JAMCVR010000143.1 GCA_023475455.1 Thermoplasmatota archaeon | reverse complement strand
ACATCGACCAGGACTTGCATGGCTGGTACGCGACGATCTACGTGTCTGAGCGTGGTGAGCACGTATGTGGTCGCGGGCCGAACATTTGGGCCGCCGTGAAAGAGGCACACAGGTTGGCGGCTAACGCTTGAGGTGAGCGGCTGCGAAGCAGTCCGCTCGAACGATGTGTTAGCCGCGACACGCTGAAAACGCGGCACAACTGAAAGGAACCAAAATGCACTACCGCAATGGCCGCGAGGCAAAGAACGGCGACGTAATCCTCCAGATCGGGTTTGATGGCAAGCTCAACGCGCTTGGCGTGCTGTACAACGCGACCCCCGGAAATGACTACTGCAACGGCAGTATTGCGCCGATTCAAAACATGCAGGCCGGAGCCTGCATGGTGGATTGTTTGCACGTCGAGGACGTGATGGCGATGCTGGCCGAGAAGGGACTGGACAAGCGGCCCGAAGGGAAGTAAGCCATGCAGCCCTTTTGCTGGTGGTGTGGGAAGAAGCTGCAACTGCCGCACTTTGCGACAGTGGCCGACCAACTCGGCCACCAGCAGAATGTGCATAAGTGCTGCGTGAAGGACGCGCAGGCATACATGAAACCAGTGACCGCCAACGTCACCGGGATTATGCCTCAGCAAACAGACCCGCTCGGGCCTGGCGGCTAACGCCCAAGATCAGGCGCGACCGGAAGCGCCAAAGGCGCTGTAGGGTGTCGCGCTGGATCGCAGAGTTAGGCAAGGAGAAATGATGCGACTGATTGGAATAGACCCAAACGACACCTACAGCTATGAGGATTGGATGAACGACATGGCAACACGCGAGCCGCGAAACCGGCGCGGGTGGCAAGCGCAATACCAGACCCGATGCGACTGCTGCGGGAGATTCACGCAGCCAGGAGCGCCGGGCAGTAGTTGGGTGATGGTGCCGCACTCTGATGTAAGCATGGGCGATGAACGCGAGCGATGCCCGGCCTGCACTGAGAAGCACGGCCCGGCTGAATGCGGGCCACAGTACGTTAAGCACCTGTGCTGCGGCGTGGTGCCTAACAGAGATTCATAGGCATTCAGGCAACCATCACAGACCATGAACCTATCCCAGACCATCGAGGCCGCCCGGAACGTGCTGCGCTTCAAACACATGGCCTACAAGACCGAGAAGTCATACCTCGGCTGGATCAGGCGGTACGCATATTGGTGCCGTGACAACGCCGGCGGCAGTCACGCGGACAAGGTGCGCGGCTTCCTCACGCACCTAGCGCGCGAGCGGACGGTGTCGGCGTCGACGCAGAATCAGGCGCTGAACGCGATCGTCTTCCTCTACCGTCACGTGCTGCAGGAGGATGTCGGCGACTTCTCCGGGTTCCACCCGGCACGCCAGCCGCGGCGCCTGCCTGTGGTGCTGACTCGCGACGAGGTAGGCCGGCTGTTGTCGCACCTGACCGGCGTGCACTGGCTGATCGGCGCGCTGCTCTACGGCTCCGGCCTGCGGCTGGCCGAGGGGCTGTCGCTGCGTGTCCAGGATGTTGATTTCGACCGGCGCATCATCACGGTGCGCGACGGCAAGGGGTCGAGGGACCGGGCGGTGATGCTGCCGGACAGCGTGGCGGAGCCGCTGCGCAACCACATCGAGGCGGTTCGCCGCCAGCATGCGCGTGACCTGGCTGACGGATTCGGGTCGGTCTATCTGCCGACGGCGCTGGAGCGAAAATACCCGCGCGCGGCCTATGAGTTTGGCTGGCAGTTCGTGTTCCAGGCTTCCAAGATCGGCGCCTGCCCGCGCACCGGGTCGCTGCGCCGCCACCATCTGCACGACTCGGCGGTATCGAAGGCGCTGCGGGCGGCCCGTATCGCGGCGAAGATCACCAAGCGCCTGGGCGCGCACACGCTGCGCCATTCGTTCGCCACTCACTTGCTGGAGTCGGGGACGGACATCAGAACGATCCAGCAACTGCTCGGACACGCTGACGTGAGCACGACGCAGATCTATACCCATGTGGCGGTCCGCGGTGCGGCTGGCACAACGAGCCCGCTCGACAGGATGGCAGCATGAGCCGCGCCGCCCACATCCAAACCGCCCGCGTCTACCTCGCGCAGTCGCGGCACTTCACACGCCGCGCGCGCGGCTTCAGCTTCGTCTTGCTGCAATGGGCGGCGAATGCCAGGCGGCGCGCGATGGCGGTCAACACGAGCCCGGTTCAGGGCGATCTATTCGGAGGTGGCGAGTGAGCACCCAATTCAGCGACCGAATCACCCCCATCATGCGCCGCATTCTCGCCGCTCTCAATGAGCACGGCGACATGGATGCCGCAGATCTGGCTGACGCAGCTTGCACCTGTCACAACACGCTGTCAGGCGGCGGGTACCTGCGCAGGATGCTTGATCTTGGGATAATCAGAATCGCCAAGTGGGAGCGCAATGCGCCGGGCGCGCCGACGCCGATCTACAGCGCCAGCCTTGGCGTTTCGGTCAAGCCGCCGCGGGTTTACTCCAGGTCGGAGCGGACGAAGCGCTGGCGCGTGAAGGTCGGCTATCGCAGCGCCGAGTACGCGCGCCGGCAGGCATTGAAGGAACTGGCTAGGATTACGGCGTGAAGGTCAAGGCAAAATCCACCGGCACCCCGCCCCTTCCAGGTGCCGACGCGTTCGCGCGCCTGCAGGATGGACTTCAGGAGCATTTCGGTGATGGGGTCGGACTCTGGCAGCGACTTGTAGATGACGCGGATGCCGGCCTTCTTGCACTCCACCTCCTCGAAGATGATCGCCAGGTGTCGGCGGCGGGCTATGCGTGCGGTGTCGAGCATGAGAATGGCCTCCCAGCCGCGGCGCGGGTTCTTGATGTCGCGCAGCAGGCGCTGGAAGTCTGGGCGGTCATCGTCTTTTCCGGACTCTACGGCGTCTGCAAACTCCGCGACGATTGGCAGCCCACGCGCTTGCGCCAGCTCGACAAGCTGGCGGCGCTGGGCGTCGATGGAAACGTCTGAGCGGTCCTTGGAGCTTCTGAGGTACAGGGCGGCTTTCATGCCGCGATATTAGCAGTTACGGATTTTCGGGCTCTAGAATCTCCACTCCACGTATCCGCCAGCCCACCACTCGCCACGCTGGTCGACCTCGGCGCGCGCACCCGCATACAGCGCCTTGACCTGCAGCAGGTCGTGCTGGGCGTATAACTTACCGGTAGGCTCGCCGTTCGCCAGCCCGTAGGCGAGGCCGACAGCGCCGCGCCTGCCGGGGCCTATCCAAGGCAGAGGATCCGGGCGGGCAAACACCTGGCTGTCGCCGGTGCCGGTGTCGAGCACGGCGGAGAGCGTGTAGTCGCGCTCCTCCGCCCGCAGCTTGCCGGTGGATGTCACCTTGGCGTTGGCATTGCCGAGAATTTCTGCGCCCAGTCCGAGCTTCGGCTTGACCTCGTCTGGATAGACATAAATCAGCTTCGGCCGCTCGATCACTTTCTCGATCGAGCGCACCTCCTTCGCAGGCGGTAGCGGCGCGGCGACATCGACTGCCGACTGCTCGCGCGGCCAGAACGTCCACAGCGCCAGCGCGGCGACAATCACCGCGGCCAGGGCGATGAGTTGGTTCAGGCTGGGTAGCTTCATTTCTCCTCCAGCGGCTTCGTGGTGACCCATCTCAGCAAGACGATGAGGCCGCCGACGATGACGCCAGCGAGCGCGTAGTCCTCGGCCGTCAGGCGCAACCTGAGCCAATCCATGAGCTGCGGCTGGATGGCGGAGCCGACGGCGACGAGGCCGCCCAGCCACACGGTGCGCGAGCGCCACAGGGCGCGCAGTTTGCGGCGCAGGCGAAGGCTCTTGCGCATTTGCAGGATCAGGTCATCCATGATTGGCCTCCTGTGCCAGGGTAAAAATCCGCGTCAGCCAGCCCTCGCCGAAGCGGTCGAAGTTGCGCGTGCTCTGGTAGCGCATGGCGCGAAACGCCATGAACCGTGCCCAGTGCCAGGGCTTGCTGCCCTTGGCCAGGCGCAGGGTGACGGGGCCGGCGGTCCCGTCCTGCACGGTGTCGAGCGCGCGTTGCAGCATGGTCACTGCTGGCAGCGTGCCCTGGTTGACCGCGGCGTCGAACACGTACAGCGACAGCGGCCACGGCATGTCACTGCACTTGCACGCATCCCAGTAATCGCGCCGGTAGATGGCACGCGCGGTATCAAGTGGCAGATGGCGCATGTCGCCGGTGTAGCCATTGGCGCGCGCCACAGCCTCGGTGATGCCGTAGCGCGTCGCGCCGCCTGGGTCTCTCGGGTCGTTGACATAGCCGCCCTCTGCTTCGACCACTACGGCGAATGCACGGTTGAAATCGCTCATTTCAGGTTATCCCTCAGATAATTCAGCGCCCCCGCGCCGATCAGGCCGACGATGACGACGATGGCAGAGAGAATCACCGACCCGGCGATCTTTTCCTCGATGCGCTTGCGCCGGGCGATGCGCTCAGCGCGCTCATCCATCATCATCCGCAGGAACTCGTGCTGAGACGCATGGGTTTCAGGGTCGAGCCACACGGCGTGGTGACCTTCCTTCATCTTCTGGATGATTGCGTCTGCAAGCTTGTCGATGTCTTTATCAGCCATCACGTCTTGATTCTCCCGGGCGTAAAAAAAGCCGCGCAAGGCGGCTGGATCGCATCTTTGGC
>JAMCVR010000192.1:1275-4636 GCA_023475455.1 Thermoplasmatota archaeon | reverse complement strand
TCTACACCAATAAGGACTCGCTCACCATCGGCGTCGGCTGCATGCTGTCCGACTTCAAGCAGCAGAAGATCACGCCCTACATGCTGCTGGAGCAGATGAAGGCGCACCCCGCGATCAAGCCCTTGATCGAAGGTGGCGAGATGAAGGAATACACCGCGCACCTGATCCCGGAAGGCGGCTACAAGGCCATGCCGCAACTCTACGGCGAGGGCTGGATGATCGTCGGCGACTCCGGCATGTTCGTCAACGCGGTGCACCGCGAAGGCTCCAACCTGGCCATGACCACCGGCCGCTACGCCGCCGAGACGATCATCGACCTGAAGGAAAAGAAACTGCCCTTGAGCGCCCGCAACCTCGCGCTCTACCAGGGGCGGCTGGAAGACAGCTTCGTCATGAAGGACCTGAGGAAGTACAGGAACATGCCGGAGATCTTCCACAAGAACAACCAGTTCTTCACCACCTATCCCGAGCTGGTCAACCGCGCCGCCCACACCATGCTCACCGTGGACGGCGTGGACAAGAAAACCAAGGAGCGCGAAATCCGCAAGAGCTTCAAACAGCGGCGCTCGCTGTTCGGATTGATGGGCGACGCGTTCAAGATGTGGAGGGCATTCGAATGATTCCCGTAAAAGTTGAAGAGAAGCTGTTCCAGAACCGCTACCGCGTCGATGCCGGCCGGCCGCATATCAGCATCATCGACCCCAGCACCTGCCAGGTCGAGTGCAAGACCCAGGAATGCACGGTGTGCTGCCCGGCGGGCTGCTACACGGCGGAAGGCAACGGCCAGGTGACGCTGATCACCGACGGCTGTCTGGAGTGCGGCACCTGCCGCATCATCTGCACCACCTATCGCAACGTGGACTGGGAATACCCGCGCGGCGGCTACGGCATCCTGTTCAAGTTCGGTTCGGATTGATGGGCGACGCGTTCAAGATGTGGAGGGCATTCGAATGATTCCCGTAAAAGTTGAAGAGAAGCTGTTCCAGAACCGCTACCGCGTCGATGCCGGCCGGCCGCATATCAGCATCATCGACCCCAGCACCTGCCAGGTCGAGTGCAAGACCCAGGAATGCACGGTGTGCTGCCCGGCGGGCTGCTACACGGCGGAAGGCAACGGCCAGGTGACGCTGATCACCGACGGCTGTCTGGAGTGCGGCACCTGCCGCATCATCTGCACCACCTATCGCAACGTGGACTGGGAATACCCGCGCGGCGGCTACGGCATCCTGTTCAAGTTCGGTTGATATTCAAAAAACCACTCACCACAGAGACACAGAGACACGGAGAAAAGCAGGAGAAACCCAAATTTCATTCGTGAATTTTTTTCTTCGCTTCGAGCTTGAAGCGTTTTGTCTTTCTCTGTGCCTCTGTGGTGAAATTTTTTTCTGAAAAGGAACAATATCTTGGCTAAACCCGAAAAACACGTCTTCGTCTGCGTCCAGAACCGTGGCCCCGGCCACCCGCGCGGCTCCTGCCTGCAAAGCGGCGCCGGCGATGTGTGGGACGAATTCGCCTACGCCTTCCAGCAACGCAACCTCAACGGCCGCTTCATGCTGTCCAACACCGGCTGCCTCGGCCCCTGCAACGGCCCGCACGTGCTGGTTTATCCGGAGGGCGTGATGTACGGCAAGGTCGGCAAGGACGACGTCGCGGCCATCGTCGACGAGCACCTGCTCGGCGGCACGCCGGTCGAACGCCTGATGCTGCCGCCGGAGATCTGGGGCTGACACTTTGAGTGACGCCTTCAGTCTGGTCATCGGCTTCGCCACGCCGCCGATCATCGAGGAGACCCTGCGCCAGGCCATGAACAGCTACGCCGATACCGGCCGGGCCGAGTTCCTGATCTGGACGGCGCTCAAGGCCGACCCCGAATGCCTGGGCAGCTATTTCTCGCTGTACAAGTTCTACTTCTACAAGCGCATGCTGAACGAAGCGGAAGAGGTGGCCCTGCTCGCCCTCGACGCCGCGGCCAAGCAAGGCGGCTTCAGTCCCGACTGGACCCGGCTCGACGCCGGCTCGGCCGACTGGCGGCGCGTCGATGCCCCGCAGCACTTCTATCTGTTCACGCTGAAGGCGCTCGCCTTCATGCGCCTGCGGCTGGGCCGCCCGGCGGAATGCCATGCCCTGCTCGCCAAGCTGCAGGAGCTGGACCCACACGACTCGGTGGGCGCATCGGTGATCCGTGAACTGGCGGCGCACCAGCCCGCAACGGCATGACGCAACCGGGAGCGACGACCATGGCCTACACCGACGTCTGCAAGAAAAGCCTGCTGTTCGAAGGCGAACGGGTGCCCTGCCTGGTCGACGGCCGTGAAATCATCATCCTGTGGCCGGATGGCGGCGAGCCGCGCGCCTACGACGCGGCCTGTCCGCACGAGAAGGTGTCGCTGGCGCGCGGCGACTTCAACGGCCGCATCCTGCACTGCCCCGCCCATGGCTGGGTGTTCAACGGCCGCGACGGCACCTCGCTGCAACCCTGCGGCTGGGCCCTCAAGGAATATCCCCTGCGCATTGCCGGCGGCATGGTGCAGGTCGATGTGGCCGCCGCCCGGCCAAACAACTGAACCATGCTGGATACCCTCATCATCGGCGGCGGGCTGTGCGGACTGGCCCTTGCGCGCAGCCTGCACGCGCAGGGCCGCAGCTTCGTCCTGTACGAGGCGCGGGCGCGGCTGGGCGGGCGCGTGCTTTCCGTGCCCAGTGAGACCGCCGGCATGGCGCTCGACCTCGGCCCGACCTGGTTCTGGCCCGACACCCAGCCGCGCATCATGAAACTTCTGACGGAACTGGGATTGCGCAACTTCGCGCAGCACGACGACGGCAGCCTGCTGCGGCTGACCGCGCACGACCAGAAGCCCGAACGCATGGAGATGGACGCCCTGCACGGCGGCGCCCGCCGCCTGGAAGGCGGCATGGCGGCGCTGGTGGAGGCGCTGGCCGATGGCCTGCCCTCCGCTGCGATCCGGCTGCAGCAGGAACTCATCGCCGTGCGCGACCGCGGCACGCATGTCGAACTGCTGTTCCGGCGCGGCGAGGTCACGACCATCGTCCATGCCCGCCGCGCGGTCCTGGCGGTTCCGCCCCGCCTGCTGGAAGAGCGGGTGCACTTCGCCCCCGCCCTCGACGACAGCCTGCGCGACGCCATGCGCGCCACCCCGACCTGGATGGCCGACCAGGCGAAAGTCGCGGTGGGCTTTGCTGCGCCCTTCTGGCGCGCCGCCGGCGAATCGGGCAACGCCTTCGTCACCCACGAACAGGTCGTGCTCGGCGAAATCTACGATGCCTGCGACGCCGGCGGACGCCGCGCGGCCCTGGGCGGTTTCTTCGCCCTGCCGCCGCAGTTTCGCGCGTCGGTGCACTC
>JAMCVR010000192.1:0-1265 GCA_023475455.1 Thermoplasmatota archaeon | reverse complement strand
GGTATTCGGCAGCGAGGCGGAGCACAGCGAGCAGCACGTGCAGGACTGGGCGGCCGAGCCCTTCACCTGCAGCACGCTCGACCTGACGCCGCCCGACAGCCATCCGCAATACGGCAACCCGCAGCTGCGGCGCCCGCTCTGGAACGGCAAGCTGTTCCTCGGCGGATCGGAAACCGCCGGCACCGGCGGCGGCTATCTGGAAGGCGCGCTGGAAGCGGCGGCCCGCATCCAGCGCGAACTCGCAGCCGCACCGGCCAGCGCGCAGCCGCTGCACGGCAACGCCGCCTGCCTCGCCCGCTTCGGCGAGGCGGTCGCCGCGCTGCGCAGCGGCGCGACCCAGCGCTACCGCCAGCACCTGCATCGCCATCTGTCCGCCCAGGCGAGCGCACAACTGACCCAGCGCGCCCTGCTCGACACCGTGGAGCAGGTCTACAGCGCAGCGCTGGACCAGCTCGGCGGGCTGGCGTTCGACGCCGCGGGCGTCGCCGTGCAGCGCGGCCGCTCCGAACTCACGCCCGCCGTGCTGGCGCCGTTCGAGGGATTCAACGCCGCGCTGCTGGACGAGGTGGTGCAGCTCAATCGCACGTCGTGCGCGCTGTCCAACTTCCCCGACGAGCACGACCCGGGCAGGGACTACCGCGACGCCATCACCCGCGACCTCGCCGCCGCCTGGCGCGAGTTCGCCATCAACGCGAACGCCGTGCTGCTCAATAGGGGTCAGGGGTCGGGATTCAGGGACAAGGGGGCGGAGCAGAGCGGCTTTGCCGCGCATTGATATGAAGGCGCGGGCCTGCCCTGACCCCTGACCCCTGACCCCTGAATCCTGCCCCCTGCCCCCATGCCCCGCCTCCCCGACCTCCTGCAGACCCATCCCGCATTGAGCCCGCTGCGCCTGGCGGCGCTGTCCGCCGGCCCCGACGGCATGCTGGACGACGAGACGCTGGAGCTGATGTTCGAACAAGTCGAGACCGGCGCGCTGAGCCTCATCGCGGCGAGCGACGTGTGGCCCGAACTGGCGCGCGGACTGATGGGCCGAACGCCCTCGAACATGTTCCGCGCCCTCTACGCAAGCGGCGCGTTGATGGAGGTGCTGCCCGATGTAGCGGGCGTGTTCGGCGTGCCGCAGATCGCCGACGATCCGCCGCAGGTCGACATCGGCCAGCATCTGCTGCGCGTGCTGGACGAGGCGGCCCGCTGCCGCGCGCCGCTGCCGGTGCGCTTCGCCGCGATGGCGATGCACGTCGGCAAGTCGGACTCCCCGCCCT
>JAMCVR010000244.1 GCA_023475455.1 Thermoplasmatota archaeon | reverse complement strand
TTTGAGCTTCAGCGGACGCCGACCGGACACCGAGCGGAACCCGGCAAGAGCGAGCTACGGAACTGGCCACGGGTGCAAACGCCTGCATCACGATTTCCTTTCAGCGCAAGCCAGACGCCCAACGTAATGTGTCCATCCTAAATGACGCTTTATAAGCCGTCATTCGTGATGGCGTTTCTAAAAACTTACTAGAAAACAATTCACTATCAATTTTTAGGGCGTCCCAATACGAAACAAAATGGGGCGCTTCAGACGCGATACGCTTCATTTCCATGTCTTGTCACCGCCCCTCGCCGCGCCCCCCCGGCGCCACCCGATGCTCCACCGCGAACACCGCCGCTTCCACCCGCGACGACAGGTTCAGCTTGGCGAGGATATGCCGCACGTGCAGCTTGACGGTGTCGTGGCTGATGTCGAGGGTGCGGGCGATGGCCTTGTTGCTTTCGCCGCGCGACAGGTGGCTGAGGATTTCGCGTTCGCGCGGGGTCAGGGCATCGAGCAGGGAGCCGGCGTCCTGGCCTTTCTGGTCGTACAGCTTGACGAGCTTGGCGGTCATGGCGGGGGCGACGACGGTTTCGCCGCGCTGGGCGCGCAGGATGGCGTCGACGACTTCGTCGGGTTCCATGCTTTTCAAGAGATAGCCGTTGGCGCCGGCGCGGAGCGCCCGGGCGAGGTCGTCCTCGGCTTCACTCAGGGTGAGGATGAGCACGGGCAGGTCGAAACCGTCGGTGCGCAACTGCTGCATCAGGGTGATGCCGTCGGTGCCGGGCATGTTGAGGTCGAGGATGAGCACGTCGGGGCGGTGCGCTCGCAGCAGCATCTCGACTTCGTCGGGATTGCCGGTGAAGGCAGTGACCTCGATGCTGCCGCTCTGCTCGAGCAGTTCGGCCAGGCCCTTGCGGAACAGGGTGTGGTCGTCGACGAGGATGATGCGGGTGAGGCTCATGCGGTGTGCTCACTGTGTTGATGGGGCGCGGCGCGCTGCGGGAACACCAGGCGGATCACGGTGCCGCCGGCGGGGCGCGACTCCACGATGAGCTTGCCGTCCAGCCTGGCGGCGCGCTCGCGCATGATGGTCAGCCCGAAACTCTTGCCCAGGGTGGACGATTCGTCTTTTTTCTTCTGCACCCCGACGCCGTCGTCGGCGACGTTGACGATGTACTGGCCGTTCTCGAGGTCGAAGGTGATGACGACGTGGCGCGCGCGGGCGTGCTTGGCGATGTTGTAGAGCGATTCCTGGATGATGTGGAAGACCTGGATTTCCTCGTCGGGCGACAGCGAAACGTCCTGCACCAGGTTGAGGAAGTCGACGTCGGCATTGGCCTTCTTGCGGAAGCTCTTGGCGAGTTCCTGGATCGCCGGCACCAGGCCGCGCGGGTTGATGCGGTCGCGGTACTGGGTGATGAGGTCGCGCAGGTCGGCGTAGGCGAGGTCGACGGCTTCCTCGACGTCGCCGAGGTAGCGGTTGGCCTTGGGGTAATCCTCGTGGCGCATCGCGTCGGACAGCACGGTGAGCCGCATCTTGGCGTAGGCCAGCGTCTGCGCCAGCGAATCGTGGATCTGGTTGGCCAGCATCTGGCGCTCGTTCATCAGCGAGATGCGCATGTTCTCGCGGGTGAGCCGCGCGTTTTCCAGCGCGATGCCGAGGTGCTCGCTGATCGAGCGGAACAGGAGGCGCACGTCTTCGGGGACGCTGCGGCCTTCTTCCAGGAACAGGTTGTAGACGCCCATCACCTGGTTCTTGTGCATCAGCGGCACCGCCACCACGCTGTTGCAGGTGTCGCTGAAATAGGCGTCGTCGGCCTGGCGCTTGCAGAAGGCGACGTTGTTCCAGCTGCTCACCGTGACTTCGCGCGCCGCCTTGCCGCACACGCCGCAATCGACGCTGACGAGTGCCTCGTGCTCGACCAGGTGGGCCGGCAGGCCGACCGAGCCGATCAGCCGCAGATGGGTGCGGTCGTCGGTGATGACGCGCACCGCGCCGGCCTGCGCCCCGGCCAGGCGGATCATGGTCGACAGGAAGCGTCCCAGCAGCTGTTCGACGTTGGAATCGGTCGACAGGCTGGTGGTGATTTCCGACAGCACCCGCAACGCCGGGATGCTGACGTTGCCCGAGTCGGGCGGGGCGTGCTGGATCAGGGGGTGGATGTTGTCTTTCATGGCACGGGGGTGGATGGGGCTGCTTTTCAGCATATCCGATTTGAGCGCGATCCCAAGCCTCGGGTTCACGGCGTCGTGGTCACGGGCGGCGCGACCGGCACCGGCAGCACCACGCTGGGTTCAAGGTCCTCGGGGAAGCCGCCCTGGATCGGCTCCGGCTGCTTGACCGGCGGATCGGCCTGGCTGGTGGCGCCGTCGGGTTTTTCTTTCACCGGGGCGCGCGGCGCCGGTGCCGGCGCGACCGGCTGCGGTGCAGCCGGGGGCACTTCGGCTGCGGCCGCCGGCCTGGGCGGTGCCGGCGGCTCCGGGTACAGATGCGGCTGCAAAGCTGGCAGCAGGGTTTTCAGGATCTGCGCGGTGAGCGAACTGGTGAAGCCGAACTGGCCGGCCTGTTCGCCCGGCACCAGCGCCGTGAGCGTGCCGAAGTAACGGTCGCCCAGATAGAACACGAAGGTGGCGGTGCGGTTGACCACGCGCGATTCCAGCAGCTGGCCGCCACGGCCGTAGCGCTCGAAGCGGTTGTCGCCGGTGCCGGTCTTGCCGCCGATGACGAGCGGCTGCCCGGCCGGATCCTTGAGCGCGCCGGCGAGACGCGCGGCCGTTCCTTGCTCCACCACCCTGGCCAGCGCACGGCGCACGGTTTGCGCGACTTCGACTGGCATCAGGCGTTCGCCCTTGGCCGGCTTGATCGACAGGCGGGTGTCGTACGGCGTGTCGGCGGCGAAGTGCAGGCCGGTGAGACTCACCATCGGCGCGCGTACGCCGTCGTTGACCAGGATGCTCATCAGTTCGGCCAGCGCGGCGGGACGGTCGCCGGAGCTGCCGATCGCCGTGGCGTAGGACGGCGTGACGGTGTCGAACGGGTAGCCCAGGCGTTTCCAGTCGCGCAGCAGGCCGTCGAAGGCTTCGACTTCGAGCAGGCTCTGGATGCGGATGTCCTGCGCATTCTTGCGGCTGGTCTTGAACAGCCAGTCGTAGACTTCGAGGCGCACCCCGGTGCCGGATTCGTACAGGGTCTTGAGGTCGGTTTTCGGCGCGGCGCGCAGGGTTTTGACCACCCACAGTTCCAGCGGATGAATCTGCGTCACGTAACCGCGGTCGGCCAGGCTGTAGGCATCGGGCGCATGGGTTCGATAATGCGATTCGAGCGTTTTCTGGCTCAGGCTGGCGCTGGCGGGCACCTGTTTGTGCAGCGCGGCGACGTAGGTCTTGAAATCGGCCTGCGGTTCCAGGTAGCGGAACACTGCGGAGAAACGGCGCGGGTTGAGGCGGGTGCGCGCGTACAGGTCTTCCGCCATCTGCGCCGGCGTGAGTTTCTTGTGTCGCTGGTAGAACCGGTTGATGAAGACGCGGCCTTCCTGGTCGACGAAACGGGCGAGGTAGGTTTCCCGCAGCGGGTTGGTGGCGTCGTCCAGGATGCGCGCCGCCGCCCCCGGGGTGCTGCTGGCGTAATGACGGACGATGTCGCGCATGATGCGGATGTACACCAGGTTGACCGAGTTGCGCGTGGCCTCCCACACGTCCATCACGCGCCCGTTGTCCTTGGGGTCGAAGTTGGCGAAGTTGTGCAGGCCGCCGCCGGTGAAGAAGGTTTCCGGCGCGGCGGAATAGGGGCGGCCCATCGCCGCGTCGAGGGTGGCGGCCAGCGTTTCGTCGCGGTTCCCGACAAGCCGCGTGGCCACCCACTGCGCCAGCACGTCGCGTTGCGGCTGCGCTTTCTGCTGCAACGTGGCGGCGTCGAGCAGGCGGTATTCGGCATGCAGCCGCGCGATGATTTCCAGATAGGTGACCAGGGTGCGCAGCTTGGCGGTGGAGCCGAGATCCAGCCGCGCCTGGCTGTTGATGTCGAACGGCTGGTCGAGGTTGTCGGCCTGGATGCGCAGCAGGTTGCCGCGCGCGGTTTTTTCGTACAGGGTGAAGCTGTAGATCACGCTCGCCAGCGGGTTGCCCGGCTGCAGCAGGCGATGCCCGATCAGCCCCGACGCGGCAGCGGCTTCCGGCCTGGCCAGGCTTTGCAGGTAGCGACTGACGATTTTCTGCGCCGGCTGCTTGATGGTGGTGTCGACCTTGAGATCGAGCCGGTCGAGATCGTACAGGCGCGCTTCGCCGAGCAGGCGGGCGACGCGGATGCGCTGCGCATTGGCGGCCTTCTGGTCGACGAAGCGCGGCGGCGGCGGATCGATGCGCTGACTGGTCGCGCGCAGCTTGACCTGCTTGGCCTGGTCGGCCAATCCGCGCGAAATCAGTCCGGCATTGGCCAGCAGATCGAGGTGGTCGTCGGTCAGCGCGTCGAGCGCCTTGCGATTGGCAGCGAGGTAATACGACGGGCGACGCTCGGCGACGATGAGCGACAGCGCGTGCTTCAGCGCGCTGGCATACGATTCCATCCCGCCCCGCGGGACTTTGGCGCGCAGTGGATCGGAGCCCTTTAGGGCATAGGCGGCGTCCTTGCCGCGCGACGCTTTCGGTTTTTCCGGGGTGCCTGTGCCCATATGCCTTTCAGGATGCTTCAGGGTGCCTGTGCCCTTCAGGATGCGGTTGACCTCGGCAAAGTCCAAGCCATACCAGGCCCACAGGCCGTCGCCGATACCGTTGACCTCGCCGAAGCGCGGCGCTGCCGCCAATGGCACGGTATTGAGGTAGGCCATCACCGTTTTCTTCCGCATCGGCAGCGTGTTGGGGCCGTCGAGATAGGCACGCAGGCTGGCGGTGCCCATCTGGCGCAGCTTTTCGCCCATGCTGGAAGTCAGCCCTTCGGGCGAATGGCGATATTTCTCGATCTGCGTCGGCAGGGTGCTGCCGCCCGGCACATTGCGATTGGTGTCGATCAGGCTGATGCCTTTTTCGAGCAGGGCCTGCGCCAGCCGGTCCCATTCCACCGCCGGATTGCGGGTGGGGAACTGCTCGGTCAGCAGTTCGCGGTTCTCGATGTAGAGCAGGGCATCGACCAGCACCCTGGGAATGTCTTCAAAGCGGTCGTATACCCGCGTCGGATGCAGCCTCTGGTACAGCAGCTTGCCGTCGCTATCGAGCAGGTTCAGGCCGGCCTGGTCCTTTTCGTGATACGGCAGGAACAGGCCGAGGTCGGCCGCCCGCGCCATCTGGATGCTGATTCTGGCCTGCCGGTCGATCTGCCAGCCGGCCTTGCCGAGGCGCGCCAGATAGCCCGGCAGCTTGCTGTAGCCGAGGCGCACGTCGTACGGACCCTGGCCGGGATAGCGGATGCGTTCCGATGGCCCCGGCCGGATTTGCCAGGTCATCTTCTGCGCGGTCCTGGCGAGGTATTTCGCTTCCAGCGCCGACGACAGCAGTTCCCAGGCGATGAGCCCGGCCAGGCCGAGAGTCAGCAGCAGGATGGCGAAGCCGATCAGGATGCGGCGCGGAACCTTGTGCACGTCAGACCCAGTCGCGCGCGGCCAGAAAATCGCTGGTCAGCGCCGCTTCCGGCGTGCCGGGCTCGGGGTGCCAGTCGTAACGCCATTTCACGATCGGCGGCAGCGACATCAGGATGGATTCGGTGCGCCCGCCCGACTGCAGGCCGAACAGCGTGCCGCGGTCGTACACCAGGTTGAATTCGACATAGCGCCCGCGCCGGTAGGCCTGGAAATCGCGCTCGCGCTCGCCGTATTCGGTGTCCTTGCGGCGTTCGAGGATGGGCAGATAGGCGGTGAGGAAGGCATCGCCCACGCTTTTCGTCATGCCGAACGCATGGTCGAATCCGCCTTCTGCGAAGTCGTCGAAGAACACGCCGCCGATGCCGCGCGGTTCGTTGCGGTGCTTGAGGAAGAAGTAGCGGTCGCACCAGTTCTTGAAGCGCGGGTGCAGACCGGCGCCGAAGGGATCGAGCGCGTTCTTGCAGGTGGCGTGGAAATGCCGCGCGTCCTCCCCGAAGCCGTAGTAGGGCGTGAGGTCCATGCCGCCGCCGAACCACCACACCGGGGCCTCGCCGTCCTTCAGCGCGACGAAGCAGCGCACGTTCATGTGCACCGTCGGCGCGTAGGGATTCTTCGGGTGCAGCACCAGCGAGACGCCCATCGCCTCCCAGCGCCGTCCGGCGAGTTCCGGCCGGTGCGCGCTGGCCGAAGGCGGCAGCCGGCTCCCCGTGACGTGCGAGAAGTTCACCCCGCCGCGCTCGAACACCTTGCCCTCCTCGATCAGCCGCGAGATGCCGCCGCCGCCTTCGGAGCGCTCCCAGGCGTCGGTGCGGAAGGGCAGGCCGTCGGCGGCTTCGAGCGCGGCGACGATGCGCGCCTGCAGGTCGAGCAGCCAGGATTTGACTGCGCTGGTATCAAACGTGGCGGTGACGGAGGTAGGGGCAGACATCAGGGGCGAAGAAGCGTTCCGGTGGCTAAGTCGATCAGGGTGGATGGGCGTTTGCGCGTGCCGATGCGGCCGGTGATCACGCGCACCCGCGCGCCGAATATTCTGCGGCATTCCGCCGCGGTTTTGGCGGGTTTCCGGCCGCTTTTGTTGGCGCTGGTGGAGACCAGCGCCATGCCGAGGCTGCGGCACAGCCGCGCAGCGCCGGGATGGGCGGTGACGCGCACGGCAATCGTGGGGCGCCCGCCGGTGAGCAGGGCCGGGCAGGCGGCGGACGCCGGCACCACCCAGGTCACGGGGCCGGGCCAGCTGCGTTGCATCCGCCCCCGCTCAGCTGCGCTCAAGGGACGAACAAAGGGTTTCAGTCGTTTGAAACGGTCGGCGATCAGGAGCAGGCCTTTGGCGGCGCTGCGGCCCTTCAGCCGGATGAGCCGTTGCAGCGCGCGGACGTTGCGCGGATCGCAGCCGAGCCCGTAACAGGATTCGGTCGGGTAGGCGATCAGGTCGCCGCGCCGCAGGTGCGCGCGCAGTTCCGCCCCCTCACCCCTCACGCCTCACCCTCACTTTTTCCGGTCAAGCGCACGCCAGCCGATGTCGCGGCGATATTGCATGCCGTCGAAGTGGATGGCCGCCACCGCTTCGTAGGCGCGTTTCTGCGCCATGCGCACGCTGTCGCCGAGCGCGGTCACCGCCAGCACGCGGCCGCCGCTCACCACCGTCCGGCCGTCCCGCGCGGCGGTGCCGGCGTGGAACACGTGCAGGTCCTCGGCCGCGGCGGGCAGCGCGCCGAGGACGGCGCCTTTTTGCCTTCGTCGCGCTTGCTGCCGTTGTCGATCTCGGGATCGATGTAGCGCACGAAATACACGCCCTTGGAGCGGTCGCGGTCTTCCACCGCAAAGCCGACGGGCAGGCGGCGGACGCCGGCACCACCCAGGTCACGGGGCCGGGCCAGCTGCGTTGCATCCGCCCCCGCTCAGCTGCGCTCAAGGGACGAACAAAGGGTTTCAGTCGTTTGAAACGGTCGGCGATCAGGAGCAGGCCTTTGGCGGCGCTGCGGCCCTTCAGCCGGATGAGCCGTTGCAGCGCGCGGACGTTGCGCGGATCGCAGCCGAGCCCGTAACAGGATTCGGTCGGGTAGGCGATCAGGTCGCCGCGCCGCAGGTGCGCGCGCAGTTCCGCCCCCTCACCCCTCACGCCTCACCCTCACTTTTTCCGGTCAAGCGCACGCCAGCCGATGTCGCGGCGATATTGCATGCCGTCGAAGTGGATGGCCGCCACCGCTTCGTAGGCGCGTTTCTGCGCCATGCGCACGCTGTCGCCGAGCGCGGTCACCGCCAGCACGCGGCCGCCGCTCACCACCGTCCGGCCGTCCCGCGCGGCGGTGCCGGCGTGGAACACGTGCAGGTCCTCGGCCGCGGCGGGCAGCGCGCCGAGGACGGCGCCTTTTTGCGGAGCGTCCGGATAGCCGGCGGCCGCCAGCACCACGGCGAGCGCGGTGCGGCGGTCCCATTCGGCTTCGACCTGGTCGAGCCGGCCGTTGACGGCCGCTTCCACCAGGGTCACCAGATCGGATTTCAGCCGCATCATGATCGGCTGGGTTTCCGGGTCGCCCATGCGGCAGTTGAATTCGAGCACCCTGGGTGCGCCGTCCGCACCGACCATGATGCCGGCGTAGAGAAAGCCGGTATAGCGGATGCCGTCGGCGGCCATGCCTTCGACGGTGGGGTGGATGACCTCGCGCATGATGCGCGCGTGCAGCTCGGGCGTGACGACCGGGGCCGGCGAATACGCGCCCATGCCGCCGGTGTTGGGGCCGGTGTCGCCGTCGCCCAGGCGCTTGTGGTCCTGGCTGGAAGCGAGCGCCAGCACATGCTCGCCGTCGACCATGACGATGAAGCTGGCTTCCTCGCCGATGAGGCATTTCTCGATCACCACACGATGCCCGGCTTCGCCCATGCTGTTGCCGGAGAGCATGGCATCGACCGCGGCATGCGCTTCCTCCGCGGTGGCGGCGACCACCACGCCCTTGCCGGCGGCGAGGCCGTCGGCCTTCACCACGATGGGCGCGCCGTGTTGATCGATGTAGGCGTGCGCCGCGGCGGCATCGGTGAAGGTGCCGAAGGCGGCGGTGGGAATGCCGTGGCGCGCCATGAACTGCTTGGCGAAATCCTTCGAGCTCTCGAGCCGGGCGGCGGCCTGCGTGGGGCCGAAAATCTTCAGGCCGGCGGCGCGGAAGGCGTCGACCACGCCGGCCGCCAGCGGCGCCTCGGGGCCGACCACGGTGAACGCGATGTCCGGATCGCGGCGGACGAATTCGACCAGCGACGGAATCGAGGTCAAGGGCACGTTGACCAGACCGTCTTCCGTCGCCGTGCCGCCGTTGCCGGGCGCGACGAATACCTGCGAGACGCGGGGTGATTGCGCGAGCTTCCACGCCAGTGCGTGTTCGCGTCCGCCGGAGCCGATGACTAGGAGTTTCATGTGTGTGAGGGGCTGGTTAGGGGTTAGGGGCTAGGAGCTAGGGATTAGGGGGCTTTGTGCGGCTTCGCCGCGTGGAATGAATTCACGAGGTGCGGCGAAGCCGCTCATTCCCTAGCCCCTAAATCCTAGCTCCTAGTCCCTCGCAATCAATGTCGGAAATGCCGCGTCCCGGTGAACACCATCGCGATGCCGTGCTCGTTCGCCGCGGCGATGACTTCGTCGTCGCGCATCGAGCCGCCGGGCTGGATCACCGCCTGGATGCCCGCCGCCGCGGCCTGGTCGATGCCGTCGCGGAAGGGGAAGAAGGCGTCGGACGCCATCACCGAGCCGGGCACCGGCAGGCCGGCGTGCTCGGCCTTGATCGCGGCGATGCGCGCCGAGTTGACGCGGCTCATCTGGCCGGCGCCGACGCCGACGGTCATGCGGTCTTTCGCGTAGACGATCGCATTGGACTTGACGAACTTGGCGACGCGCCAGGCGAACAGGAGGTCGTCCATTTCCTGGGCGCTTGGCGCGCGCCGGGTGACGGTCTTCAGCTCGCCGTGCAGCAGCACGTCGGCGTCCTGCACCAGGAGGCCGCCGGCGACGCGCTTCATGTCGAGCTGGGCTGTGCCCAATTGGGTCGGGTTCCCCGACGGCGCCCCCGCCCATTGGCCGCATTCGAGCAGGCGCACGTTCTTCTTCGCGGCGACGGCGGCGGAGGCTTCCGGGCTGACTTCGGGCGCGATGATGACCTCGACGAACTGGCGTTCGACGATGGCCTGCGCCGTTGCCCCATCCAGCCGGCCGTTGAAGGCGATGATGCCGCCGAAGGCCGATTCGGGATCGGTCTGATAGGCGCGGTCGTAGGCGTCCAGCAGAGTCGCGCCGTAGGCCACGCCGCACGGGTTGGCGTGCTTGACGATGACGCAGGCGGGTGCGGCGTCGAACAGCTTCACGCATTCGAGCGCGGCGTCGGTGTCGGCGATGTTGTTGTAGGAGAGTTCCTTGCCCTGGATCTGCCGTGCCGTGGAAATCGTGCCGGCCGGGGCCTTGGCCTCGACGTAGAAGGCGCCGGCCTGGTGCGGGTTCTCGCCGTAGCGGCAGGTCTGCGCGCGGGTGAACTGCAGGTTCAGCTTCTCGCCGAAGGCCTCGCGCTCATTCTTTTCGTTGAGCGCGGTGAGATAGTTGCTGATGGCGCCGTCGTATTCGGCGGTGTGGGAAAACGCCTTCTTCGCCAGATTGAAGCGGGTGGCGTCGGTCAGCACGCCGCCGTTGGCCTGCATTTCGGCGACCAGCGCCGGGTAGTCGGCGGGGTCGGTGACGATGGCGACATGGCGGTAGTTCTTGGCCGACGAGCGCACCATCGCCGGGCCGCCGATGTCGATGTTCTCGATGGCGTCGTCCAGCGTGTGCGGCTTCGATACGGTGGCGACGAAGGGATAGAGGTTTACGCACACCAGGTCGATGTAGGGCATGCCGTGCTTCTCCATGGTGGCGACGTGATCCGCAAGGTCGCGCCGCGCCAGGATGCCGCCGTGCACCTTGGAATGCAGCGTCTTGACGCGGCCGTCGAGCATTTCCGGGAAGCCGGTGTAGTCGCTGACGTCGATCACCGCCAGGCCGGCGTCGCGCAACGCCTTGGCGGTGCCGCCGGTGGACAGCAGTTCGACGCCGGCCGTGGCGAGCGCGCGGGCGAAATCGACGAGACCGGTTTTATCCGACACGGAAAGCAGGGCACGTTGAATGGTCATGGGGAATTTAATCCGAGAGGCCGTGTTCGCGCATTTTCTTGCGCAGGGTGTTGCGGTTGATGCCGAGCATGTCGGCGGCGCGCGTCTGGTTGCCTTCGGCGCGGTCGAGGATGTAGGCCAGCAGGGGTTTTTCCACCGCGCCCAGCACCATGCTGTAAATCTCGGTCGGCGTTTCGCCGTCGAGGTCCTTGAAATAGCGGTTGAGCGACCGCCGCATGCAGGCGGCGATTTCGTTTTCTTCCATCATGTTGAAGTTCCCCTTTATGCCGCGAGCCGTGAGGCGGGCGGCATGTCTTCCGCGTTGTTGTTTTGGAGTTCGGTTTCGTAGCGCAGGCGGTTGTCGGCGCGCGCCGCCTGGGCAAAGTAGTCGTTGACCACGGCGAGCTGTTCGGCCGCCGAGTCGAGCCGGTTCATGGTGTGGCGGAAGGCGCTGCTGCCGACCAGCCCGCGGGTGTACCAGGAAATGTGCTTGCGCGCGACGCGCACCCCGGTGACGTCGCCGTAGAATGCGTACAGGTCGTGGATGTGCTGGAGCAGCACGGCGTGGATTTCCGCCACTTCCGGCTGCGGCAGGTGAACGCCGGTGGCGAGGAAGTGTGCGATCTCGCGGAAGACCCACGGGCGGCCCTGCGCGGCGCGGCCGATCATCACGGCGTCGGCGCCGGTGTATTCGAGGACGTATTGCGCCTTTTCCGGGGTGGTGATGTCGCCGTTGGCGATGACCGGAATCTTCGCGTTCGCCTTCACCGCGCGGAGGGTGTCGTATTCGGCCTCGCCGCTGTAGCCGCAGGCGCGGGTGCGGCCGTGCATCGCCAGCGCCTGCACCCCGGCGTTCTCGGCAATTTTGAGGATGCTGAGCGCATTCCTGTGCTCGCGGTCCCAGCCGGTACGGATCTTCAGCGTCACCGGCACGTCGGGAACGGCCTTCACCACGGCGTCGAGGATGCGCCCGACCAGCGGCTCGTCCTGCAGCAGGGCGGAACCCGCCATCACGTTGCACACCTTCCTGGCCGGGCAGCCCATGTTGATGTCGATGATCTGGGCGCCGCGGTCGACGTTGTGGCACGCGGCCTCCGCCATCATCTTCGGGTCGGCGCCGGCGATCTGCACGCTGATCGGGTCGGCCTCGCCTTCGTGGCGGAATCTTCGCGTTCGCCTTCACCGCGCGGAGGGTGTCGTATTCGGCCTCGCCGCTGTAGCCGCAGGCGCGGGTGCGGCCGTGCATCGCCAGCGCCTGCACCCCGGCGTTCTCGGCAATTTTGAGGATGCTGAGCGCATTCCTGTGCTCGCGGTCCCAGCCGGTACGGATCTTCAGCGTCACCGGCACGTCGGGAACGGCCTTCACCACGGCGTCGAGGATGCGCCCGACCAGCGGCTCGTCCTGCAGCAGGGCGGAACCCGCCATCACGTTGCACACCTTCCTGGCCGGGCAGCCCATGTTGATGTCGATGATCTGGGCGCCGCGGTCGACGTTGTGGCACGCGGCCTCCGCCATCATCTTCGGGTCGGCGCCGGCGATCTGCACGCTGATCGGGTCGGCCTCGCCTTCGTGGTTGGCGCGCCGCGCCGTCTTCGCCGAGCCGTACAAGAGCGAGTTCGACGTCACCATCTCGGACACGGCCATGCCCGCGCCCAGCTTCTTGCAAAGCTGGCGGAAAGGCCGGTCGGTCACCCCGGCCATGGGGGCGACGATCAGGCGGTTCTTGAGGAGGTGGCTGCCGATGCGCATAAGGGGTGGCATTTTACCCTCCTCGCGGGCCCCCACCAAGCCGGGAAAAATTACTTTTGTACTGGCAGCCTGTCGCCGCTGTGACTATCATCAACCACACGATATTCCACCGGCAAACACAAGGGGGAAACTTGAGCTTCATGTCCGAATTCAAAGAATTCGCGGTCAAGGGCAATGCCATGGACCTGGCGGTCGGCGTCATCATCGGCGCCGCCTTCGGCAAGATCGTCGATTCCATCGTCAAGGATTTGATCATGCCGGTCGTCGGCGCGGTATTCGGCGGCTTCGACTTTTCCAACCTGTTCATCGCGCTCGGCAGCGTGCCGGATGGCGTGGCCATGACGCTGGCCGAGGTCAGGAATGCGGGGGTGCCGGTGTTCGCCTATGGCAGCTTCCTCACCATCCTGCTCAATTTCGTCATTCTGGCCTTCATCGTCTTCGTCATCGTCAAGCAGCTCAACCGGCTGAAGAAGGAGGCGCCGCCTGCGTCCCCCACGGCCACGCCGGAAGACATCGTGCTGCTGCGCGAGATTCGGGACGGTCTGAAGAAGTAAGTAAGGCGCCGCGTGTTGCGCAGGCGCAACGCGGCAGCTGATTTAGACGTCAGCCCCCCGGCTTTTGGTGACCGGGTGAGGGGCGACAGATACAATCGTGCAATCTGTCCCTGACCGATTGAGGGGGATGAGCGGTTTTTCCTTTTCGTTACACGGGAGCATTCAAATGAAACGAACACAAGCGGTCTGGCTGCTGGCCGGTCTGGTCACGCTGGCCGGCGCAACGGCCAGCGCGGCCGAGATGCCGGAGCGCGAACTGGGATTGCTGCTGGGCGGCGGCTGGGCAGACAAGGATCTGGTCGGCGGCAAGGACGACGAGGTCAATCCGCTGTTCGGCCTGCGTTATGGCCAGCGTTTGGGCGCCGACACCAATTTCTTCGGCGATCTGGTCTACGGCCCCTATGACGGCAACCGCGCCGGCGTGGGCGATGCCGACGTGACCACGCTGCGCGGCGGCCTCGAATGGCTGTTCTCCAAACAGCAGCGCTACAACTGGTTCCTGTCCGGCGGCCTCGGCCTGATGAACGTCAACACCGACAACGGCCCCGACTTCACCCGCCCGTTGGCTTCGGTGGGCGTGGGGCAGGCATGGGAAGTCGGCGCCAACGACGCCTTCCGCTGGGAAGTGCGTGCCGACCAGTCGTTCGGCAACGACACGCTGCCGAACGCCGGCCTGACCAACTTCCAGGCGCTGCTGGGTTATTCCTGGGGACTGGGTGCGCCGCTGGATTCCGACGGCGACGGCGTGGCCAACCGCAAGGACCAGTGCCCCAATACGCCGAAAGGTGCGAAGGTCGACGCCAGGGGCTGCCCGCTGGATTCCGACGGCGACGGCGTGTTCGACGGTCTCGACAAGTGTCCCGACACCCCCGCCGGCGTGAAGGTCAACGCCGACGGCTGCCCGCTGGATTCCGACGGCGACGGCATCCCTGACTACCTGGACAAGTGCCCGACCGTTCCCGCGCCCGGCACGGCCGATGGCTGCCCGCCCAAGGTGGTCGAGCCCGAGCCGGCCCCGGCCGCTGAGCCCGCCGCGCCCAGGAAACTGACGCTGGAAGGGGTGAACTTCGACACCGACAGCGCCAGGCTGCGCCCCGAGTCCATCACGATTCTGGACCACGCGGCCGCCACGTTGAAGGAGTGGGGCGAGGTCAAGGTTGAAGTGGCGGGGCACACCGATTCGGTCAACACCGACGCCTACAACCTCAGGCTGTCGCAGCGCCGTGCGGAAGCCGTACGCGACTATCTGATCAAGCAGGGCGTGGCAGCGGATCGCCTGACGGCAAAAGGGTATGGCGAAGCCAAGCCGGTGGCCGACAACAAGACCGCAGAAGGCCGCTTCAGGCGATCTGGTCTACGGCCCCTATGACGGCAACCGCGCCGGCGTGGGCGATGCCGACGTGACCACGCTGCGCGGCGGCCTCGAATGGCTGTTCTCCAAACAGCAGCGCTACAACTGGTTCCTGTCCGGCGGCCTCGGCCTGATGAACGTCAACACCGACAACGGCCCCGACTTCACCCGCCCGTTGGCTTCGGTGGGCGTGGGGCAGGCATGGGAAGTCGGCGCCAACGACGCCTTCCGCTGGGAAGTGCGTGCCGACCAGTCGTTCGGCAACGACACGCTGCCGAACGCCGGCCTGACCAACTTCCAGGCGCTGCTGGGTTATTCCTGGGGACTGGGTGCGCCGCTGGATTCCGACGGCGACGGCGTGGCCAACCGCAAGGACCAGTGCCCCAATACGCCGAAAGGTGCGAAGGTCGACGCCAGGGGCTGCCCGCTGGATTCCGACGGCGACGGCGTGTTCGACGGTCTCGACAAGTGTCCCGACACCCCCGCCGGCGTGAAGGTCAACGCCGACGGCTGCCCGCTGGATTCCGACGGCGACGGCATCCCTGACTACCTGGACAAGTGCCCGACCGTTCCCGCGCCCGGCACGGCCGATGGCTGCCCGCCCAAGGTGGTCGAGCCCGAGCCGGCCCCGGCCGCTGAGCCCGCCGCGCCCAGGAAACTGACGCTGGAAGGGGTGAACTTCGACACCGACAGCGCCAGGCTGCGCCCCGAGTCCATCACGATTCTGGACCACGCGGCCGCCACGTTGAAGGAGTGGGGCGAGGTCAAGGTTGAAGTGGCGGGGCACACCGATTCGGTCAACACCGACGCCTACAACCTCAGGCTGTCGCAGCGCCGTGCGGAAGCCGTACGCGACTATCTGATCAAGCAGGGCGTGGCAGCGGATCGCCTGACGGCAAAAGGGTATGGCGAAGCCAAGCCGGTGGCCGACAACAAGACCGCAGAAGGCCGCTTCAGGAACCGCCGCGTGGAACTGATCCCGCAACAGTAAGCGGAAACAGGAACCAGGAAAAAAGCACTTTACAAAGAGGACACGGAGGGCGCAAAGGGGGCGGGTTGCTCTCCGTGTCCTCCGCGTCCTCTTTGTGAGTGACAACGCTGGCAGCTAGTGCGCCGCCTCCCAGTTGGGGCCGGCGCCCACCCCCACCCGCAAGGGCACCTTGAGCGCGGCGACGTTGCACATGTGCGCGGGCAGTTCGGCGCGCATGCGGTCGAGTTCCCGCTCGGGCACTTCGAGGATGAGTTCGTCGTGTACTTGCAATAACAAACGGCTGGCCAGGTTTTCCTGGTCGAGCCAGCCCTGCACCGCAATCATCGCCAGCTTGATGAGGTCGGCGGCGGTGCCCTGCATCGGCGCGTTGATGGCGGCGCGTTCGGCGCCCTGGCGGCGCTGCGGGTTTTTGGCGTTGATTTCGGGAAGGTACAGCCGGCGGCCGAACACGGTCTCGACGTAGCCCTGGCTGCGCGCCGCCTCGCGCGTGCGCTGCATGTAGTCGGCCACGCCGGGATAGCGCGCGAAGTAGCGGTCGATCCAGGCCTGCGCGGCGGCGCGTTCGAGATTGAGCTGGCTGGCCAGGCCGAAAGCCGACATGCCGTAGATCAGGCCGAAGTTGATGACCTTGGCCATGCGCCGCTGCTCGGCGTTGACGGCATCGAGCGGCACGCCGAACACCTCGGCGGCGGTGGCGGTGTGGATGTCCAGGTCGTTGGCAAATGCGTGCAGCAGGCCGGCGTCGTCCGACAGGTGCGCCATGATGCGCAGCTCGATCTGCGAATAGTCGGCCGACACCAGCAGGTGCCCGGGCGGCGCGATGAAGGCCTCGCGGATGCGGCGGCCCTCGGCGGTGCGCGCGGGAATGTTCTGCAGGTTGGGGTCGGAGCTGGCCAGCCGCCCGGTCACCGCGGTGGCCTGCGAATAGCTGGTGTGCAGGCGCCCGGTGCGCGGATGAATCATCTGCGGCAGCTTGTCGGTGTAGGTCGATTTCAGCTTGGCCATCCCGCGGTAGTCGAGAATCGCGCGCGCGATCGGATGGTCGAGCGCCAGTTGTTCCAGCGTCTCCTCGTCGGTGGACGGCGCGCCGCCGGGGGTTTTCTTGACGACCGGCAGGCCCTTTCGGGTAAACAGGATGTCGCCGATCTGCTTGGGCGAGCCGAGGTTGAACGGCTGCCCGGCTTCCTGGTAGGCGCGCTGCTCCAGTTCCAGCATCTTTCTGCCGAGCTCGCCGCTTTGCACCGCGAGCAGGTTGCGGTCGAGCAGCACGCCGGTGCGCTCCATGCGAAAGAGTATCTCGGCCACCGGCAGTTCGATGTTGCGGTAGACGAAAGCCAATTTATCGGAGGCGTCGATCCGCGGCAAATGCGTGCAGCAGGCCGGCGTCGTCCGACAGGTGCGCCATGATGCGCAGCTCGATCTGCGAATAGTCGGCCGACACCAGCAGGTGCCCGGGCGGCGCGATGAAGGCCTCGCGGATGCGGCGGCCCTCGGCGGTGCGCGCGGGAATGTTCTGCAGGTTGGGGTCGGAGCTGGCCAGCCGCCCGGTCACCGCGGTGGCCTGCGAATAGCTGGTGTGCAGGCGCCCGGTGCGCGGATGAATCATCTGCGGCAGCTTGTCGGTGTAGGTCGATTTCAGCTTGGCCATCCCGCGGTAGTCGAGAATCGCGCGCGCGATCGGATGGTCGAGCGCCAGTTGTTCCAGCGTCTCCTCGTCGGTGGACGGCGCGCCGCCGGGGGTTTTCTTGACGACCGGCAGGCCCTTTCGGGTAAACAGGATGTCGCCGATCTGCTTGGGCGAGCCGAGGTTGAACGGCTGCCCGGCTTCCTGGTAGGCGCGCTGCTCCAGTTCCAGCATCTTTCTGCCGAGCTCGCCGCTTTGCACCGCGAGCAGGTTGCGGTCGAGCAGCACGCCGGTGCGCTCCATGCGAAAGAGTATCTCGGCCACCGGCAGTTCGATGTTGCGGTAGACGAAAGCCAATTTATCGGAGGCGTCGATCCGCGGCGCCAGCGCATCCCGCACGCGCAGCGTGACGTCGGCATCCTCCGCCGCGTATTCGCTGGCGCGCTCGATCGCCACCTGCTCGAAGCCGATGCGTGTTGCGCCCTTGCCGGTGACGTCGTCGTAGCTGATCGTGGCAAGACCCAGGTGGCGCGACGCCAGATTGCCGAGCTCGTGCGACTGGTGGGCTTCGAGCACGTAGGACTGCAGCAGCGTGTCGTCGACCACGCCGCCGAGCGCGATGCCGTAATTGGCAAAAATGTGGCGGTCGTACTTGAGGTGCTGGCCGACGATTCTGGGTTCAGGGCTTTCCAGCAGCGGTTTCAGCTTCGCCAGCACGGCCGCGCGATCGAGCTGCGCCGGCGCGCCGGCGTAGTGATGCGCCAGCGGCAGGTAGGCCGCCTCGCCGTGGCCGACGGCGAACGATATCCCGACCAGTTCGGCCTGCATGGCGTTGAGGCTGGTGGTTTCGGTGTCGAGCGCAAACGCCGGCGCCGCTTCGAGTTTGGCGATCCAGGCGTCGAGCGCGGCTTCGGTCAGGATCGTTTCGTAACGGGCGCGATGGTCGCCGCTGCAGTCCTGTTCCGGTACCTCGGGGCTCGCCGTCGCGGCGGCATCGAGCTCGCGCAGCCAGGTGCGGAATTCGTAGCGTTCAAACAGCGACCGCAGCGCATCGGTGTCGCGCGGCTTCAGTACGAGGTCGTCGAAATCGAACGGCAGCGCCACGTCGGTCTTGATGGTGAGCAGCACGCGCGCCCGCGGCAGCCAGTCGCGGGCGGCGCGCAGATTGTCGCCGGCCACGCCCTTGATCTCATCCGCGTGCGCCAGCAGGTTGTCGAGCGAGCCGTATTCGGCGAGCCACTTCACCGCGGTTTTCGGCCCCACCTTGGCGACGCCGGGCACGTTGTCCACCGCATCGCCGATCAGCGTGAGGTAATCGATGATGCGTTCGGGCGGCACGCCGAACTTGGCGGCCACGCTCGCCGGATCGAGCGTTTCCTGGCTCATGGTGTTGACCAGCGTCACGTGGTCGTCGACCAGTTGCGCCATGTCCTTGTCGCCGGTGGAGACGATGCTGCGGATGCCCTGCCGCGCGGCGTGCTGCACCAGGGTGCCGATCACGTCGTCGGCCTCGACGCCGTCGATCATGACGAGCGGCCAGCCTTCGGCGCGGATCGCGTCATGCAGCGGTTCGATCTGGCTGCGCAGATCGTCCGGCATCGGCGGCCGGTGGGCCTTGTACTCGGGATACAGATCGTCGCGGAAGGTCTTGCCCTTCGCGTCGAACACGCAGGCGATATAATCGGCCGCGTAGTCCTTCCGCAATTTGTGCAGCATGGAGAGCACGCCCTTGATCGCATTGGTTGGTTCGCCCGCCTTGTTGCGCAGGTCGGGCAGCGCATGAAACGCGCGGTACAGATAGGACGAGCCGTCCACCAGCAACAGGATTTTTCCGGGATGGGTCACACTGAGATTGTTCACGAGGCGCCCTTGATCTCATCCGCGTGCGCCAGCAGGTTGTCGAGCGAGCCGTATTCGGCGAGCCACTTCACCGCGGTTTTCGGCCCCACCTTGGCGACGCCGGGCACGTTGTCCACCGCATCGCCGATCAGCGTGAGGTAATCGATGATGCGTTCGGGCGGCACGCCGAACTTGGCGGCCACGCTCGCCGGATCGAGCGTTTCCTGGCTCATGGTGTTGACCAGCGTCACGTGGTCGTCGACCAGTTGCGCCATGTCCTTGTCGCCGGTGGAGACGATGCTGCGGATGCCCTGCCGCGCGGCGTGCTGCACCAGGGTGCCGATCACGTCGTCGGCCTCGACGCCGTCGATCATGACGAGCGGCCAGCCTTCGGCGCGGATCGCGTCATGCAGCGGTTCGATCTGGCTGCGCAGATCGTCCGGCATCGGCGGCCGGTGGGCCTTGTACTCGGGATACAGATCGTCGCGGAAGGTCTTGCCCTTCGCGTCGAACACGCAGGCGATATAATCGGCCGCGTAGTCCTTCCGCAATTTGTGCAGCATGGAGAGCACGCCCTTGATCGCATTGGTTGGTTCGCCCGCCTTGTTGCGCAGGTCGGGCAGCGCATGAAACGCGCGGTACAGATAGGACGAGCCGTCCACCAGCAACAGGATTTTTCCGGGATGGGTCACACTGAGATTGTTCACGAGGCGCTCGAAAATGCACTTTGATAAATTGCCTGCCGCCGCCGACCCGGGTCGTACCGCCGAGATCGATTACTCGGCGCGCGAATCGTGGCGGATGCTGGGGATTATGGCAGAGTTCGTCGAGGCGACCGAACGCCTGGCGTTCATCCGTCCGGCGGTATCGATCTTCGGCAGCGCGCGCACGCCGCCCGACCATGCGTATTACATGCTGACCGAAGAGATCGCGCGCAAGCTGTCGGACGCCGGCTTCTCGGTCATCTCCGGCGGCGGCCCCGGCATCATGGAAGCCGCCAACAAGGGCGCCTATTTCGGCAAGTCGCCGAGCGTCGGTCTCAACATCCAGCTGCCGCACGAACAGGTTTCCAACGCCTACCAGGACATCAGCCAGACCTTCCAGCATTTTTTCGCGCGCAAGGTCATGTTCGTCAAGTTTGCCGCCGCCTACGTCGTCATGCCCGGCGGCTTCGGCACGCTGGACGAGCTGTTCGAGGCGCTGACCCTGGTGCAGACCGGGAAAATCGCGCCCATTCCCATCGTCCTGGTGGGCTCGAGCTACTGGGCGGGACTGGCCGACTGGGTGAAAACCAGGATGGTGGATGAAGGCATGATTTCACCCGGCGACGTCGACCTCATGCGTATCATCGACAAACCCGAAGAGGTGGTCGATGCCATCTTCAGCCATTATGAAAAACGCGGCTTCATGCCGTCACTGGCCGAGCGCGAAATCCAGTTCAATCTGTGAGCCACGAACCTTTTTTCTTCCGGAGCCTGTCATGCGTTATCCCGTCCTGTTGCTGACCCTGTTGTTGAGCGGCCTCGCCGTTGCCGCCGCGCCGTCCGACCGCCCGCCCGAACTGAAGCCCGTTCCCGACGGCGCGCCGGGTCCCGGCGATGCGCCGCCGGTGACGATCAAGCCGAGCAGCCAGGGGCGCGTCGTCGAGTACCGCGCCAACGGCAGGCTCTACATGCTGAAAGTCATCCCCAGGGTCGGCAAGCCGTACTACCTGATCGACCAGAAGGGCGACGGCCAGTTTGCCCGGCAGGACAGCCTCGACTCCGGGATGCGGCCGCCGATGTGGGTGATCAAGGAGTTCTGAGTCTTTGCATGTGCGTCGGGTAAAATCGGCCGCATGAATACCGCTTCCAATCAAGACATCCCGCGCAAGGTCGCGGCCAGCCAGGGTTTTCAGTGGGTGGTCGCAGGCTTTCGCCTGTATCGCCAAAATCCCCTGTTGCTGTCCGCCGCGTTCGGCCTGCTGTTCGGCGTGGTGATGGCGCTCGGCCTGATCCCCGTGGTGGGCAGCTCGCTGTCCGAACTGGCTTCGCCGCTGATGGTGGCCGGCTTCATGGCTGCGTATCGCGCGCTCGACGGCGGCGGCGAACTCGAACTGCCGCATTTTCTGGCCGGCCTGCAGGGCCCGGCGATTCCGTTGATGACGGTGGGCGCCGTGCAATTGCTGGGCACCCTGCTGATCGGCCAGGTCATGCTGGGCATGGGGTTCGATCCCGAAGCGCTGATGGAGGCCGCCAAGCGCGGAGATGCCACGGCGCAGGAGATGCAAGCCGTGCTGAATCAGTCCATGCCCGCGGTGCTGACCGGACTGGTGTTGTTCACCCCCCTCATCATGGCCACCTGGTTCGCCCCCGCGCTGATCCTGTTCGGCGGCGCCCGTCCGGCCACCGCGCTGGGCATCAGCCTGAAAGCCGTCGCCAGGAACTGGGCGGCGATGCTGGTGAATGGCCTCGCGCTCGGCCTGCTGCTGTTCCTCGCCGCGCTGGTGCCGTTGCTGCTCGGTCTGCTGGTGGCGATGCCGTTGCTGTTCGGTTCGCTGTACGCCTCGTATCAGGCGATATTCGCGGTGTGGGCGGACGAGCCCGCGCCCGGCAACGTGGTGTCGCGCTAGTACATTCAGGCTGCCGACAGCTTGGCGTACGCCAGCGCCAGCCACTTGGTGCCGGCGTCGCGGAATTTCACCTGCACCCGCGCGTCGGGGCCGCGCCCCTCGAAGTCGATGATGATGCCGGTGCCGAACTTGGCGTGGGCCACGCTCTGGCCCACGCGGTAGCCGGTGTCGTTGCCTGCCTGGGCGCTGCGCGGCGTCGCCGCTGGCGTGCCGGTTCCGCTTGACGGGTAGGCCGGCTCGCTGCGGTGGTTGAGGCGCATCAGCACCTGTTCCGGCAAGCCGTACTACCTGATCGACCAGAAGGGCGACGGCCAGTTTGCCCGGCAGGACAGCCTCGACTCCGGGATGCGGCCGCCGATGTGGGTGATCAAGGAGTTCTGAGTCTTTGCATGTGCGTCG
>JAMCVR010000249.1:13701-21911 GCA_023475455.1 Thermoplasmatota archaeon | reverse complement strand
GTGGCGGTATCGATCACCGCCGCCAGCGGCGCATGACCGGCGCTCGCCGCATGCGCGCGGTCGCGGCGCAGGATGTCGAGCTCCTCCTGATCGCCGGGGTAATCCAGCGCCACATGCAGCAGGAAGCGATCCAGCTGCGCCTCCGGCAGCGGGTAGGTGCCCGCCTGCTCCAGCGGGTTCTGCGTCGCCATCACCATGAATAGCGGCGGCAACGGGCGCGTCACGCCGCCCACCGTGATCTGGTGTTCCTGCATCGCCTCCAGCAGCGCGGCCTGCACCTTTGCGGGCGCGCGGTTGATTTCGTCGGCGAGGATGATTTCGTGGAACAGCGGGCCTTCGATGAACTCGAACTGGCCCTCGTGATAGACGTCGGTGCCGGTGAGGTCGCCCGGCAGCAGGTCCGGGGTGAACTGGATGCGGCGGAAACTGCCGTGGATGGCGGCGGCCAGGGTTTTCACCGCCGTCGTCTTGGCCAGCCCCGGCAGGCCCTCCACCAGCACGTGGCCGTCGGCCAGCAGGCCGATCACCAGGCGGTCGAGCAGGATGTCCTGGCCGACGATGACGCGCGACAGCGCCCGGCGCAATTCAAGGATGCGGGGTTGATTCGACATGGGAATTCCAGCCATTGAAATGAGCCGACATTAGCGGGGCGACCCGGTGGCAGCAATGGTTGCTTAGGCCTAATGCGTGGCTTTACGGTTTGGATTGATCGCAAAAATCAGCGGGTGCCGCGTCCACAGATCCGCCGGTGCCAATCAGGTTTTTTCTCCCGCCGCCAGCAACAATCCGCCCCATGGCAGCACATTGGGCACGTTTCGCTCCAGCCAGGTGGCGCCTCCCGTTCCCGAAAGCAGAAAAATGGCCGAGCGCAGCGTCAGGTTCTGCACCGGCAATCCCGAGAACAGTGCGCGCACTTCGCGCGCGGTGTGCCAGCGTGCGCCGCGATAGGCGCCGCTGCCGCCGTGGCGGCCCTTTTGCCAATACAGCAGGCTGGCCCGGTTGAGCCAGCCGATGGCGAAGCGGCGGCGCGCCACCCGCACGGCCTCGGCCACGGCCTGGCGTTCGTCGTCGACAAAACACAACGCGGCGATGGACAGCACATGATCGAAGCTGGCGTCGGCGAACGGCAGGTCGCGCGCATCGCCTTCCACCCAGCTCAATGCCGGGCCGCTGTGGGCAAAAGGGGCGACCCGGTGGCAGCAATGGTTGCTTAGGCCTAATGCGTGGCTTTACGGTTTGGATTGATCGCAAAAATCAGCGGGTGCCGCGTCCACAGATCCGCCGGTGCCAATCAGGTTTTTTCTCCCGCCGCCAGCAACAATCCGCCCCATGGCAGCACATTGGGCACGTTTCGCTCCAGCCAGGTGGCGCCTCCCGTTCCCGAAAGCAGAAAAATGGCCGAGCGCAGCGTCAGGTTCTGCACCGGCAATCCCGAGAACAGTGCGCGCACTTCGCGCGCGGTGTGCCAGCGTGCGCCGCGATAGGCGCCGCTGCCGCCGTGGCGGCCCTTTTGCCAATACAGCAGGCTGGCCCGGTTGAGCCAGCCGATGGCGAAGCGGCGGCGCGCCACCCGCACGGCCTCGGCCACGGCCTGGCGTTCGTCGTCGACAAAACACAACGCGGCGATGGACAGCACATGATCGAAGCTGGCGTCGGCGAACGGCAGGTCGCGCGCATCGCCTTCCACCCAGCTCAATGCCGGGCCGCTGTGGGCACGCGCGTAATCCAGCCAGGCGGGATTGGGATCGAGCCCCGTTGCGACAAGCTCGTCGGCAGCGGCGCGGCGGGTGAACCAGCCGGTGCCGCAGCCGACGTCGAGCAGGCTGTCGCCCGGCTCCGCCGCGAGACCCCGCGCGGCCAGCGCGTATTCGGTTTCGCCGATCCAGCGCCCGCGCGGAGTGTCGTACCAGGCATCGTACTCGGCCGGGTTCATGCCGTCAGCGACTTCCAGGCACGGATCAATGCCTCGGCCGCCCGGTCGATTTCGGCCTCGGTCGTGAACCGGCCCAGCGACAGGCGCACCGCGCCCGCAGCGGCTTCCCGCGACAGCCCCATCGCCGCGAGCACGCCGCTCGCCGCATGGTCGCCGGCGTGGCAGGCCGAACCGGTGGACGCGGCCACGGCGGGGGCGGCGGCCAGCACCTGCCAGCCCGCCACGGCGGGGAAGGAAAGGTTGAGGGTGTTGGGCAGGCGTTCGGTCGGGTGGCCGTTGAGCTGCAGACCGGGAATGGCGGCGGCGAGCAGCCCGTGCAGGCGGTCGCGCAGCGCCGTCATGCGTGCGGCTTCCTGCGCCAGCGTTGTCCGTGCCAGTCGTGCCGCCTCGCCCAGGGCAACGATATGCGGCACGTTTTCGGTGCCGGGACGCAGGCCGTGTTCGTGGCCGGCGCCGTACTGGATCGGTTCAATGGCGACGCCCGTTCGCACATACAGCGCGCCCACGCCCTTGGGCGCGTAAAACTTGTGGCCGGCCAGGGTCAACAGGTCGGCGCCCAGTGCATTCACGTCCACCGCCACCTTGCCGACGGCCTGGGCCGCATCCACGTGCATCAACGCACCCGCGGCATGGGCGAGATCGGCCAGCGCGCGCACGGCCTGCAGGCTGCCGGTCTCGTTGTTGGCCAGCATCACCGACACCAGCACCGCCTCCGAGGTGATGAGGTGCGCCGCGTGATTCACTTGCACCCTGCCGGTGGCATCCACCGGCAGCTCGGTTAATGGCCAGCCTTCCCGTGCCAGATGGCGCAGGGGGTGCAGTACGGAGGGATGTTCGATGGCAGACGTCACCAATAATTTGCGCCCGCTGGGCAGCGCTGCCCGCGCGGCACCCAGCAGCGCCAGGTTGTTGGCTTCGGTGGCGCATCCGGTGAAAACGATTTCCGGGGGCGTTGCGCCTATCAGCGCCGCCACCTCGGCACGGGCGGCCTGCACCGCAGCCTTCGCATGCTGGCCATAAGCATGATCGGAAGACGGGTTGCCATAGTGAACGGCGAGATACGGCAGCATGGCTTCCAGCACGCGCGGATCGACCGGGGTGGTGGCGTTGTAGTCGAGGTAAATTGGGGCAGTGTTCATCCGGGAACTCGGTTGTTGCGATTTCAGGTCGCGACCACCACCCGGCGAAATTGCCGCTCGATGGCGATGACCGCAATCAACGCGGCCAACAGGAGGGGGACCACCGCGAGATTCAGCGTAACCCAGCCGAAGCGATCGTAGAGCCACCCCGCCGACAGCGTGGCTAGCGCCGCGAGGCCGAAGACGGCAAATTCGTTCACCGCCTGCACCTTCAACCGCTCGGCGGGCAGATAGGTCTGGGTCAGCAGCGTGGTGCCGCCAATGAAGGCAAAATTCCAGCCGACGCCGAGCAATATCAGCCCCGATAGAAAATGCAGGAACTCGACGCCGGACAAGGCCAGCACGACGTGGCCGAGCAGCAGGACAAACCCGGACTGCATGATGCGCGGCGCGCCGTAGCGCTGGATCAGGGCGCCGGTGAAAAAGGACGGCGCGAACATCCCCACCACGTGCCACTGGATCACCGGCGTCACGCTCGACCCCGGCAAGCCGCAGCCCAGTATCGCCAGCGGGGTCGCCGTCATCACCATGATCATGACGGCATAGCCGATTGCGGCGCCGAAGACAGCAACCCGCAGGGCGGGCTGACCCAGTATTTCACGTAGCGGGCGCGCCAGGCCGAGGTCTGTGGCAACCACCCTGGGAAGACGCAGGCGGGAGAGCAGAACCAGCGCGATGAGGCTCAGGACACCCTGCGCCAGATAGGAGCCGACAAATATCTGTCCTCCGATCCAGTCGCGTCCCCATATTCCGAGCTGGGGTCCGAGGAAGGCCGCGACCACCCCGCCGGCCACCACCAGGGAAATGGCCTTGCCGGCATGGCCCGGACCGGCCGCCTCGACGGCGGCGAAGCGGTAGTAATTGGCGAAGCGAAATTGCCGCTCGATGGCGATGACCGCAATCAACGCGGCCAACAGGAGGGGGACCACCGCGAGATTCAGCGTAACCCAGCCGAAGCGATCGTAGAGCCACCCCGCCGACAGCGTGGCTAGCGCCGCGAGGCCGAAGACGGCAAATTCGTTCACCGCCTGCACCTTCAACCGCTCGGCGGGCAGATAGGTCTGGGTCAGCAGCGTGGTGCCGCCAATGAAGGCAAAATTCCAGCCGACGCCGAGCAATATCAGCCCCGATAGAAAATGCAGGAACTCGACGCCGGACAAGGCCAGCACGACGTGGCCGAGCAGCAGGACAAACCCGGACTGCATGATGCGCGGCGCGCCGTAGCGCTGGATCAGGGCGCCGGTGAAAAAGGACGGCGCGAACATCCCCACCACGTGCCACTGGATCACCGGCGTCACGCTCGACCCCGGCAAGCCGCAGCCCAGTATCGCCAGCGGGGTCGCCGTCATCACCATGATCATGACGGCATAGCCGATTGCGGCGCCGAAGACAGCAACCCGCAGGGCGGGCTGACCCAGTATTTCACGTAGCGGGCGCGCCAGGCCGAGGTCTGTGGCAACCACCCTGGGAAGACGCAGGCGGGAGAGCAGAACCAGCGCGATGAGGCTCAGGACACCCTGCGCCAGATAGGAGCCGACAAATATCTGTCCTCCGATCCAGTCGCGTCCCCATATTCCGAGCTGGGGTCCGAGGAAGGCCGCGACCACCCCGCCGGCCACCACCAGGGAAATGGCCTTGCCGGCATGGCCCGGACCGGCCGCCTCGACGGCGGCGAAGCGGTAGTAATTGGCGAAGCCCTGGTAGCTGCCCAACAGGAAATGCCCGATGACAAAGGCGGCAAAATCGCTCTGGTGGAGCGCGAGCGCACACAGCAGGCTGCCCCCGATGCCCAGCAGCGCGCCGATCAAAAAGCCTGGACGGCGTCCAAGCCGGCGCATGAGCATGGCCGCTGGCAGCGAGGCAATGGCGGTGCCGATCACCATCGCCGCGACCGGAAGCGTCGCCAGCCCCTTGTCGGGGGCGAGCATGGCGCCGAGGATCGCGGCGAGCGCCATGGCGAGGACAATGGCGGACAGCATTAAGGCCTGGCTTAGCGCCAGGATCAGGACGTTGCCACGAGACATGGACCGCATCACGTCGCTCCCCTATCCGGCAGCTCGGGCAAAATGGGCGGGGTTTTTCGATTCAAAAGGTCAGGTTCATATCCGCCTGCATGACCACCTCCTTGTAGTAGCGGGCGGGGTCCGCGATCTTCGCGCCGTCGATCAGGTCGCGCTCGCTCATGCCGAACAGCGGAATATTGAGCGGGCAGGCCAGCACCTCGCCGCCCTCGGCGACGAACATGAAGAACAGGTCTTCCAGCAGCGGCAATTCCAGTTCGTCCATGCGCTTCATCACCGCTTCGCCCATCTCGGGCATGTCCGGCAGGCATCGGAGTTCCGGCATCTTCGCCCGGTGGATGGCGTTGACGCCGCGCGAACCGAAGAACACCGTCACCCTGGCGCCCTGCCGCAGCAGGCTCAAGGCCGTCATCAGCGCGTTGAACACCTGGCACAGTTCGTCGTGAAAACACATGATCGAGACCTGCTTCTGCTTCGTTGCTTCCGTCATGGCGATTGCCTCTTAAAAAGTGATGATCTCGTCGGCTTCCGAGATCAGCGCGCTCAAACCCTTCATCGAGCTCTTTTTCACGCCGGGCAGCGGGTAGCCTTCCTCCCAGCCCAGCCGGCGCAGGGTGCCGCCGCACACCTGCACGTCGAGGCCGACATCGAGCAACTCGTAGAACAGGGCGCGGCAGGGATTGTCCTCCGCCAGTTCCGGGTCGGCAAGCCGGGCGCCGCCCTCGACCAGGAACAGGTGGACGTCCTTGTTGTCCGCCAGCATCGCTCCGGCCAGGCGGATCGCGGTGTAGCCGCGGTTGTCGGCCGCATCAGGCGCGGCATGCAGAATGATCAGTGCGTGGGTCATGTTTTTCCTAAAACCACTTGTAGAGCCAGTATTTTTCGTAGGCCACCTTGCCCCAATGCAGCAGGTGTCCGGCTTGTCTCAGCTTCATCCGCGGCGCGGGCTCGGTGTAGAAGTTGCCGCTGCCGAAACCGGCCTGGCCGTCGCCGGCTTCGATGAAGCATGCGCCCTCGCCCTGAAACTGCTTCGTCGTGCCCTTGCCGGTGATTTCGGCGGCGATGTTGTGCGCAACCACTTCGGCCTGCCCGTGCGCCAACACGCCGGCCTTGGGCAGCGGCTTGCCGATGGCGAGCGGGATGCCGGTCACATCGCCGATGGCGTACACGCCGGGGAAAGGCGTGGCGAGCGTGGCGCGATCCACCGCAACCCAGCCGCTGTCGCCGCACAGCCCCGCATCGCGCACCGCCTCCGGCGCGCGATGCGGCGGCACATAGACCAGCAGGTCGAAATCGGCGCTGGCGCCGCTTTCGAAATGGATGCGGCGCGCTTCGGGTTCCACCGACGCGACTTTTTCCTGCGGGTGGTAGCCGATGCCTTTTTGCTCGACCATGGCGCGCACTTGCGCCGAGGCTTCGGGCCCCGCCACCGGCATCGGCCCCGGCTCGGGCGAGTAGAGATCGATCCGAACCTGGTCGCGCAATCCGCGACGGCGAGTGTCCCATTCCAGCAACATGGCCGCCTCGTAGGGCGCGGCCGGGCACTTGAACGGCATCGCGCTCACCAGCAGCGCGATGCGGCCGTGCGTCAGGGCCAGGCGCGCGTCGCGAAGGGCTTCCGCGCCGGCCAGGCTGTAAAGGTTGTGTCCGGCCTGGGCCAGGCCCGGCACCGTCTCCGGCGCCAGTTCCGCGCCCAGGGCGATGACCAGGTAATCCGCGATCAACTCTTTGCCGTCCACGGTCGCCGCGCGCCGCGCCGGGTCGATGCGCTCCACGCTACCTTGCACCAGCTCGATGCCGCGGCGCGCGAGCGCGGTGTAAGGCCGGGAAATCTGCCGCGGCGCGCGCAGCCCGAGCATCAGCCACAGCAAGGAAGGCTGAAACAAATGCGTCGGCTCCCGCTCCGCCAGCACCACCCGGTGCTCGCGCGACAGCGCGCGCCGCAACTTGCTGGCGGCGACGATGCCGCCGATGCCGCCGCCGAGAATCAATACGGTTTTGCCCTCTGCCATGATCCGCCTCCGCAGGTTCGACGCGCCTACAAGCCCACCAGGGTGGCCGCTTGATCCCACTCGCGCACGATCCGGAGCAGGTGCCCCGACCGGGCCGCCTCCGGATCGTATGCCACGGCAAGCGTATGGGGATGCGCGGGGCTGAAGTGCGCCGAAACCACCCCCTTGCTCCCGCTCAACGCCTCCTCGATTTTTGCGCGTTGTTCGGCGGTCAATGCCGGATGCACATGAATCAGAATGTCTGCGACGTCCATAGCGATCTCCTTTGCCGGTTGAGCGGCGAGGTTGTTGAAGGCGCGATCCCAGCGACTGAGACCGCGTTTTTTCTGTTCGGACGCCGCGCGCCCGATTCGCCGCGCGCGGCGTTCCTCCAGAATCTGCGATGCGCGCGCTTGCCCGCGTCATCCGCCCGCCATCAAATCTTGCTAAAAAGTCAGCACCCGGTCGCTTTCGCGGGCGAGGCGATACAGGTCCTGCATGGTGGCCAGGGCACACACCCCGCCCGCCCCGGCGTGGCGCAGCTTGAGGCAGGTGCCGCACGCGTCGATTTTTCCGCCGCCGTCGGCCAGTTCCTGCATCGCCTGCGTCACGGCGAAATGTTCCGTGTCCAGCGACGCGCATTCGACGCCTTTGCCGAGCAGGAATACATTGACCGCGTCGCCCTGCCCAAGCGCGAACTTGCCCAGACGGAATGCGTTCCACACGGTTTCCGGATCGTTCGAGCTGATTACGATGCCCAGTTTCATGCCGGCCTCCTCGAGCGGGTGTTTTACCGAGCCCGGGACAGGATCACGAACGTCATGCGCCCGGCGACGCTGCCGAGGGTCTCGCCAGGATCGGGATTGCCCACTTTAAACCACATGCCCGCTGCTTCTCCCTTTGCGTAAGGCGTGCCGTTCTCCAGCGTGCCGGTTTCGGTGATGCGCACCCGCGCCGTTGCAAGGATGTCGATCCTGTAGCCCGCAGCATGCGCCGCCACCGCGTACCCTCGCTTCATGGCGTAGACTTCTTCGCGGCTCAAGTTGCAGTCCTCGCACACTTCAATATACAACGCAGGGAGCGGCTCGGCTTGGACCGACGATTCGCAGCGCATGGCCGGCTCTGG
>JAMCVR010000249.1:0-13381 GCA_023475455.1 Thermoplasmatota archaeon | reverse complement strand
GCCCAAAAGAAACGCGCCGACTTCACGCCGCAGCGTGTCGGGCGCGCCTGCGTCGGCCAGTTTCAAGGCGTCGGCGGGATCGGCCGGCACCCAGCCGAGGCCGCCCAGGTACACCTCCGCCCGCGTATGCAGCGCCTGGGTGACGTCGCCGGATGCCCCGAGCGCGGGCGCGAAGCGCGACGGCGCGGCGCGGATGCCGAGCACGGTGCGCGCCGGCAGGCCGGCGGCGCGGCACAAGGCCACCAGCAGCGAATTGATGTCCACGCACTTGCCGCAGAATTCTCCGGCCGCCAGCATGGCCGGCACATCGCCCAGGCCGCACCAGGCGACGTCGAAACGGCGTTGGGCATGCGCCAGAACCCAGTCGTAGAGGGCGCGGAGCCTGTCCGCCGGCGCAGCCAGGCCTTGCGTGATCGAGTCGGCGCGGGTGCGGATCGCGCCCTCGACCGGCAGGTGCGCGCTCGCCGCCAGGTAGCGGCGCGCCTCCTCGGGCAGCGGCGCGTCCGCGCGCGCCTGCGCGAGATCGCAATTCATCTCCCGCGTTTCCACCCGGGTGGAAACGGTCAGCCGGGGATCGTCCTGGGCACCCGGCCAGCGCACGAACAGGATCGGCGCCCCATGCACCGGATCGTGGTGGAGCGCAAGCTCGGCATGGTTGCCGGCGCTTTCAAGCGCAAGCCGGTGCTGCTGCGGCGTATCCTGCGGCAGGGGCAGCCACAGGGCGAGCTCCCGGAAGCGGCCCCGCAGCGCCAGTTGGAAGCTCAGATCGATCTGCACGGCGGGCTCCGGTTCAGTGCCCGGCCAGCACGAGGAGGCCGGAAAACAGGGCGCCGAGTTTGTTCATGTAAAGGATTTTGTTCATGCCGGGTTCCTTATCGGGCAGGTTCAATCGGAGGCCGGGTTGAGCCGCGGATGCGTCTCGTCACTGAATACCCATACGATGAGACCGGAGGCGAACATGGCGATCGCGACGAACCAGAAGCCGGAAACGAGGCTGCCGCTGGCGTGCGCCACCCCGCCCAGCAGCAGCGCGCCGATGCCGTAGCCGGTGTCGCGCCAGAAGCGGTAGATGCCGATGGCCGAGCCGCGCCAGTTGGGATGGGCGATGTCGGCCACCGCCGCCGAAAGGTTGGGATACAGCAGCGCCATGCCGAAGCCGGTCACCGCCGCCGAGGCCACCCACCACATGACCTGATCGCCCATCAGCATCATGCCGACGCCGGCGCCGCACAGCCACATGCCCCAGACGATGGGTTTCTGCCGGCCGATGCGGTCGGACAGCTTGCCGGTGAAAAACTGCGAGCCGCCCCACACGAAGCCGTACACGCCGACCACCCAGCCGATGTGGGCGAGGCTCAGGCCGCGCTCGTAGAGATACACCGGATACACCACCCAGATCAGCGCGTCGACGAACTTCTCCACCAGCCCGGCCTGGCTGATCGCCGCCATGCGCCTGTCGCGCCAGGACATGAGGGTGAACACTTCCCAGGTCGTCGGCGTGCCGGAAATGTTTTTGGGAAAGCGCGGCCTGGGTCCGGTGGCTTTGCCGGCGGCGTGGCGCGCGCCCTCGGCGCGGGCCCAGGGCAGGGTTTCCTTCACCCACAGCGCGGTCAGCACCAGCGCGCCTGCGATCACCGTCGCGCCGAACACGAACAGCCCCATGCGCGGCCCGAGTGCGCCGGCCAGATAGCCGGTGATGATGCCGGCGATGGCCACGCCCACGTAGCCCGCGAATTCGTTGAGGCCGATGGTCAGCCCGCGCTGGTCGGCACGGGTGAGGTCGAGCTTGGAGGTCTGCGTCATCGACCAGGTGAAGCCCTGGTTCATGCCCAGCAGCACGGTCGCGGCGACGATCCAGTTCCAGCTCGGCGCGTGCAGGATCATGAAGGGAATCGGAATCGCCGACGCCCATCCCAGGAGCAGCACGGTCTTGCGCCCCATGCGTTCGGACAGGCGCCCGGCGACGAAGTTGAGCGCGCCCTTGACGAAGCCGAAGGCGACGACGAAAGCCATGAGCAGCCCGAACGAGCCCTTCGGCACGCCGAACTCGGTCTCGGCCAGCGCCGGGATCACGGTGCGCATCATGCCCAGCGTCAGCCCGACCAGGAACACCTGGAACAACTGGTGCAGGAACTGGTTCAGGTTGTCGCGGATGCCGTGCAGGTAGTGTTGTTCGGCGTGGGTGTAAGTGGCAGTCATCGGTGTTCCAAAATTGAAAAGCATTAACCACGGAGTACGCGGAGGACACGGAGGAAAACCTTTTGTAATAACTCCGCGTACTCCGTGGCGAAAAGTCTTTCCTTCAGGCCGCGATATTCGCAACAACCATCTTGTTCATTTCGGCCGGGCGCGATGGCCACGCCCACGTAGCCCGCGAATTCGTTGAGGCCGATGGTCAGCCCGCGCTGGTCGGCACGGGTGAGGTCGAGCTTGGAGGTCTGCGTCATCGACCAGGTGAAGCCCTGGTTCATGCCCAGCAGCACGGTCGCGGCGACGATCCAGTTCCAGCTCGGCGCGTGCAGGATCATGAAGGGAATCGGAATCGCCGACGCCCATCCCAGGAGCAGCACGGTCTTGCGCCCCATGCGTTCGGACAGGCGCCCGGCGACGAAGTTGAGCGCGCCCTTGACGAAGCCGAAGGCGACGACGAAAGCCATGAGCAGCCCGAACGAGCCCTTCGGCACGCCGAACTCGGTCTCGGCCAGCGCCGGGATCACGGTGCGCATCATGCCCAGCGTCAGCCCGACCAGGAACACCTGGAACAACTGGTGCAGGAACTGGTTCAGGTTGTCGCGGATGCCGTGCAGGTAGTGTTGTTCGGCGTGGGTGTAAGTGGCAGTCATCGGTGTTCCAAAATTGAAAAGCATTAACCACGGAGTACGCGGAGGACACGGAGGAAAACCTTTTGTAATAACTCCGCGTACTCCGTGGCGAAAAGTCTTTCCTTCAGGCCGCGATATTCGCAACAACCATCTTGTTCATTTCGGCCGGGCGCGGCGGGATGTCGCTGGTGAGGAAGCGCACAAACTCGTCCCTGCTGTTGATGTGCAGGCCGGGATTGAAGCGCTTCTCGAAGCCGATGGTGGAAGACGGCTTGCCGGAAATGCCCGCGCCGCACACGCTGCCCGCCTGGTGGCCGGGGAAAATCTCGGTTTCGTCGGGCAGCGTCAGCAGCTTGGCGTGGAGCGAGTCGAACAGCATGCCGGCCATCGCCTGCTCGCGGCCAGCCAGATCGGGGCGGCCGGCGCTGCCGACGAACAGGGTGTCGCCGGTGATGACGAACCAGGGCTGCTCGCTGCGGCGCTTGTCGGTCACCAGCAGGCAGACGCTGTCCATGGTGTGGCCGGGCGTGTGCAGCACCTTGATCACCACATTGCCGGCCTCGATGGTCTCGTTGTCGGTCAGCGGGGTGAACTCGAACTGCACCACGTCGGCATCGCTCTCGTGCAGGCAGTATTTGGCGCCGGCCAGCTTCGCCAGCGCGCGGCCGCCGGAGTAATGGTCGGCGTGCACGTGGGTGTCGATCACATGGCTGATGGTGACGTTGGCTTTTTTGGCGAAAAGTCTTTCCTTCAGGCCGCGATATTCGCAACAACCATCTTGTTCATTTCGGCCGGGCGCGGCGGGATGTCGCTGGTGAGGAAGCGCACAAACTCGTCCCTGCTGTTGATGTGCAGGCCGGGATTGAAGCGCTTCTCGAAGCCGATGGTGGAAGACGGCTTGCCGGAAATGCCCGCGCCGCACACGCTGCCCGCCTGGTGGCCGGGGAAAATCTCGGTTTCGTCGGGCAGCGTCAGCAGCTTGGCGTGGAGCGAGTCGAACAGCATGCCGGCCATCGCCTGCTCGCGGCCAGCCAGATCGGGGCGGCCGGCGCTGCCGACGAACAGGGTGTCGCCGGTGATGACGAACCAGGGCTGCTCGCTGCGGCGCTTGTCGGTCACCAGCAGGCAGACGCTGTCCATGGTGTGGCCGGGCGTGTGCAGCACCTTGATCACCACATTGCCGGCCTCGATGGTCTCGTTGTCGGTCAGCGGGGTGAACTCGAACTGCACCACGTCGGCATCGCTCTCGTGCAGGCAGTATTTGGCGCCGGCCAGCTTCGCCAGCGCGCGGCCGCCGGAGTAATGGTCGGCGTGCACGTGGGTGTCGATCACATGGCTGATGGTGACGTTGGCTTTTTTGGCTTCTTCGATGAACCATTCCTCGTCGCCCGCCACCACGTCCACCGCCACCGCCTTGCCCAGCGAGCCGCAGCCGAAGAAGTAGGAAAGGGACGATTCTTTTGTCGCGAGTTGCTTGAAAAACATGGAGGTCTCCTTGGATAGGCAATGAAAAAGGGATCAGGATTCGGCCAGCGGCAAACCTGCCGCCTGCCACTCGGGCGTGCCGTCGGCGATCTTCTGCGCGCGGAAGCCGTGTTCTTTCAGCAGCGCCACCGCCTCGGCGGACATCATGCAGAACGGCCCGCGGCAGTAGGCGACGATGTCCTTGTCGGCGGGCAGTTCCTTGATGCGCTGGCGGATTTCGCCGAGCGGCATCGAGCGCGCAAACGGCAGATGGCCGCTGGCGTATTCGGCGGACGGACGCACGTCGATCACCACCACGTCGCCGCGGCGCGCTTTTTCCATCAGCGAGCGCCGGGTTTCGGCGTCGAGCTTTTCCGGGGAGGCAAAAATCCGCTCCATTTCCACCTTGAGTTCGACCAGATGCTCTTCCGCCACCGTGCGCAGGTTGACCCACAGCGCGCTGACGTCCTCGCCGGACAGCCGATAGGCAATGAAGCGCCCGTCGCGTCGCGCCTCGACCAGCCGTGACGCCTTCAGCACCTTGAGGTGAGCGCTCGCCAGCTTGATGTCGATGCCGGCCTCGGCGGCCAGTACCTCCACGGTTTTCTCCCCCTGCGCCAGCAGTTCCAGCAGCTCCAGCCGCTTGGGGCTGGAGACCGCCTTGCCGATGCGGGCGACCTCTTCGAAGAGCAGATCTTTGGTTTGGCGCTTGTTCATATTTCTTATATTCTAACGATAATTAGAATATGTCAACGGGTACGAAACAACCATGACCCTGCAAAAGGGATCCACTCTGTGAACCTCGTTGGCGCTTGCCTGCGTTTTGATCGGGAAAGCGCACCCCTGCGCCGTCCGACGCCGGGGTTGAACCTTCGCAAGCCGCTTACGGCTTGCGCCACAGGGCCTGCCAGCCCTCGATTCCCAGCTTTTGCAGCGTCTCGATATTGCGTTCGTAAATGGTCTCGGCCTCGGGAAACGCCGCTACCGCCCGTTCGATGCCGGCCTCGCGCAGCAGGTGCAGGGTGGGAAACGGCGCCCGGTTGGTGTAGTTGCCCATATCGCCGGGGGCCGTGCCCTCGAACTGGAAGGCCGGGTGGAAGCTGGCGATCTGGATCACCCCCTCCAGCCCGTGCTCGTCCACGGCAGCCTCGGCCAACTGCATGAAGTCGTTGAAATCGAGGAAATCCGGCAGCAGCGCGGGGTGGACCAGCAGCGTCGTGTCGACGGCTTCGGAGTCGGCTGCGGCCAGAAAGTCCAGCTCGCGGTCGAGGTCCTCCAGCAGGCCGTCCAGGTGCGGCGCCCGGCTCACCACGTAGCGCACCTGGTTTTTCACGGTGACCGCCTTGGCGAACGGGCACAGGTTGAGCCCGATGACCGCCTTTTCGATCCATTCCCGCATCGCCGCAATCACGTCCTCGTCGCTCATGTTCCTTGCCCCTGCTGCCTGTAAGCCCGGAACTTTAACGGATACAATGCTTTATTGTCCGTCGTTCACGCACACCCCTTTTAAAAATGAAAAGCAGCGCCATCCGCCAGAGCTTCCTCGACTTCTTCGCTTCCAAGGGCCACACCATCGTTCCCTCCAGCCCGCTGGTGCCGGGCAACGACCCGACGCTCCTCTTCACCAACGCCGGCATGGTGCAGTTCAAGGACGTGTTCACCGGCAAGGACACGCGGCCCTACACCCGCGCGGCGTCGTCGCAGCGCTGCGTGCGCGCCGGCGGCAAGCACAACGACCTGGAGAACGTCGGCTACACGGCGCGCCACCACACCTTCTTCGAGATGCTGGGCAACTTCAGCTTCGGCGACTATTTCAAGCGCGAGGCGATCAAGTACGCCTGGGAATTCCTGACGGAAGTGCTCAAGCTGCCGACCGAAAAGCTCTGGGTCACGGTCTACGCTGAGGACGAGGAAGCCTACGACATCTGGCACAACGACATCGGCGTGCCGAGGGAACGCATCGTCCGCATCGGCGACAACAAGGGCGCGCGCTACGCGTCCGACAACTTCTGGGCGATGGGCGACACCGGCCCCTGCGGCCCCTGCACCGAAATCTTCTACGACCACGGGCCCGAGGTGGCCGGCGGCCCGCCCGGCTCGCCCGACGAGGACGGCGACCGCTACATCGAAATCTGGAACAACGTGTTCATGCAGTTCAACCGCGACGAATCCGGCACCATGCATCCGCTGCCCAAGCCCAGCGTCGACACCGGCATGGGGCTGGAACGCATCTCCGCGGTGATGCAGCACGTGCATTCCAACTACGACATCGACCTGTTCCAGGCGCTGATCCAGGCGGCGGCGCGCGAGACGCAGACGAGCGACCTTGCCAGCAACTCGCTCAAGGTCATCGCCGACCACATCCGCGCCTGTTCCTTCCTCATCGTCGACGGCGTTATCCCCGGCAACGAAGGACGCGGCTACGTGCTGCGCCGCATCATCCGCCGCGCCATCCGTCACGGCTACAAGCTCGGTGCGCGCGCGGCCTTCTTCCACCGCATCGTGCCGGATCTGGCGGCGGTGATGGGCGAGGCCTACCCCGAACTGGTCAAGGCGCAAAGCCGGGTCATCGACATCCTGCGGCAGGAGGAGGAGCGCTTCTTCGAGACCATCGAGCACGGCATGGGCATCCTCGAAGCCACGCTGAAGACGCTGCCCGCCGGCGGCACCCTCGACGGCGAACTGGCGTTCAAGCTGCACGACACCTACGGTTTTCCTTTGGACCTCACCGCCGACATCTGCCGCGAGGCCAACGTCGGCGTGGACACCGCAGCCTTCGACGCCGCCATGCAGCGGCAGAAGAACCAGGCGCGCGCCGCGGGCAGGTTCAAGCTCGGCGCCGGGCTCGAATACGCCGGCGCGGCGACCACCTTCCACGGCTACGACACGCTGGCGCACGACGGCACCGTCCTCGCGCTCTACCGCGACGGCAGCGCGGTCGACGCATTGCGGGAAGGTGAACGCCGGAGTCGATGGCGTTATCCCCGGCAACGAAGGACGCGGCTACGTGCTGCGCCGCATCATCCGCCGCGCCATCCGTCACGGCTACAAGCTCGGTGCGCGCGCGGCCTTCTTCCACCGCATCGTGCCGGATCTGGCGGCGGTGATGGGCGAGGCCTACCCCGAACTGGTCAAGGCGCAAAGCCGGGTCATCGACATCCTGCGGCAGGAGGAGGAGCGCTTCTTCGAGACCATCGAGCACGGCATGGGCATCCTCGAAGCCACGCTGAAGACGCTGCCCGCCGGCGGCACCCTCGACGGCGAACTGGCGTTCAAGCTGCACGACACCTACGGTTTTCCTTTGGACCTCACCGCCGACATCTGCCGCGAGGCCAACGTCGGCGTGGACACCGCAGCCTTCGACGCCGCCATGCAGCGGCAGAAGAACCAGGCGCGCGCCGCGGGCAGGTTCAAGCTCGGCGCCGGGCTCGAATACGCCGGCGCGGCGACCACCTTCCACGGCTACGACACGCTGGCGCACGACGGCACCGTCCTCGCGCTCTACCGCGACGGCAGCGCGGTCGACGCATTGCGGGAAGGCGAACTTGGCGTGGTGGTGCTCGACCACACGCCGTTCTACGCCGAATCCGGCGGCCAGGCCGGCGACCGCGGCGTGCTGCAGGGCGCAAACGGCACATTCGAGGTCGAGGACACGCAGAAAATCCAGGCGCAGGTGTTCGGCCATCACGGCATCGTGAAGACCGGCGTGCTGAAGGTCGGCGATCCGGTGCTGGCGAAAGTCGACGCGGACAACCGCGTGCGCACCATGCGCAACCATTCGGCCACCCACCTGATGCACAAGGCGCTGCGCGAGGTGCTGGGCGATCACGTGCAACAGAAGGGCTCGCTGGTGGACGCCGACAAGACCCGTTTCGACTTCGTGCAGCCCGTCCCGATGAGCGCCGCGCAGCTCCGCGAGGTGGAAGCGCGCGTCAACGCCGAGATTCTCGCCAACACCCCCACCCAGGCGCGCGTGATGCCGATCGAAGAGGCGCGGAAAACCGGCGCCATGATGCTGTTCGGCGAGAAATACGGCGACGAGGTGCGGGTGCTCGACATCGGCAGCTCGCGCGAATTGTGCGGCGGCACCCACGTCGCGCGCACCGGCGACATCGGCGCCTTCAAGATTCTGCTGGAAACCGGCGTCGCCGCCGGCATCCGCCGCTTGGAGGCGACCACCGGCACCGGCGTGCTCGCTTACATCGACGAGACCGAAAAACACCTCGGCGCGATCGCGCAGCTGGTCAAGGCCACCCCGTCTGAAGCCGCCGAGCGCGTGGCGCAGCTGATGGAACACAGCCGCGCGCTGGAAAAGGAACTCGACCGCCTGAAATCCAAACTCGCCTCCAGCCAGGGCGACGAGCTGGTGCAGCGGGCGGTCGACGTGGCCGGCGTGCGCGTGCTGGCGGCGCAGCTCGACGGCATCGACGCCAAGGGCCTGCGCGAAACCGCCGACAAGCTGCGCGACAAGCTGAAATCCTGCGCGCTGGTGCTGGGCACGGTGGCCGACGGCAAGGTCAGCCTGATCGCCGCGGTGACGCCCGACGTCACCGGCCGGATCAAGGCCGGCGAACTGGTGAATGTCGTCGCCGCCCAGGTCGGCGGCAGGGGCGGCGGCAAACCGGACATGGCGATGGCGGGCGGCAGCGAGCCGGACGCCTTGCCGGCGGCGCTTGCCTCGGTACGGGCCTGGGTGCGGGGCAAGCTGGCCTGATGGACGGGTACAGAATTTGCAGTATCGACCGTAAAGTGTCTGAGAGCAGGCATCGCCCCAATAGCCCGACACCATGAACTCACTGGCCGACAAATTCACCTCGCGCCTCGCGCATCTCATGCCTTTCGGCAAACGGAGCGACGATCCGCTAAGCAGTCTCAAGACCGCGGCGCACTGGGTCGACAGCCTGCCGCTCGGCGACGCATTCAAGTGCCAGCAGGCCATTTTCAACGCCCTCAAGCGGCTCAACGAGAGTTCGACACAACACACGAAAGATCGTCTGGCCATTTTCATGCTGCTGGACGAAAAATCGCGCGACCTGCAGGACACGCTGGTACGCCAGTACCTGCGCAATCCGCGCATGTCGCGGCCGGTGGAAAGCCGGCTCTGGCATGCCGTGTACGGCCTGTACCGGGAGGTTGCGCGCGGCTATCACAGCCTGGTGCTGGACCTTGCCCACGAAGCGGGCAAGAGCCCGCTCGACGGGCAGATTCCGCTGGTCACCCTGCGCGCCATCCGCTCCTTTGGCCAGTTGCTGAAATGGCGCGCGATCCGCTATCTGCCCGCAAACGAGAAACTCTGGCTGCGGCTGCACAATCTGTATCGCGTCGCCGAAACCGAGGGCTTCCATCGGCAGGCCCAGCGGGCTTACGCCGAAGACGCGTCCGATTGCAGTTGCGAAACCGCCTATCTGCACATCCTGATGCTGAATCTGGCCAATTCCGGCACGCTCTACCCCAAGCAGCTCGACCTGCTCGACCGTTGGCTGTGCGGCTGGCACGAGATGCTGCGGCTGGACCGCGACTTCGCCCCCGACACCCACCTTTTTTCCGTCGATCTGTCGGCCGATCACGGCCCGCGCCGCGTGCGCAAGCCGGACAGCGACAAGCCATTGCGCTTCTGGGCGACCGCCGCCCTGCTGCACAAGCTGGATGAATTGCGCACCGGCCTGCAGAATGGCCGCCCGCCCGCCCGGCTGGGTCTGACAGAAAACGGCCGCGCGGCCGAAAGCCTCGAATTGATCGAATACCTGCAGCGCCAGTGGGCCCCGCTGGCCGCGCGCGAACAGCGGCGCGCGCCGCGCGAACCGATCAAACGGCTGGTGGATGTGGCGCACGGCCTCAACGCCATCGTCAACCAGATCAAGGCAGCCGATGCCCCGGCCAAGGTGTCGCCCTACGGCACCGGACTCCATTACAACGAGGTCGACGACGTGCAGGTGTACGGTTTTATTACCGACCGCACCCGCGAACGCGTCTCGCACTTGCGTGCTCCGGCCATCGCGGCCTCTCCCGACATCGAACGCTGGGTCATGCACGACGAAAGCGAATGCGGCTATGGCGCCGTCGTCGAATCGCGAGACAAGGACTGGCTGCGCGTAGGCGCGCTGATCGGCATCAAATCGCACGGCGCCCGCCGGTGGCAAATCGGCATCGTGCGCCGCCTGTCGCGCGTCAACGACGACACCAGCTCGGTCGGCATCGAAACCCTGGCCGAAGTGCCCACACTGGCCATGTTGCACGACACCGGCACGTCGGGCTATACCGTGAACGGATTCGACAACAGCGGCGCCGCCCTGCTGCACAAGCTGGATGAATTGCGCACCGGCCTGCAGAATGGCCGCCCGCCCGCCCGGCTGGGTCTGACAGAAAACGGCCGCGCGGCCGAAAGCCTCGAATTGATCGAATACCTGCAGCGCCAGTGGGCCCCGCTGGCCGCGCGCGAACAGCGGCGCGCGCCGCGCGAACCGATCAAACGGCTGGTGGATGTGGCGCACGGCCTCAACGCCATCGTCAACCAGATCAAGGCAGCCGATGCCCCGGCCAAGGTGTCGCCCTACGGCACCGGACTCCATTACAACGAGGTCGACGACGTGCAGGTGTACGGTTTTATTACCGACCGCACCCGCGAACGCGTCTCGCACTTGCGTGCTCCGGCCATCGCGGCCTCTCCCGACATCGAACGCTGGGTCATGCACGACGAAAGCGAATGCGGCTATGGCGCCGTCGTCGAATCGCGAGACAAGGACTGGCTGCGCGTAGGCGCGCTGATCGGCATCAAATCGCACGGCGCCCGCCGGTGGCAAATCGGCATCGTGCGCCGCCTGTCGCGCGTCAACGACGACACCAGCTCGGTCGGCATCGAAACCCTGGCCGAAGTGCCCACACTGGCCATGTTGCACGACACCGGCACGTCGGGCTATACCGTGAACGGATTCGACAACAGCGGCGCCGCCCTGCCCCACCCCAGCCTGTGGCTGGCCGGCAACAGCGGTGCCGACACCGCGATCATCGATCCCGTCCTTTACGCGCCGGGCAAGGTATTCCAGGTCCACGGCACGCCGGAACGCAAATTCATCGCCCTGGGCAGCCCGCTTGAACACAGCGAAGGCTGGATGCGCGTGGCGATCGACCCCGTGAGCAGCTGACCCCGCCGAACGGTTTGCCTTGTTTGCAGCCCCCCTCCCCTATCGGCCCGACCCGGTTTAACTTTCGGCGGGTCTCTGGCACAATCGTCGAAAACCCGACACGCGCACAATAATCACTTTCTCCATCAGGAGACGACGCGGTCGCGGCACCATTGGACCTGGAGGATATGTGTCCCAAACCAACAAACCGAGTTTGCTGATCGTCGACGACGATCCGCTGATTTCCGACACGCTCACCTACGTGCTGAGCAAGGACTTCGACATCTCGGCCGCCGAATCGCGCGCCCAGGTGAAGAGCCTGATGATGCAACTGGACGAGCCGCCGCAACTGGCGCTGGTCGATCTGGGCCTGCCGCCGCAGCCGCACAAGCCGGACGAGGGTTTCGCCCTGATCGCCGACCTGCTGGGCATCTCGCCCAGCATCAAGATCCTGGTGCTCTCCGGCCAGAGCGACGAGGCCAATGCGCGCCATGCGCGCGCATTGGGCGCGATCGATTTCGTCGCCAAGCCGTGCGAACCCGAGCGGCTGAAGTCGCTGCTGTTCAACGCCCTGCTGGTGCAGGACGCCGAGCGCAGCGCCGACAAGGCGCCCGCCCCCGCCAAGGATTCCGGCATCGTCGGCAGCAGCCTGGCGATGGACAAGCTGCGCCAGCAGATCAAACAGTACGCCGCCGCCCCCTTCCCGGTGCTGATCGAGGGCGAATCCGGCAGCGGCAAGGAACGCGTCGCCTCCAGCCTGCACCAGATGTCGCCGCGCGCGGCCAAGCCCTACCTGGCGCTCAACTGCGCGGCGATTTCGCCGACCCTGGTCGAGCCCACCCTGTTCGGCTACGCCAAGGGCGCCTTCACCGGCGCCACCAGCGCGCGTGCCGGCTACTTCGAGGAGGCCGAGAACGGGACGCTGTTCCTCGACGAAATCGGCGAACTGCCGCTGGAACTGCAGGCCAAGCTCCTGCGCGTGCTGGAAAACGGCGAATACCAGCGCGTCGGCGAGACCCAGCCGCGCTTCTCCAATGCCCGCGTGGTCACCGCCACCAACCGCGACCTGCGCACCGAGATCAAGGCCGGCCGCTTCCGCGCCGACCTCTACCACCGGCTGTCGGTGTTCTCGATCGCGGTGCCGCCGCTGCGCGAGATGGGCGAGGACAAGCTCACGCTGCTGAACCACTTCCGCGATTTCTATGCTCACGAAGCCAGGAGCCAGCCGTTCTCGCTCGACGCGCGCGCGCAGCAGATGTGGGAGGACTACCACTTCCCCGGCAACGTGCGCGAACTGCGCAACATCGCCATCCGCCTCACCACCAAATATCCCGGCGTGGCGGTCAACGCCCAGCAACTGGAATCCGAGCTCGACACCGATCAGGCCTATCCGCAGGAAATCCCGCTCGCCAGCGACGGCAAGGCGCTGATCGAACTGGCGCGCAAGCAGTTGCAGACGCTGGCCAATTTCAACCTCGACGTCACCCTGCGCCAGTGGGAAAAAGCCTACGTCGAGGCCGCGCTCAACATGACCCACGGCAATCTGTCGCAGGCGGCCAAGCTGCTCGGCATCAACCGCACCACCCTGTACAGCCGCATGCAGACCTACGGAACGGAATAAACCTAAATTCCTCACCACAGAGACACAGAGACACGGAGAAAAAACAAGACGTTGTTGCCAAACCGCTTCCGCCCGATGGATGAATCAGGAAAAGCGTAAGACGAAATGTTTTTCGATCTTCTCTGTGTCTCCGTGTCTCTGTGGTTCAAGCTGCATTTTTCAGGATAAACCGCCTCCGTGTACCTCGACTATTTCGGTCTGAAAGAAGCGCCCTTCCGCATCACGCCGAATACCGAGTACTGGTATGCCGGCGGCCAGCGCGGGGAAATGCTCGCCGCGCTGCTCTACGCCATCGGGCAATCTGTCGCAGGCGGCCAAGCTGCTCGGCATCAACCGCACCACCCTGTACAGCC
>JAMCVR010000040.1 GCA_023475455.1 Thermoplasmatota archaeon | reverse complement strand
TGATGAGGAATTCCTCGCCGCCCATGCGGGCGATGTGGTCGGTGATGCGCAGCTCCTCCTTGGCCACCTTGACCAGGTGGATCAGCGCCTCGTCGCCGGTCTGGTGGCCGCGCTTGTCGTTCAGCGCCTTGAAGTTGTCGACGTCGAGCACGGCGATGCTGAAGGGGGTGTCGTAACGGTCCGCGCGCGCGGCCTCGCGCGCGAACTCGTCGTCCAGGCCGCGCCGGTTGAGGCTGCGGGTCATCGGGTCTTCGCGCACCAGGGCGCTCATCTGGGCAAGCTCGGTTTCCAGTTGCCTGATGCGATCCTCGGCCTGCAGGGCGGCGTCGCGTTCCTGGATCAGCTGTTCGTGGGCGTGGCGGCTGTCCGACTGTGCGGTGCGGGTTTCCTCCAACAGGGCTTCGAGGATGCGGTTCAGCTCCAGCACGTCTTCGGTGTTGCCGATGCGTTCGATGTGGGCGGCGATTTTCCCCTGGTATTCGTCGTTGGCCGCCACGGCGTCGCTCATGCGGCTGACGAAGGTGGTCATGGTGGCCTTCAGCGTGGCGGTGGCCTCGCGCAGACGCTTTCGGGGCCAGGCACACGCGGTTCTTGCCGCTGTGCTTGGCTTCGTACATCGCCGCGTCGGCGCGCTCGATGGTGGCTTCCTGCGATTCGCCGGAGGCGCGCTCGGCGACGCCGGCGCTGAAGGTGATCAGCACCCGCTCGTTGTGGTCGAGGAAGTATTTCCTGGTGAGGCTGCGCTGCAGGCGGGTGACGATCTGCGCGGCTTCGTCGAGCGGGGTGTTGGGCAGGATGATGAGGAATTCCTCGCCGCCCATGCGGGCGATGTGGTCGGTGATGCGCAGCTCCTCCTTGGCCACCTTGACCAGGTGGATCAGCGCCTCGTCGCCGGTCTGGTGGCCGCGCTTGTCGTTCAGCGCCTTGAAGTTGTCGACGTCGAGCACGGCGATGCTGAAGGGGGTGTCGTAACGGTCCGCGCGCGCGGCCTCGCGCGCGAACTCGTCGTCCAGGCCGCGCCGGTTGAGGCTGCGGGTCATCGGGTCTTCGCGCACCAGGGCGCTCATCTGGGCAAGCTCGGTTTCCAGTTGCCTGATGCGATCCTCGGCCTGCAGGGCGGCGTCGCGTTCCTGGATCAGCTGTTCGTGGGCGTGGCGGCTGTCCGACTGTGCGGTGCGGGTTTCCTCCAACAGGGCTTCGAGGATGCGGTTCAGCTCCAGCACGTCTTCGGTGTTGCCGATGCGTTCGATGTGGGCGGCGATTTTCCCCTGGTATTCGTCGTTGGCCGCCACGGCGTCGCTCATGCGGCTGACGAAGGTGGTCATGGTGGCCTTCAGCGTGGCGGTGGCCTCGCGCAGGCCGTGCTTGACCAGGCTTTGCTTGTAGATCACTTCCTTGAGCCGCTTTTCCGCTTCCTGCAGCGACTGGATCCTGAGCGGGCCGGCGACGATTTTTTGCACCATGTCGAGCTGGCCGCGCAGCCAGGTGTCGTCGTCGAGCAGTTCGCCGATGTTTTCCACCAGCAGCAGCAGGATGCGCTTGAGCGTTTCCTGCTGGTCGCGGGCGTCCGAGGCCTGCAGTTCGATGCCGACCCACAGGGATTTCAGGCCGGAGGCGGCGTCGCGCAGGGTGGCCGCGCTGTTGGCCTCGCGCACTGCGGCGGCGAGCTGCCGGGCTTTTTCAGCCAGGCGCGAGGCGTGCGGCAGCTGGCTGACGACGCCGAATTCCAGGGTTTTGGCCAGCAGGTCGCGCAGCAGCGCCGGGTGGTCTTCCTGTGGACGGTCGCCGCTGCCGTCGGGCCGCTGCCCGAGCTGGGCGGCAATTTCGGAGAGCAGCCAGCTGCATTGCCGCCAGTCGCCCTTGTCGATGGCCTTGTTGAGGTTGGCGACCTGTTTCGACAGGCCGGGGTAATGCGTGCCGAGATCGCTGGCCAGACCGGCCAGCGCACTGGCGGCAGTGGCGGGATTGGCCGGCGCGCCGGCCATGCCGACGATTTCTTGGTACAGCGTCCGGTAGTTGTCCGGGGTCGGCGCAATCCGGCGCATGGCCAGGCGGCGCAGGGTTTCGCGCGCGACTTCGGTCGGATTGTCCAGATTGATATTGACGGTTGGTTCGGCCATGTTGGTAACCCTGGCCCGCGAAGGGCTTTCACTGTGCTTCGCATGGTAGGGAGGGCCGCAGGGAGACGAAGGGCGGATTAGGGCGGGAAAACCCCGGTATTTCCAGGACAGGTCCCGACGCGTGGGCTGCGCCCACCCTACGCACCCTCGCACTGGCCGTAGGGTGGGCGCAGCCCACGCGGCAGGGTGAGAAAAGCCGAAAATCGCGGCGAAGACGCCGCCCCTGCCTCAATCCAGCAGTCCCTGCTTGATGGCGTAATGCGTCAGTTCGGCGTTGTTCTTCAACTGCATCTTTTTCAGCAGGCGGGCGCGGTACATGCTGATGGTCTTGACCGACAGCGCCAGCCTGTCGGCGATGTGGGTGACGGTCAGGCCGGAAGCGATCATGCACAGGGTCTGGTATTCGCGGTTGGACAGCGCTTCGTGCGCCAGGCCGGTTCGCTCGCCGCTGACTTCGCTGGCGAGTTCCTGGGCGACTTCGGCGCTGATGTATTTCTTGCCCGAGGCGACCAGGCGGATGGCGTCGACCAGCTGGGCCGGCGCGCTCTGCTTGTTGAGGTAGCCGGCGGCGCCGCTCTTCAGCGCGCGCACCGCGTACTGGGTTTCGCGGTGCATCGACAGCATCAGCACCTGGATGCCGGGATGCTCCTTTTTCAGCAGTTCCAGGGTTTCCAGGCCGCTGCGGTCGGGCATGGTGATGTCCATCAGCACCATATCCCAAGGTTCGCGGCGGGCCATCTGCAGGGCGCTCCTTGCGCAGTCGGCCTCGCCGGCGACTTCGATGTCGTCGACCTCGGCCAGGATCTGCTTGAGCCCTTCGCGCACGATGGCGTGATCGTCGACGATGAGGATGCGATACGGTTTTGCTACAGCCACGGATGTTCTCTGCTCATTGTTTTGACCGATTATGCCGTCATTTCGCCGCGCCGGGCACGGGGGCGGGCAAGGGGATGCGCAGGCTGACCCGGGTGCCCTGGTGTTTGGCGGGCTGTACCGTGAGCTCGCCGCCCAGCGTGGCGGCGCGCTCGCTCATGCCGAGGAGGCCGAAGGCAAGCCCGCCCTTGTCGCCGCGTCCGGACTGGATTCCCTGGCCATTGTCGGTGAGGCTGACCCGCAGGCTGTCCTGCTCCCGCACCAGCTTGAGTTCGACCCGGGTGGCGCGGGCGTGCTTGGCGACATTGGTCAGCGCTTCCTGCACGATGCGGAACACGACAATCGCGGCGTCGGGATCGAGCGGGACCGGCCCGTCGGGCGCGCTGAACCGGGTGGAGATATCGGTATTGCGGGCAAAGCGCTGCAGCTGCCATTTGATGGCCGGGACGATGCCCAGGTCCAGCGCGGCCGGCCGCAGGTTGGACGCAATGCGGTGGGCGGCCTCGAAGGTCTGGTCGACCACCTGGTCGAGATAGTCCGTGCGCTGGATCAGCCGGTGGGCATCGGGCGGCAGGTTGTCCTTCAGCCAGGACAGCACGATCTTGATGGCGGTGAGATTGCCGCCGAGGTCGTCGTGCACCTCCCGCGCCAGGTTGAGGCGCTCCTGTTCCTTGACCTTTTCGACGTGCGAGGCCAGCGCGCTCAGTTGTTCCCGCGAACGGCGGATTTCGGCTTCGGCCTGCTTGCTCTGCGTGACGTTGAGCATGATGCCGTCCCAGATCCGGTTGCCGGCCATCCTGCGCTGGCTGACGCGGATCGACACCCATTTCACGTCTGCCCAGGCTTTCATCCAGATGCGGCCTTCCCAGTTGAAGCTCAGGTGGCCGCCGTCGGCTTCGGCGAGCCTGGCCAGGTAGTCGGCCTTGTCCTCGTCCACGATCAGCTTGAGAAAACGTTCCGGTCTGGCGCACAGGGCGGCCGCCTTGATGTCGAGCAGCAGCTCGGACTGCTCGCTGACATAGCGCAGCACGGGAGGGGCGTCATGCTGGCGCATGATCTGGAAAGCCATGCCGGGAATGTGTGCCACGATCGCGCGCAGATCGGATTCCGAGTGCGCCAGAGCCTGCCGCGTGGCCTCGCGCTGACTGACGTCGTTGGCAACGCAGATGAAAACCGGTTTGTCGTAATCGCCCGAGTAGCGCAGCCGGGCTTCGACCGGATAGCGGGTGCCGTCGCGGCGCTGGAAGTGCACGTTGAGGGCGGTGCGGCGCTTCTTGCCGTTTTTCAGCAGGGCAAGCAGGGTGCTGAACGAGCGTCCGTCCTGGGGCGCCATCAGGTCCTGCGGCGCCAGCTTCCGCAAGGCCTTGAGCCGATGCTGCAGATTGCGCGTGGCGGCGGGGTTGGCCTGGACGATATGCAGGGTGTCCGCGTCGAACACCAGCACCTCGGTGGTCGATTCCTGCAAGATCGACAGCAGCAGCGCGCCTTCGTCGGCGGCATTGAACGAGCCCATGTTCCTCCTGGTCATCAGCCCTGAAACGGCAACAATCCCGTTCAGCTTGAACCCGGCATTATCGTGGCAAACCGTTTGTCCCGCGAACCCGCTTGAAACCCAGGCAATTCCCCCTCATTTACTATGCTTGAAGAAAAGGAAATGCCCCATGTCTGCCATCCGACCCGCTGCCGTTGCCGGCATGTTCTATCCGGACGACCCGGCCCGG
>JAMCVR010000012.1 GCA_023475455.1 Thermoplasmatota archaeon | reverse complement strand
GCTGGGCGGCCGCGCTGATCCTGCTGGGCTGCATCGGCCTGTTGGTGCGCGGCCACGAACTCAATGCCGCGACCGCCCAGTTCGCCGCCGCCGCGATCATGCTGTACGGCATCGCCGGCCTGCCGCGGGGCGCGCGCAGCGGCGGGGTGTTTGGAGCCGGCGCGCTTGGCGGTGGCACGGCATTGATGCTGCTCGCCGGCGGCGCGGCGGAAGCCGCGTTGTTCCTGACGCTGGCCGCGCTGTCGCCGCTGGTGATGGCGGAATACCGCAGCCCTGCGGCATACCGTGCGCTGGCCTGGAGTGTGGGCGGCGCGCTGCTGTTCGGTGCAGCATGGCTGGCGTTCCTGGCTACGCAGCAGATTCCGCTGAAGAACGCATTCAACCTGCACCGCTGGCTGGGCGGTGAAGGCCTGCGTCCCGGCTATTACTTCGGCATCCTCGGCTGGTACGCCTGGCCGGCGTGGCCGCTGGCGGCGTGGGCGGTCTATCGCGGGCGCCGCCAGTGGCGAACGCCGGACATCGTGCTGCCGGCCGGCGCGCTGCTCGGCCTGCTCGGCCTGTATGCCCTCGACGCGCACCCCGGCGAGGAGCAGGGTCTTATCCTGCTGCTGCCGCTGGCGCTGCTCGGCGCAAACGGGCTGTTCACCCTGCGGCGCGGTGCGGCCAATGCCCTGTTGTGGTTCGGCGTCACGCTGTTCGGCTTCATTGCGCTGGTGCTGTGGGTCTACTGGAGCGCGCACGACCTCGGCATCCCGGCGCGGCTGGCGGGGCGGCTGACCAGGCTGGGCCTGACCGGCGTCGGCGAATTGCGTCCGTGGGCGCTGGCGTTGGGCCTTGTCGCCACGCTGATCTGGCTCGGGTTCCTGATGCGCGTGCAGCGCTCGCCGCTGCGGCCCGTGCTGGTGTGGACGGCAAGCATGACCTTCATCTGGGTCCTGCTGATGGCGCTGTTCCAGGCGCCGCTCGACCGTCGCCTGAGCTATGCCAGCGTAGGCGAGGCGCTGGCGGCGCGGGTGCCGTCCGCGGACTGCATCCAGACGGTTCAGGTGCGCAGCCAGCAGCGCCTGCTGCTGGCCTATCACAGCGGTCGCCGGCTTGCGCCTGCCGACATCGGCTGCAACTGGCTGCTGGTGGAAACCCGCCGCCGCGAGGTCGAGCCGCATGTCCCGGCCGACTGGGTCAAGCAGTGGGAAGGCGCGCGTCCCGGCGACCGCTCTGACCGCTTTCACCTGTATGGCCGCCGCCGCTAAGGGACCGAAGATGGCGCACGTGGCGGCCGTCATTCTGGCGGGCGGCGAGGGCCGTCGCATGGGCGGCGCCGACAAGGGGCTGGTCGCGTATCAGGGGCGTCCGCTGATCGAATGGGCGCTCGCCGCACTGGCGCCGCAAGTCGGGGAAATCGTCATCAGCGCCAACCGCAACCTCGATACCTATGCGGCCTACGGCCGCCGCGTGCTGCCCGATACCCTGCCCGATTTTCCCGGCCCGCTGGCGGGCGTGCTGGCGGCGCTCGAAGCGGTGGCGGCGGAGTGGTTGCTGGTGGTCCCGTGCGATACGCCGCACCTGCCGCCCGATCTGGCGCTGCGCCTGCTGGGCGCGGCGCAGCTGGAGAACGTGCCGCTGGCAGTGGCGGCGGACGAGACGCGCGCGCACCCCAGCTGCTTCATCGTGCGCACCGACCAGCGCGACGATCTCGCTGCGTATCTGGCGCGAGGCGAGCGTGCGGTGCGTCACTGGCAGGCGGGATTGGCTTCGACGGCGGTTCGGTTTGACGCTGCCTGCTTTGCCAATTTCAACCAGCCCCAGGATTTGCAGACAGGGTAAAGCCGGAGCGGCGTCTTGTTGAATCGACCCGGAAAATGCCCCGGTTCCAACTCCCCCGCGATGGCATTTAAACTTGTGCCATAACGCCCTTGCGCGTCAGACATTCAGGAGGATACCCCATGAAAACCGCACGCCGATCCCTGATCCTTGCGCTCGCGATGATGGTGTCGGCGCCGTCCATCGCGACAGCGGACAGCAACGCACCGTGGAGCCGGGCGGCACTGAAAGCGACGGTCTACGCGCCGCAGAAAGTGGTCTACGATGTGGCCGTGTCGGGCAAGGCGGAGCTCGAAGGGGTTCTCGATCGCGTGAGCTACCTGAACAATCTCTACCAGGCGAATCCTTTCGATTCTTCCATCGTGGTGGTGCTGCATGGCGACGAGATTCCCCTTTTCGCGACAAAAAACCACCGGCAAAGCCGCGAGTTGATGGCGCGTGCGCAGAGCCTCACGCAGGCGGGCCCCATCGAATTCCGCATGTGCGTCGTGGCGGCGCGTGCCCGCGGCTATCACCCCGAGGATATCCACGGATTCGTCCGCATGGTGCCGATGGCGGACGCCGAGCTCGTCAAGCTGCAACGGGAGGACGGGTATGCCTACATGCGCTGATCCGCGCGGGCTGGTGCTGGCCTGCGCGCTGCTGTTCGGCATGGCGGCGTCGGCCGCGACGCCGGTGGAGACGCCCTACGGCGCGGTCAGCCTGCCCTTCGCCCTGCACAAGATTCCGGCTGCCCCCGTGTATTACGTCGTCGGACTGTCGGGCGTGCCCGATTCGGTGAACGAGGGCCATACCTCGAACGCGGGCTTCGTGGTCACCGAGGCGGGGGTGGTGGTGTTTGACGCGCTCGGCACGCCGGCCCTGGGCTACCGGCTGCTCCAGCGTATCCGCGGGGTGACGGACAAGCCCGTCAAGTGCGTCGTGGTCAGCCACTACCATGCCGACCACATCTATGGCCTGCAGGCCTTCAAGGAGCACGGCGGCGCGCCCACTGTGCTGGCCCAGCGCGGCACCCTCGGCTATGCCGGGGGCACGGCGGACAGCCAGGGCGAGGATGCCGCGCGCCGGCTCGAGCAGCGCCGCCAGGCCTTGTTCCCCTGGGTGGACGAGAAGACCGTCATCGTGGCGCCGGACCAGGTCTTCGACCAGGAAATCGCCTTCGAGCTGGGGGGCGTCCGGTTCGAAGTCAGGCACCTCGGGCCGGCCCATGCCCCCGGCGATTCCATCATGCGGGTCAAGAATTACGGGGTGCTGTTCGGCGGCGACGTGATCTACGGCGGCCGCGTTCCCTTTCTCGACAGCCCCGAAACCGACATCGAGCGGTGGCTGGCGGGTCTGGATTACATCGCCGGCCTGAAGGACCAGGTGCGCTACATCATTCCCGGACATGGCACGATGTCGGAGGATGCCCGGCAGGTGGTGGAAGCGACCCGGAATTACATCCTGTACGTGCGCGAAGCCATGGCCAGGGCCGTCAGGGACTTCGTTCCTTTCGACCAGGCCTACCGGGACACCGACTGGTCCCGATACGAAAAGCTGCCCGCCTTCGACGCCAGCAACCGGGGCAACGCCTACCGGATTTATCTGGAGGAGGAAGCCCGGTCCCTGCGCTAGCTCACCGGTTTCGCGGGGCCGTCATCGATGACGACGACCTGCGCGGCTCCGCAACCCAGCTGCGCCGGGTGCCTCTCTGCGGATTTTTGCAGCGGCAACGCGCCACAGCGCTTGGCGGCGCTGTGCTCAATCAGCCTTGGCGGCTTTCTGCTATCTGCGCGCAATACTGCTGCAGATGTTCCGGCACGCCTGGCGGGCAGACCCCGCATTCGCGGTTGCCGGGCACGGCGTAGTCGATGAACCTGGGGTAGGCGAGCTTGAGGCCGTTCATCAGCGCGACGAAGTCTTCCAGCGTACGGTCGCCACCCAATCGCGGATTGCGCGCCTTTTCCTGGCCGATGGTGCTGATGCGGCGCTGCTCATAGTCGTGCGCCGGGTAGACCAGGGTGTCGTCGTCATACGAGAAAAGCTTTCCGCGCACCGAGTGGTACAGCGCCGCCGGGTCGCCGCTCTGGAAGTCGGTGCGGCCGCAGGCGTCGATCAGCAGCGCGTCGCCGGTGTAGAGCCGGCCGGCGTGGGCATAGGCGAAGTGATTGTCGGTGTGGCCGGGGGTGTGGATCGGCGTCAGCTCGATGGATCCCATTTTGAACGGAATGCCGTCGACGATGCCGACGTCGGTGCACGGCAGCGCGTCGAGCGCGGGGCCGGCGATGCGGCTGCCGGCGACCTCCTTCAGCTTCTTCGCCGAGGTGATGTGGTCGGCGTGGATGTGCGTCTCGACTGTGTAGGCGAGCTTCAGCCCCAGTTTGTTGACCTCGGCGAGGTCGCGCTCCCAGGTCGGCAGCACCGGGTCGATGAGGAGCGCCAGGCCGGTGTCCTCGCAGCCGAGGAGGTAGGTGTAGGTGCTGGAAACGGGTTCGAACAGCTGCTTGAAAATCATGCGGGTCTCCTGAAGGTTGTCAGGATGCGGCAAGTGCTTCGTCCAGAAGTTCCACCCAGTGTCGTACCGGGATCCGGGTGCCCGATTGCAGGTGGGTGAGGCAGCCGATGTTGGCGGTGACGATCGTCTCCGGCTGGCCGGCCTGCAGGTGGCCGAGCTTGCGGGCCTTGAGCTGGCCGGCGATCTCGGGCCGCAGGATCGAATAGGTGCCGGCCGAGCCGCAGCACAGATGCTTTTCCGCCACCGGCGCGAGCTCGAAGCCGGCGTCGGCCAGCAGCGCCTCGACGCCGCCCGAGAGCTTCTGGCCGTGCTGCAGGGTGCAGGGCGGGTGGTAGGCGATGCGTCTTTGGGTGAGGGGTGAGGGGTGAGGGGCGAGGGATTTCAGCGCGGCCGCTTCGCAAACGAGGATTTCCGAAATGTCTTTCGTCGCGGCGGAGACGCGCGCGGCTTTTTCCGAATACGCGGCGTCGTTGCGCAGCAGCCAGCCGTAGTCCTTCACCATCACGCCGCAGCCCGAGGCGGTCATCACGATGGCTTCCGCGCCGGCGTCGAGGTGCGGAAGCCAGGCGTCGATGTTGCGGCGCGCGGCGGCGAGGCCTGCCTCGGTGTCGCCGAGATGATGCGCCAGCGCGCCGCAGCAGCCGGCTTCGTCGGCGGCGATCAGCGAGATGCCGACGCGATCGAGCACGCGCGCGGTGGCGGCGTTGATGCTGGGTTTGAGGCCGGGCTGCACGCAGCCCTGCAAGACCAGCATGCGGCGGGCGTGGCGCGCTGCGGGCCAGTCGCCCGCGGCTTCGGCGGCCGGGATGCGGGATTTCAGGAAAGCGGGCATCAGGCCGCGCACGCCCCGGCCGAGTTTCAGCGCGGCGTTGAACAGCAGCGGCGAGCCGAGCCCGGTTTTCAGCGCCGTTCGGGTGGCGGCTTCGGCAACGCCGCGTCCGACGATTTCCTCGACGACATGGCGCCCGATGTCGAGCAGCTTGCCGTATTCCACCCCCGACGGGCAGGTGGTTTCGCAGTTGCGGCAAGTGAGGCAGCGGTCGAGGTGGAGCTGGGTCTTGGCGGTCGGCGTCGCGCCCTCGAGCACCTGCTTCATCAGGTAGATGCGTCCGCGCGGCGAGTCGAGTTCGTTGCCGAGTATCTGATACGTGGGGCAGGTGGCCAGGCAAAACCCGCAATGCACGCAACTGCGCAGGATGCGTTCGGCGATCTCGCCCTCGGGGATGTTGCGGTAGGGTTCGGCGAGCGTGGTCTGCATGTCAGAAATCGGGATAGAGCCGGCCGCGATTGAAAAGACCCTTGGGGTCGAAGCGCTGTTTGAGATTGCGGTGCAGGGTGGAAAGCGCAGGCGCGAGCGGGGTGAAGACGCCGTCGGGCGGCGCATTGCCGCGGAACAGGGTGGCATGGCCGCCGGCAATTTTCGCCGCTTCGCGCAGTGTGGCCGCCGGTAGATCGGAGGCCAGCCAGCGCGCGGCGCCGCCCCATTCGATCCACTGCACCTCGCCTCCCGGTCGATTGGAGACAGCCAAGGGCGGCGTGGTCGACTTCACTGCCAGCCGCCACAAGGGCCGCTTGTCGAAGAAGGGCGTTGCCTGGTCGCGCAGGCGCTGCCAGAAGGCGGCGGCCTCCTTCAGCGCCTCGCCACCGAGTTTGGCCTGCGCGGCCTGCACCGCGGACGCCGCGCCCGACAGCCGCACCGTCAGCAGGCCGGCGTGCCAGCTGATGGCCGACAGCGGCAGCGGCTGCCCCGCCCACTGGTTCATTTTCAGGATCGCAGCGGCTTCGTCGAGCTCGAACCGCAGCGTGGTTTCCGCCGCCGGCTTCGGCAGCACCTTGAGCGAGATTTCGGTGAGGAGGCCGAGCGTGCCGAGCGCGCCGACCATCAGCCGCGACACGTCGTAGCCGGCGACGTTCTTGATTACCCGGCCGCCGAAGCGCAGCGCCTGCCCGGTGCCGTCGATCAGGCGCACGCCGAGCACGAAGTCGCGCGCCGCGCCGGCGTAAGGGCGGCGGGGGCCGGACAGCCCGGCGGCGATGCAGCCGCCGAGAGTGGCCGGGCCGCCGAAGTGCGGCGGTTCGAACGCCAGCATTTGTCCCTCTCCGGCGAGCAGCGTCTCGATTTCTGCGAGCGGGGTGCCGGCGCGCGCGGTCAGCACCAGTTCCTTCGGCTGGTAATCGACCACGCCGTTGAGAGCGCGCGCGTCGAGGATATCGCCGGCGCCGGCGTTGCCGTAGAACGTCTTGCTGCCGCCGCCCCGGATGATGAGCGGCGTATTGTTTTCGTGCGCGGCGCGGATGCGCTCGATGGTGGCGTCCAGCATCAGAACCTCGGCAGCTCGGGATGCGGCAGCTGTCCGCCGTGGACGTGCATCGCGCCCCACTCGGCGCAGCGGTGCAGCTCGGGAACGGCCTTGCCGGGGTTGAGCAGTTTGTCGGGGTCGAACGCGGCCTTCACGTCGTGGAAGCGGGTCAGCTCCGGCGCGGCGAACTGCGCGCACATCTGGTTGATCTTTTCCAGGCCGACGCCGTGTTCGCCGGTGATGGTGCCGCCGACTTCGACGCACAGTTCCAGGATCTTGCCGCCGAAGCTTTCCGCCTTGTGCAATTCGCCCGGCGTGTTGGCGTCGAACAGGATCAGCGGATGCAGGTTGCCGTCGCCGGCGTGGAACACGTTGGCGACGGCGAGGCCGTATTCCGCGCCCATCTCGCCGATGCGTTTCAAAACATGCGGCAAAGCGCCACGCGGGATGGTGCCGTCCATGCAGTAGTAGTCGGGCGCCAGCCGCCCGACCGCGGGGAAGGCGGCCTTGCGCCCGGCCCAGAATTTGAGGCGCTGCTCCTCGCTCTCGGCGGTGCGGATTTCGATCGCGCCGGAGGCTTCGAGCACCTCGCGCACGGTGAAGATGTCGGCCGAGACTTCCTCGTTGACGCCGTCGACCTCGCACAGCAGCAGCGCCTCGCAGGCTAGCGGATAGCCGGCGCGGACGAAGGCCTCGGCGGCCTGGATGGCGAGGCGGTCCATCATCTCAAGGCCGGCGGGAATGACGCCGGCGGCGATGATGTTGCCGACCGCGGCGCCGGCTTTCGCCACGTCGTCGAAGGCCGCCAGCACCACCTGCGCGCGCTCGGGGCGCGGCAGCAGCTTGACCGTGACTTCGGTGATCACCGCCAGCATGCCTTCCGAGCCGGCCAGCAGCGCCAGCAGGTCGTAGCCGGGCGAGTCGAGCGATTCGCTGCCGATTTCGAGCAGCTGGCCGGCTATGGTCCAGGCGCGCAGCCTGAGGATGTTGTGCACGGTGAGGCCGTATTTCAGGCAGTGCACGCCGCCCGAGTTTTCCGCCACGTTGCCGCCGATCGAGCAGGCGATCTGCGACGACGGGTCGGGCGCGTAGTAGAGGTTGTGCTGCGCGACGGCTTCGGAAATCGCCAGGTTGCGCACGCCTGGTTCGACCACCGCGGTGCGCCCCAGCGGGTCGATGGCCTTGATGCGGTTGAGCCTGGCCAGCACCAGCAGCACCGCGCCGTCGACCGGTAGCGCGCCGGCGGCCAGCCCGGTGCCGGCGCCGCGCGCCACCACCGCGACCTTCTCCGCGTGGCACAACTGCAGGATCGCCGCCACCTGCGCCTCGTTCTCCGGCAGCGCCACCACATCGGGCGTGTTGCGGTAGGCCGCCAGGCCGTCGGACTCGAAGGGCAGCAGGTCCTCGCGTTCGTGCAGCACGCAGTGCGGCGGCAGCAGGCTGCGCAGCTTGGACAGGAAGGCGGAACTCAGCATGAAAACGTCGGGGTGTTGGTTCAGGCTGCGAGTTTAGCCGGGCTCGCCTGCGCGTGCGAGGGCGCGAGCCGCCGGTAGGCTTCCGCCAGCGCGCCATCGCCGCCGACGTTGCCGGGAAAGATGACGACGGGCAACTGCGGCAGGCGGTGGTCGGGCGGCGTCTGCACCACGGTGACGCCGGGCAGGATCTGCCCGAGCACGCGCGATGCGGTGAGCGCAAGCCCGGTCGACAGCACGTCGTTGGAGGTGATGCCGCCCTTGCCGATGAGAAAGCCCAGCGTCGCCGGCAGCCGTTGCACCACGTCCATCAGCGCGCCCGACACCGCTTCGCCGAATTTCAAACGCTCCGCCGTGCTGGCGAACTGGCGTTCGCTGCGGCTGGTGAACACCACAGGGGTGAGGCCGCGCGCGTGGGCGTGGGCGATGCCCGCCGTCAGTTCGTCGACCACTGCGGCGCGCTCGGCCGGCAGGCGGGCGACGTCGAGCGGCAGGCCGATCACGCCGCGTTCCTTCAGCAGCGCGGTGAGCTGCGCGGTGGTCCTGGCGACGTGCGAGCCGACCACCACCGCACCGGGCTGGCCGCCGCGCACCAGGGTGGCGAAGGATTCGGCCGCCACCGGCTGCGGCGGCAGCTTTGCCAGCGCGGTGAGTAGCGAGGCGGCGCTGCGGAACAAGAGGCGGCGGCCAGAGGCGGCGGCTTTCAGCACGGCATCGGCAAATAGCCGATAGTCGTCCGGCGTTTCGCCATCGACCACGCCGGTCGCGTTGTTATGCAACGCGTCGAGCCATTGGCCCGCCTTGCCGGCGCGCAGGTCGGCGAGCGTGAAGTGCGCGACATCCTTTGCGGCGACGCGGCCGCCGGTTTTCTCGGCCACGTAGTCTGGGAGGAACGCCGTGCGGTAGCCGAACACCGAGTCGCGCGCGAATTCGGTTTCATGGGTCGGCACCGGCTTGCCGTCAACCATCAGGTAGTGCGTGCCGTCGCGCGTGATGCGCCCGCCCTCGAAGAACGCCGGGGTGAGCAGCGTCGCATCGAATGGCCCGAGCACGTCGTTCATCACGTCGGTCTCCACCGGGTAGTGGCCGCGCAGGGTCGAGTCCGAGCGAGACACGAACAGCACCGGCCCGGAATAATCCGCGAGCGCGAGCTTGAGGTTGACGCACACCTCGCGCGTCACCGCGGCGGCGCGCTCAGCGTCCATCCCGCGCGTGTTGGTGAGGATGAAGAACAGCGGCGCGGCATCGGCCAGCGCCGTTTTCAGCGTGGCAACATCCCAGCGCGTCAAGAGCAGGCAGGAATGCACCGTCTGCGAGCCGGTGGGGTCGTCGTCGAGAACGATGATTTTCGGGTTCATGGTTTTCCCCCTTGTTTCTCAAACCGCCGCCCGCTCCAGCATCGCCAGCGCGCGCTCGCGCATCGCCTGCGCGTTCATGCCGTTGAAGTCGAACAGCTGCTGCGGGCTGGCGGTGGTTTCGCCGCGCTTCCAGCAGAACACGTCGCGCTGCGCGGCCTGGCTGCGTAACAAAATTGGTTCGAGCGGCGCCGAGGGACCGCCGGTGACGCCGATCAGCACGTCGCCGTGGAACATCGCCCTGAATGCGGCGTCATCCATGAAGCGGCCGTCGGGTTCCGACACGCTATCCCACAGCACGTCGGTCGGGCGGTACAGGCGGCGCGGGTTGACCACGGCGACGATGCGCGAGCCGATGCCGGCCTCGGCCAGCTGCTCGGCGGCGGCGAACACCGGCTGCAGCACCATGTCGCCGGTCACCGCGAACACCACGGTGTGCGAGCCTGCCGCTTTATTTGAAGGCAGCTCCTTCAGCACCATCGCGCCGTCGTCGATCGCCTGGTAGCCCTGCGCCAGCGTGGTGTGCACCGGCAGCGGCGACTTCGAGGCGGTGATGACGATGCCCTTGTTCGATTGCTTGAGCGCCCAGTCGTAGCTCGCCTGGATCATGTTGGCGTCGACCGGGAACAGCGGGTAGACGTTGCCGTTCCTCATCATCGCGGCGAAGTAGCTCTCGATTTCCGGACGCTGGTGGGTCCAGCCGTTGCGGCCCTGCTCCAGCGCACCGGCGGTGAACAGGCACACCGTCGCGGGCGTGGCGCGGCGCAGCTCGGCCATCGCCTGCGTCACCGTCTGCCAGATCGGCAGGCCGTTGATGGCGAAGGATTCGTAGCTGCACCACAGGCTGCGGCCGCCGAACAGCGCAACGCCGACGGCGAGGCCGGCGCAGGCGTCCTCGTTGAGCGGCTCGTACACCTGGCCCGAAGGGCCCTGGAAATAGAGGTCGTCGGCGGTCGGGTGGCGGATCGTCAGCGCCTTGTTGATGTTGGCCATGCCCGAGGCCTCGTTGCCGTCGGCGTTGGTGACGACGAAGTGCGGGTCGCGGCGGCCCACTTCGCCGACCACGCGACCGAAGGCGGTGGTGGGGATGTGGTTTTCGCCGACGGCGAATTCGGTGAGCGGTAGGCCGTCGAGGCTCGGCAGTTCGCGCGCCGTTTCGGTCACCGCCACGCGCGCGGCGGGGCCGCCCCCGGCGTGGCGGAAGTTCTCGCGGGTGATCGTCCAGGCCTGTATCGGCAGCGCGCGGCGCATGAGGCCGTCCTTCACGTCGTCGGAGTCGAGCGTGTGGTGGGCGTAGAGGTTGTGCGATTTGGCGCCGGTGGCGTGCACGCCCGCACCCTTCAACTGCTTGACGATGAGGCTGGCGCGGCGGCCGGACAGGGCGCTCTTCGCGGCGGCGTCGGCGGCTTTCAGGATGGCGCCGGTGAAGGCCATGCGCGCGGCGAAGCCGAAGGTCGTCGAGTCCGCGTACACCGGGGCGTCGGGCGTGTCGGCGAAGTCGCGCGCGTCGATCAGGTGCACTTCGTCGAAACCGTGGGCGCGCCAGTAGCCGGTCATTTTTTCGTTGTCCCACAACGACACCATGCTGTGGTGCTCCTGCGAATAACCGTTCCACACCAGCACCGGCAGGGTGTTGGTGACGTCGGGATAGGCGGTGGCGAAGTGCTGGAACGCGCTCATGATGTAGGGCTCGCCCAGGCCGCCGTCGCCGATGGTGACGGGGAAAAGCTTGTCGCGATGGAGATAGGCGCCGGCGAGCGCGAAATGCTGGCCCTGGCCCAAGGGGCCGGCGGGGGCGAGCAGGCCGGGAATCGCGCCCGACAGATGACCCAGGAGGCCGTGGCGCTCGCGAAAGCGCGCGCGCATGTCGGACACGGTGCGGATGCCCATGGCTTCCAGCGAGGTGTCGAGGAACATCGCCGAGTAGAAGCCGGGTGCGTGGTGGCCGACCTCGGTCACCAGGTTGCGGTGGCCCAGCAGGTGCAGCGCGGCGACCGCGTCGGCGCTGGAGGCGAAGCCGCCGGGGTGGCCGGAGGACTTGCTGCCGGTGACCTGCAGGGTCAGGTAGCGCAGCGCGTCGGCGGCGAGCAGGGTTTGATAAATCGCCGCCTCGCCGGTCGCATCCGGCAGCGCGGGCTGCTTGGGGCCCAGCAGCGGCGCGGCGCCCAGACGGTCGATTTCCGGAAAGCTATCGGCGAAATACTGGATGCCTTCGCAGAAGGCGGGGAGGGTCTCGGGGGTGGACTGCATCTGGGCGCTCACGGCTATACCTTTCACAATATGAAAATGTTTCACGTCATGTGAAACGATGATCGTATTGAAGCAGCTAAAGCGACAAATTTCATATTGCGTGATAAATTTTCACTTCATGAAAAATGCAGGCTCCTCGATCCAAGTGCTCGACCGCGCCATGGCGCTGGTCGGCATCCTTTCGCGTGCACCGGGTCCGATCAGCCTCACCCGGCTGGCCCATGATGCCGGCCTGCACACCGCCAGCGCGCACCGCATCCTGGGGGCGCTGATGGCGCACGGCCTGGTCGAAAAGACCGGCGCCGGCGAATACGATCTGGGCGTGCGCTGGCTGGAAGTGGGCAATCGCCTGCGGGCCCGTCTCAATATACGTCAGGTGGCGATGCCCTTCATGCAGCAACTCGCCGAACTGACCGGCGAGACGGTCAACCTGATCGTGCGGCGCGGCGACGAAGCGGTCTACGTCGAGCGCGTGTCGGGCGGGCAGACCCTGATCCAGGTGGTGCAGGTGGTCGGCGCGCACGCCCCGCTGCACGTCACCGCCGCCGGCAAGATCTTTCTCGCCGAGGACAGCGCCAGCGGGGTGATGGGCTACGCCGAACGCACCGGCCTGCCCGCCTATACCCCGAACACCTTGACCACGCTGGAAAAACTGCGCACCGAACTTGAAGCGATACGCCGCGAGCAGCTGGCCTGCGACCGCGAGGAAGCCGAACTGGGGGTGGCATGCATCGGCGCGCCGATCCGCGACGCCGAAGGCAAGCTGGTCGCCGGCCTGTCGATCTCGGCGCCGGCCGACCGTCACAAACCGGGCTGGGCCGAGGCGCTGAAAAAAGCCGCTGCGCAGACCGGCGCCGCGCTGGGCTACCTGGCCGATGCCTGAGTTCGCCGGCCGTCATGCCGAAACCCTTGCCGCGCGAGGGCTTTCTTGGCAATGTGGCGATCATGACTGATTCTCTTGCGCCGGCCACCCGCCACCAGATTGCCGCCTGGCTGATGATGGCCGCGGGCTTGTTGCTCGTGATGTTCCTGCGGCTGCTGCCGGCTCTGCTGGCCGGCCTGCTGGTGGTGCAACTGGTCCACCTGCTGGCGCCGCGCTTCGTCATCGGCAAGCTCAGCCACACCTGGTCCAAGGTGCTGGTGGTGACCCTGATCCAGGTGGTGCAGGTGGTCGGCGCGCACGCCCCGCTGCACGTCACCGCCGCCGGCAAGATCTTTCTCGCCGAGGACAGCGCCAGCGGGGTGATGGGCTACGCCGAACGCACCGGCCTGCCCGCCTATACCCCGAACACCTTGACCACGCTGGAAAAACTGCGCACCGAACTTGAAGCGATACGCCGCGAGCAGCTGGCCTGCGACCGCGAGGAAGCCGAACTGGGGGTGGCATGCATCGGCGCGCCGATCCGCGACGCCGAAGGCAAGCTGGTCGCCGGCCTGTCGATCTCGGCGCCGGCCGACCGTCACAAACCGGGCTGGGCCGAGGCGCTGAAAAAAGCCGCTGCGCAGACCGGCGCCGCGCTGGGCTACCTGGCCGATGCCTGAGTTCGCCGGCCGTCATGCCGAAACCCTTGCCGCGCGAGGGCTTTCTTGGCAATGTGGCGATCATGACTGATTCTCTTGCGCCGGCCACCCGCCACCAGATTGCCGCCTGGCTGATGATGGCCGCGGGCTTGTTGCTCGTGATGTTCCTGCGGCTGCTGCCGGCTCTGCTGGCCGGCCTGCTGGTGGTGCAACTGGTCCACCTGCTGGCGCCGCGCTTCGTCATCGGCAAGCTCAGCCACACCTGGTCCAAGGTGCTGGTGGTGACGCTGATCACCCTGGTGGTGCTGGGTGCCCTCGGCGGCCTGACCGCCGGCGCCATCCTCTATTTGCGCACCGAAGGCGGGCTCACCGGCCTGCTCACCAAGATGGCCGAGGTGATCGAAAATTCGCGCGAACTGTTGCCGCCCTGGGCCGGGGAGTGGCTGCCGCAGGGCGACGAGTCGGTGATCCGCGCCGGCCTGGTCGAATGGCTGCGCGAGCACGCGCAGGAGCTGCGCAAGCTGGGCGGCGATGCCGGCCGCGTACTGCTGCTGATCCTGGTCGGCTTCATCATCGGCAGCTTCGTCGCGCTGCGCGAAGCCTCGCCGCATCACACCCTGGCGCCGCTGGCGCAGGCGTTGTGCGAGCGCGTCCTCCGGCTGGCCGAAGCGTTCCGCCGCGTGGTGTTCGCCCAGGTGCGGATCTCCGCGCTCAACGTCCTGCTGACCTGGATCTATCTCGGCCTGGTCCTGCCCGCGTTCGGCGTCCAGCTGCCCTTCGTCAAAACCATGGTGCTGGTGACCTTCGTCGTCGGCCTGCTGCCGGTGCTGGGCAACCTCATTTCCAATACCGTCATCGTCATCATTTCGCTGTCGCATTCGCTCTACGTCGCCGCGGGCTCGCTGGTCTTCCTGATCGTCATCCACAAGCTCGAATATTTCGTGAATGCCCGTATCATTGGAGGCCAGATCAAGGCGCGCGCATGGGAGCTGCTCATCGTCATGCTGGCGATGGAAGCCGCCTTCGGCGTGCCGGGCGTGATCGCCGCGCCGGTGTTCTACGCCTATATCAAGAAAGAACTGTCAGACAGGAAATTAATTTAATGGCAAGCGACACCGAATCCCTCGTCATCACCGCCAGCGGCGAAGACAAAATCGGCCTGGTGGAGGGCTTTACCCGCCGCATCGGCGAGTCCGGCTGCAACATCGAGGAATCGCGCATGGCCGCGCTCGGCGGCCGCTTTGCGCTGCTGATGCGGGTTTCCGGCAGCTGGGACGCGCTGGCCAAGCTGGAAGCGCGGCTGCCGGCCGTGGGCGAGGAACTGGGCTTGGCGCTCACGCAGCAGCGCACCCGCCCCGTCCGCCCGGAAAAACCCCTGATTCCGTACACCGTCGAAGTCGCCGCGCTCGACCAGCCCGGCATCGTCAACAGCCTGGCCAATTTCTTCGCGCGCCTGCGCATCAACATCGAGGCGCTCGACACCGAAACCTACCCGGCGCCGCACACCGGCGCGCCCATGTTCGCGGTCCACATGACGCTCGGCATCCCCGCCGACACCCACATCGCCACCCTGCGCGGCGATTTCCTCGATTACTGCGACGACCAGAATCTGGACGCCACCTTCGAGCCGGTGCGCGGGTAACAAGCCTTGATCCTGCATCCTCTTTTCTGGAGTCCATCATGATTCGTGCCTTGGCATTGGGCTCAACCCTGCTCGCCCTCGCTGTGCCGGCCCACGCCGGATTGTATGCAGACGACTTGTCGCGTTGCCTGGTCGAGAAAACCACGGCTGTCGACAAAAACGCGCTGGTGCGCTGGGTGATCGCCACCACCACGGTGCATCCCGTCGTGCAATCGCTCGCCAAGGTGAGCGCTGAGGAGCGCGTGCGCGCCAATCGGGAAACCGCACGGCTGTTCGATCGTCTGCTGACCGAATCCTGTATCGAGCAGACCCGTCAGGCAGTCAAATACGAGGGCGCGGCAGCGCTGCAGACCGGGTTTCAGACACTGGGATAGGTTGCCATGGCCGAATTGTTTTCCGATCCCGGCGTGGCCAAAGGACTGGGTGAGCTCGACAAACTGATCGACGCGAAAAAGCTCAAGCAGGCGCTGGGAACGGGCAACTAACCCAACGGAATTATGCGGTCCGGGACCAGCCGGTTCCGGCGCTGATTTTTGAGGAGGGTGCCGCCCGGTTTCGCATCATTGCCCGTGGCCGCCGCCGCGCGGCGTCCAGCGACGAATTCGCCAGGCTGCCCGGCCGGGCCGCTCAGATGTCCTGGCTCTCGGTGCTGCCGAGTTCGATATAAAAAAACATCGGCACGACCTCATCGTGGTTCGCGGGGTGCGGCTGGCTGCGCACCAGTGCCGCTTCCACGCGCGCGGCCTGCAGTGCGGGGCGATCGATGACGACGGGGTACAGCCGGTAGTGTTTCTCGATCGATTCGGCCTGCCGGCAGGCGGCCGCTTCCAGTGCGCCGCGGGTGGCCGCGTCCAGGTGCGGCAGCAGCAACATCCACGGCGCCTGCCAGGCGTGATAATCGTGCACCAGCCGGGTGTGGGCGGCGTCCATGCCGGCGGTGGCGATGAACAGCGGCGGGAAGGCCTCGGCGGCGAGCACGCGCCCGCGCAGGGCGTCGCCGCCTTTCAGCGTGTGCAGTCCCAGTCCGGCGCCATCGCCGGCGCGGCGGAACCATTGCACGACGCCGCTGGCGAGGCTGTTTACACAACGGGTCAAATACGCCCCGGCAGGCTCGGCCAGACCGGCAATCGCGGTGCTCTGGAAATGTTCCTGCGCGGCCATGCCGGCACGCCAGTCGAGCGGCGGTTGGGTGTCGGTTTCGCTGTCGGCGCGCACGCTGTGCAGCAGCGCCAGGGGCCGGTCGTCGCGGTCGAGCAGCCACAGCTCGAACGGGTCGCGGAATTTGAACGGCACGTCGCGATGCACCTTGAGCAGGTGCTCGTACACCACCGCGCCCATGTCCTCCAGGCGCCTGAAATCGTCCGACGGATACAGCGGCCCGCGTTTCAGGCCTTTATCCGCCGACCAGTGGCCGTAGCGGATGTCGGAAATCTGCGCGCGCTTGCCGGCACGTCCCAGCCCGTCGAGCAAGGCGTCGTTGGCCACGTAGATATCCCATTCGATGCCGTCGGTCGTCACCGCCTCGGCCGACTGGTAGCGAATGGTGTGCACCACCCCGCGAAACGGGTTGAGCAGGCGTTGGGCGTAGCACTCGATCCGCATGAGACTGAACTCTACCTCAGCTTGCGCAGCGCTTCACCGCGTGATCATGGCCCGGTTTGGTCGGACGAATCGCCGTTGCCGGCCGTGCTCATCCACGCAAACATCGACGCGCGCATCGCTTCTTCCACCGACACGTCGATCGGTTGCACCCAGTCGCGCGGAACGAACACGGTATACCCGCCGATCATGTAGCCCATCGGCAGGTAAACCGCCACGCGGTCGCCCGGCAGGAAGCCGGGGGGCAGGTCGTCCACGCTCTGGCGCGTGATCAGTCCCACCACTTCGAGATCCAGCCCCGGCAGCTTGAGCGCCACCACCGTTTGCTTGGCAGCCTGATTGCTTTTGGGTGAAAAATAATCGGCAAAATCCTTGAGCGAGGAATAGATGCTCTTCACCACCGGCAGGTTGGTGAAGGGCAGTTCCACCAGCGTCAGCAGCCTGCCCACGCCGCGTTGCGACATCAGCACGCCGAGCAGGAAAATGCCGGTGATCCCGAGCAGCAAGCCCATTCCCGGCACATAAAATTCGCCGATGAACGGCCGTATCAACTGCATGGCCAGCGTCTCCGTCCAGCGCAGGAAGACATACAGTAGATAGACCGTCAGCCCGAGCGGCAAGGCGGTGATCAGGCCGCGAAAAAAATACTGAGAGATTTGCTTGGTCAATTGGGGGCCCCATGGCTAGGCGTCGAATCATTCACGCAGTCTCGTAAGCATAGCAGCGACGCGTTGCCGTCACGCAGTGGCGTTCCGCGCAAAAATTTGCGCGGACAGGCTACAGTCTTGGCCGGCGCTGCCGATGACCAGACTGATGGGCCCAGGTTTGTTGCGGAGGAGTGGAGCGTGCTGAATCGTCTAGTCGGAATGTGGTCGGGCAAGGAGGCCGCGGCCGCGCCGCCCATCCCTGCCGTGGCCTCCGGGAGCCGGGCGGCGCCCAGGCCGGGATCCGGGGCGCCTTCGGTCATGCGTCGCGAAGCCCTGCTGGGCCGCGACCAGAAAGTGGCAGCCTACGTCTTCATGCTGCGCCGTGCGCTGGACGGGCAGCGCGATACGGACCTGCCCGACATGCGGCGCCTCTATGACGAGACGCTGCTCGGCAATCTTCAGCGCATGGATATCGCGCGCCTGCTGGGACAGCGGCTGGCGTTCGTGCCGGTTGCGCCCGCCACCCTGAATCACCCGCTGATCGAGGGCTGGCCTGCCGCCGGCACGGTGTGGATGCCGAGTATCGACACCCGGACCCCGATCACCGACCCCCTGCTTGCCCGCCTGAGCGAACTGAAGTCGCGCGGCTTCAATTTTGCGGTGCCTGCCGATGCGGCCATCCGTCCCGAGCGGGACGGGCTGCTGCAGCACGCCGATTACGTGTTGATGGACGTCAGCAGCGAGGACATTCCCGCCATCACCGCGCAAATGGCCAGCGTGTCCAGGGTGGCCGCGGGCAAGCGTTTCGTGGCGACGAACGTGCAAACGCTCGAAGCGTTCCACATGTGCCACAAGCTGCAGTTCGCGCTGTTCATGGGGCCTTTCATCACCCGCCGAGAAACCCTCGACAGCCCCGCCATGGGACCCTCGCGCGCCAAGGTGCTGGACCTGATGAACCGGGTGCGCACCGGCGCCGAGCAGCCGGAACTGGCGGCGCAGTTCCGCCACGATCCGGCCTTGTCGGTACGCCTGCTGCGCTACGTCAATTCGCCCGGCATGGGCCTGATGAACAAGATCGGCGGCATTGAGCAGGCGCTGATGGTGATGGGGCAGGACAAGCTGTATCGCTGGCTGACGCTGATCCTGTTTACCGGCGGCCAGACCCGGGAACTCGATCAGGCGGTGCTGGAAAACGCGCTGGTGCGCGGCCGTGTGGCCGAGCAGCTGGCCGGGCGCGCGCTGTTTGCCAAGGCGCTCGACGAGATTTTCGTCGCCGGACTGTTTTCGCTGCTCGACGTGGTCATGCGCATGCCGATGCAGCAGGTGCTGAAGCAGATCAGCCTGCCCGCCGAAATCACCGAGGCCCTCGTCTCGCAGCGCGGGCCGTATGCGCCCTACCTGGCCCTGGCCATCGCCTGCGAACAGGACGACCAGAGCAGCATCGAGGCGTTGGCCAGGCAGATCGGGCGCGAGGTTGACGACATCAACGGCGTGCACATGGATGCGCTGCTGTGGGCGCAAGAACTCTCCGACGCATGATGGAGGCATGACCGTCTCCGCCTGGTTCGTCTACATCGTCCGGTGCGCCGACCACACGCTCTACACTGGCATCACCATCGACGTCGACCGCCGGATCGCTGAACATAACGGCGACGGCGCGCCGGGCGCCCGCTACACCCGCCCCCGGCGCCCGGTCGAGCTGGTTTATGTCGAAGCCGCTGCCAGCCGCGCCGAAGCCTCCCGCCGCGAAGCCGCGATCAAGCAGCTCGACCGTGCGCACAAGCTGGCGCTGTGCGCGTCCGCGCGCTAAGCCTGCCCGTTCGTTTCAGCCACTCAGGCGTCCCTGCAACTGCGGCAGGGCGACTTCGGCCGCGCGCCGTCCGGCATCGATGGCGATGGCGGCGCGGTGAAATTCCATCAGCCCCAGGTCCGCGAGCAGGGGCGTCACCATCATGTCGGCCGGTTCGCCTGCCAGCCGGCTGCGGGTGATCAGCACCTGCATGATGTTGATGCTGGAAGCCAGCACGTCGAGCATGGCGGGAGGCTTGGGACCGTTGTCGTGGTTGAGGCCGAGTTGCGACATGCCGGTCTGGATGCGCGCCAATACCGCGTCGGCCAGGGTGTCGGGCTCGGCTGCGGCGTGCTTGCGCGTTGCTTTGGCAGCCCTGGGCTTGAGGTGGCGGCCCAGCAGGTCGGAATTGAGATCGACTGCGATCACGAGGTCGGCGCCCATCGCGCGGCACAGCGACACCGGCACCGGATTGACCAGCCCGCCGTCGACCAGCCAGCTGCCGTCGCGCTGCACCGGGGTGAACAGGCCGGGCAGCGCGATCGAGGCGCGCACCGCGTCGGTCACCCGGCCTTCGCGCAGCCACACCTCGCGGCCGCGCTGCAGGTCGGTGGCGACGGCGCCGAACGGCCGTTCCAGCTCGCGCATGTCGCGATCGACAAAATGGCTGCGGAAAAACCCGATCAGCTTGTCGCCCCTGATCAGCCCGCCATTGAGCGAAAAATCCAGGAAGCTCACCACGGTCTGCAGGCGCAGGCTGCGCACCCAGGCCTCCAGCCGGTCGAGTTCGCCGCCCACGTAGGCAGCGCCCACCAGCGCGCCGATCGAGGTGCCGCAGACGATGTCCGGCTCGATGCCGGCGTCGGCGAGCGCACGGATTACGCCAATGTGCGCCCAGCCGCGCGCCGAGCCGCCGCCCAGGGCAAGGCCGATGCGGCAGCCGGGCGGCCTGCTCATGCGGGGGGCGTTTGGATCCATTCGGGCTTTAGGGCGGGCTGGCATGCCCTAATCGGCCTCGCGCTCGGGGCTGCAGCACTGCACCTGTTCGGTCGCGGGCGGCTGGCTGAGGATGGCGCCGGTGACGGGATTGGGGCGGAATACGGTGCAGCCCTTGAGGCCGAGCGCATGCGCCTGCCGGTAGAGCGCCTCGAAGCTTTCGAACGGGGTGTCGGCGGCGACGTTGATGGTCTTGGAAATGGCGTTGTCGACAAACGGCTGCAGCGCCGCCTGCATGTGCAGATGGGCGAGCGGATCGAGCTGCCGCGCCTCGACCGCGCTGGGCGGCGTGCCGGCCCGGCCCTGTTGCCGCCACAACCGGCAAGCGTGGTCGTCCACGCGGTGGGTGCGATAGCTGCCGTCCGTTCCCAGCACGCGGCGCTCGGCCTCGGCCGCGAAAATCGGCTCGATGCCGCTGGAAAGATTGTTCGCCAGCAGGCTGATGGTGCCGGCCGGGGCGATGGCCAGAAGGTGACTGTTGCGGATGCCGTGCGCGGCGATGGCGTTGCGAATATCTTCCGGCAGCCGGCTGGCGAAGCCGCTGGCCAGAAACGCCTCGCGCGCGAATCCGGGAAACGGGCCCTTCTCGCGGGCGAGTTCGATGGACGCGCGATAGGCCGTGTCGCGCAGGGTTTGCATCGTGCGCGTGGCCAGCGTGCGCGCGGCCTCGCTGTCGTAGTTGAGGCCGAGCAGCACCAGCGCGTCGGCGAGGCCGGTGATGCCGAGCCCGATGCGCCGCGTGCGGTGCGCCTGTTCGGCCTGCGCCGGCAGCGGATAGCGGGAGACGTCGACGACGTTGTCGAGAAAGCGCACCGCGAGGCGCGCCGAGTCGGCCAGCGCGTCGAGGTCGAGGCGGGCGTCGGCGGCGAAGGGCGACGTCACGAAGGCGACCAGATTGAGCGAGCCGAGGTCGCAGGCGCCGTAGGGCGGCAGGGGAATTTCGCCGCAGGGATTGGTGGCGGTGATCATTTCGCGGTCGTGCAGGTTGTTCTCGCGATTGATCTGGTCGACGAACAGCACCCCGGGCTCGGCGGTATCGTAGGCTGCGCGCAGGATGCGCTGCCACAGCTCGCGCGCCTTCAGCGTGCGCAGCACGCGGCAGGGCACCGGCGCGGCGCTGCCGGTCCAGCGGCGCTGCACCAGAGGACCGTCGGCCGCCTCGCCATCGTGCACGGGAAACACCAGCGGCCAGTCGCGGTTGCCCTCCACTGCGGCCATGAAGGCGTCGCTGACCTGCAACGACAGGTTGAAATGCCGCAGCGCTGCGGGATCGCGCTTGGCGTCGACGAAGATTTCGATATCGGGGTGATCGCAGCGCAGCGTCGCCATCATCGCGCCGCGCCGCGCGCCGGTCGACAGCATGGTGGCGCACATGGCGTCCCAGATGTGCATGAAGGACACCGGACCGGAGGCGATGCTGCCGGTCGCCTGCGCCACCGTGCCGGCCGGGCGCAGGGTGGAAAAATCGTAGCCCACGCCGCCGCCGTGCTGCATCGTGAGCGCGCCTTCCTTCAGCGCCTCGAAAATGTGTTCGAGGTCGTCGGCGATCTCGCCCATGACGAAGCAGTTGAACAGCGTCACCCGGTGGCCGGTGCCGGCGCCGGCGAGGATGCGGCCGCCGGGCAGAAAGCGGAAATCCTCCTGCAGGCGGAAGAAACGCTCGGCCCATGATGCAGGCTCGCTGCGTTCCGCCGCCGCCATCGCCTGCGCCACGCGGCGCCAGGTGTCGACGATCCCGGTCTCTCCCGCGGCCCGGTATTTGGTCTGCCAGACATGGCGGGAGATTTCCATGGTGAGGGGATCGGGTGTCGTCATGGTGCGCCGACCGGGCGGGGATTTTGAGGCATCATCTGCTTTATAGCTGTTTTGCGGTTTTCATGATGCATTCGCTTCACCCCTACGCCGCGCTGACCCCCGACTGCGCGCTCGACGCGCTCGACAGCACCGGCCTCAAGGCCGACGGCCGCCTGCTGGCGCTCAACAGCTACGAAAACCGCGTCTACCAGATGGGCGTCGAGGATGCGGCGCCCGGTCTCTCCCGCGGCCCGGTATTTGGTCTGCCAGACATGGCGGGAGATTTCCATGGTGAGGGGATCGGGTGTCGTCATGGTGCGCCGACCGGGCGGGGATTTTGAGGCATCATCTGCTTTATAG